>CAYNCM010000097.1:0-10986 GCA_964395825.1 uncultured Planctomycetaceae bacterium
CTCCTTAGCGCACCGTTTTACCATCCCCCGAACCCACGGAAAATCCCGAAGAGCCTGCTTTTTTTGTGGTGCTGGCCCGATCAATCGCGGATTCTTTTGCCCCGCTTTTCCGCAGGTTTTTGCCCATAAGCGAATTTTTAACATTTGGCGACGCCTATATGCCGCCACCCAACGCGCCGCTGGCCGAAGACATCGGACCGGTTCACCGATAGGCGTTCCTCGGCGGTCTGCTCAACCACTACAAGCGAAAAGCCGCGTGATTCCTGATGAAAAATGGGTAGGGAACGACATTTTGGACCGCCGTCGCAACTTGACCAACGCAGGGTCTGCGCATTATTTCGCGATGCCCAAGCGAGTAACGACCTCTTCGCCATAGGTGCGTGACTGCCTGCGCAGGGGGGTCACGTCGCTTGTATGCAGATACCAGTCGAGCATCCGCTGCTGCAGTTGAGCTTGGATCGCCCGGTAGTCCGCTTGGCCGTAAACGTTGTTCAGTTCTTCGGGATCGGCCCGCAGGTCGTACAGCTCCGACGTCTCTTTCGGCCGATGGATCAGCTTGGCTTCCCGCGTCCGGATCATCGCGCAACGCACCGACGACTCGGGGTGCTCCTGCTGTTGCAGCCCCTTGGGATAGTAGATGTGTTGCGGGTCGGCGCCGATGTCGGCGGGGGTGCCCTCGTAGCAGTGTGACTCGTGCGGATCGTAGCCACCCTCGGCGAAGACGGCGCGAACCGGGTCGCCGGCGCCGCCGCCCAGTTGCGGCCACATCGAACGCGCGAAGTGCGTGTGCCGACTATCTACGCACGCCAACTCGAGCGTGGTGGGCATGATGTCGAACATCTCGATCGGCTCGCGCACGACGTGGCCGGATGACTCGGCGCCGGGCACGCGAACGACCAGCGGCACGCGGGTCAGGCAATCGTCCAGTCCGCTATGCCACTTCTCGACCAGGCCGTAATCCCCGGCCCACTCGCCGTGGTCGGAGAAGAAGAACACGCTGGTCGACTCGGCCAGGCCCGTCTCATCCAGCGCATCGAGCAGCAGGCCGAATTGGTGATCGACGTAGCTGATCATGCCCAGATAGACCGCCCGGATCTTGCGGAGCGTCGCTTCGCCGAACGCGTCGATGCGCCGGTATTGGCGAATCAGGCGGTGGAAGATCGGCTTGCCCGGGAGGTCGGCCGGTCGCATCGGCGTCAGGTCGTCGGGGTCGTACATGTCGTACCAGGGCTGGGGGCAGGTGAACGGGCAGTGCGGGTGGGTGATCGGCAGGTACAACATGAACGGCGCGTCGCCAGCTTCGCGAGAACGCAGGAATTCGATCGCCCGTTGCACCTTGTACCAGTCGGGGCTGTGGTCGGGCATCGGTCCGTAAAGAAAGCTGAAGTAGCGCGGGTCGTCGGGCGGGAAGATGTCGCGATCGCCGCCGCTGCCGCCTTGGGGCAAGTGCAGTGCCGTCACCGAATCCGCGAACGCGTTCTGGGCGAGCAGATCGTTCTTGCCCATCCAGTGCACCTCGTAGCCGGCCTGCTTGAGGTACTTCAGCGTATTCGGCTCGTCGCGCTGCAGCGGATGCCAGAGCGTGCGGTGACCTCGCACGTGCGGGTACCAGCCGGTCATGAAGCTGCAGCGTGACGGCGTGCAAACCGTGTGCTGGGCGTGGCACTGGTCGAACCGCGTGCCCTGTTCAGCCAGGCGGTCGAGGTTGGGGGTCTTGGCGATCGGGTGGCCGTAGCAGGCGGCGAAGTCGGCTCGCATCTGATCCGGATTGAAGTAAATCAAGTTCATGGCGTTTCCCGCGGTTTGACCACGGCCGCATCTACGGCTTATTCGCATACGACCGGCCGAGCGTTAACCGGCCCGGCAGGGCGTTACGAAACTCGCCCACCACCTCCGCGTGCGCCGGGTCGGCGGCGAGGTTCACCGTCTCCAGCGGGTCGGTCTTGTAGTCATACAACTCGATCCACGCGGCATGATCAACCGCGTCGGGCTGGTCCGCGACCTCGCGCGGAATCCAGAACGTGCAGCGGTAGCGATTGGATCGCAGCGAGTAGCCCATGTATCGCTTGCCCTGATAGCCCCGCGGGAACTGGCTCATCGCGTACTGCTTCACCGACGCGTTGGGATCGCGAAGCATCGGCTCCAGACTCTCGCCCTGCACGGCCGCGGGCACGGGCAGACCGGCCAGGTCGCAGAGGGTCGGGAAGATGTCGACGAAGCCGACCACGCCTTCGGCCGTCGCGTTACGTTGATACCCGCGCGTTGCCGGCGTCGGGGCGATGATCAGCGGCGAGCGCACCGCCTGCTCAAAGTTCGAGTGCTTGCACCACATGTCGTGGTCGCCGAGGTGCCAGCCGTGGTCGCCCCAGAGACAGATCGCCGTCTGGTCGGCGATGCCCAGTTCATCCAGCTTGTCCAGCAGCTTGCCGACCTGCGCGTCGATATAGCTGATGCACGCGTAGTAGCCGTGAATCATCGACCGCTGGTAGTCTTCGGGGAACGGTCGGGGCTCGGGCACGTCGGAGTAGCCGTTGATCAGTTCCCAGCCCGGCTGATACGCCAGGTCCGGGCCGTCGTGCGGCAGTTTTTGATAGTCCGCCAGATCGATCTTGGCCGGGTCGTAGAGGTTCCAATACTTCTTCGGCGCTACGAACGGCAGGTGGGGCTTGTAAAAACCGACCGACAGGAAGAACGGCTGATCGGCCTTGGCCAGCGCTTCCATCTTCCGCATCGCGTGTTTGGCGATCGCGCCGTCGGTGTAGGCATCGTCGGGCACGTCGGCGTTTTCGAACGCGGGTCGGCTGCCGGGCGTCTGCCGGGCGATCTCGCGCTGGTTCTTGCCCGTGCGGCGAATCAGTTCTTGGGCGTGTTCGACGCGTTGCCGGGTTGCCGGAGCCTGATAGCCCCAAACCGGTTGCGGGAAATCGGCGTTGAACTGATCGGCGGGCCAGGCAACGTAGCCGTGCGACCACGAGACGGCGTCGTGATTTTCATCGACGGCGCGGCTGTCGAAGGTCTTGCCCACGCCGGTCGTCGCGTAGCCGTGGTTGCGGAAATGCTGAGGCAGCGTAAGCACGTCCGGGTTGACGTCGCGCATCTGCGTTTTCAGGTCGAGCACGCCGGTGGAATCGGGATAGAGCCCGGTAAGCAGACTCGCTCGACTGGGCGCACAGACCGCCTGCTGGCACTGGGCGTTGGCGAAGATTACGCCAAGCTTGGCCAACCGGTCGATGTTCGGGCTGATGATCTGTGACGCGCCGTAGCAGTTCAACAGTGGCTTGAGGTCGTCGATGCCGATAAACAGCACGTTGGGCCGGCCTCCGCCAGCTTGGGCGAGCAGTGTTTCAGGCATGCCGAGCGTGCAGGCGGCGGCACCGAACGAGAGACTTCGCAGGAATTCGCGACGATTCATGGTGCGCCCGCCTTGCCAATTAAATTTCTCAGAAAACCTGTTGACGAACACCGAAGCGTGGGTTACGGTTAATTAACCGGTTTATAAAGGGTGGTTCAGGCCATGTCAATCCGTTCACAACTCGCCGCAGCGACGCTGACGCGTGTTTCGCAGTTGGCCGGCTGTTCCAAGGCCACCGCGTCGGTGGTCCTGAACGGTGCTAAGGGCAACATTTCCGTCGGTCCGGACCTGCGGCGAAAGGTTCAGGACGTGGCGGAGCAGTTGGGGTACCGGCCCAATCACGCGAGCCGTTCGTTGGCGCTGCAACGCACCCAGACGCTCGGGATTTACATTCCCCCCGTGCCCTGGGCCGGCATCGGCGCTCAATATGAGGGTTCGATGCTCCGGGGCGCGGAGACCACCTGCATGGAGCACGGATACCAGCTTCTGCTGCTGAACATCGCCGGCTCGGCCCGGCCTGAATTGTGCGTCAACACGTTGGTTGAGTCGCGCATCGACGGCCTCCTGTTGCTGCGCGTCAACGGCAACGAGCCGTGGATCAATGAACTGACCGACCGCACCGATGCCCTGGTCGCCATCGACTGCACCTGGCCGAGCGACAAGCTCGACGCGGTCATGTTCGATACCCGCCGCGCGATCGACCTGGCGATCGAGCACCTGATGGAGCTCGGCCATCGCCGGATCGGCTATGTCGGCCGGTGCGTCGACCATCGCGTGGCCCACAACGAGGCCCGCAAAACCGCCTACTTCAAGGCCATGAGCGAACTGGGCATCGAGCCGGACCCCCGTTGGGTCTTTGATCGAGGCATGCGATCTGACACCAGCCGGAAACCCGGCGGGCGTGCCGCGGCCGACTACTTCCTGTCCCTCGGCGACCAGGCGCCCACCGCCGTCGTCGCATACAACGACCACATGGCGGCGGCGATGGTGCAGCGACTTCTGGAGCGAGGTTGTCGGCTGCCCGAGCAACTCAGTGTGCTCACTTTCGAAGACACGCATCTGTGCCGCTATCTCACCCCGCAACTGACGTCGCTGAAGCACCCCCTGGAACAGATGGGGCGGCTGGCGGCGGAGCGATTGATCGCCCGGACCAGGCACCGAACCCAGGCCGGCGATGCGCCGGACGACCAACAACGGATTCAATGGTGCACCGCCACGCTGAAGGTGCGTGCCAGCACCGCGATCCATCAGGACTGAATCGAGGCCCGCTCACCGCGAAGTGGAAAGGCAAGCGACGGCATGAACGAGCGAGGAACACACCGAACAACGCGAGCTTTTACGCTGGTCGAGCTGCTGGTGGTCGTGGCGATCATCTCGCTGCTGCTGGCGATGCTGTTGCCGGCTTTGAACAAGGCCCGGGACGTGGCCAAGACGGTCAAGTGCCTGAGCATGCTCAAGCAGATCGGCGTGGCCGACTCGATGTACGTCGCGGAGTATCGCGGTTGGCACATCCCCAACTGGATTAATACGCCCAGTCCCTTGTCGGTCACCAGCAGTCCGCCGGACCACGTGCCCTGGTACAACAACAGCGCTTTCCGCGAAGCTCTTGCCCTGCCCCAAAAGGTGAAAGGCAGCAAGTGGATCAGCATGCCCAAGTCTTACATCTGCCCGAATGCGACATGGTCGCTCGGCCATCCCAACGGCCAAGGCAATTACGACATGCGGCAAAGCTACGGCCAGAACGTGCAAGGGATGGGCGCGGTCACGCAAAGCGCAAGCTTTAATGACGCCACGCCGCCTCTCATCATGTCCGCGATGAAAAGCGGTCGCGTGGCTTCGCCCAGCGCCGCGATGAAGTTCGCCGACGGCTACCGGCACGGCCTGACCAAGCAACATTCCTTCTGGTACAACGGCGAAGTTAAGCCGGCGGGCAACAACAAAAACTCCACCGCGGTTCGACACGATGACGCCGCGAACGTGCTGTTCTACGACGGCCACGGCGAAACCATGCAGGGCGATGACATCTTCGCCTTCGTTCTCAACGATCCTCACCCCCTTTGGGATGTCATCAAAGAATGATGCGATTATTTGCTATCACTGTGCTTTCGTTCGCCGCGGTCGTGTCGGCCGCCGACCCCAAGCCGTTGGCTGATTTCGAAAACGCCGACGTCATGGACCGCGTGGTCGTGCTCGATTCGCGGGTCGAGCGAGTCGATGCTGACGGCGACGGCGATCATGAACTGATGGTCGCCTTCGGTGCCGACCGACCCTATCCCAATGCCCGCCTGAAGCCGCCCGACGGGGTCTGGGATCTGGCGGCGTTCACCCACGTCGCGATGGAAGTGACCAACCTCAGCGACGAGTCGGTCGGCCTGGGCTGCCGCATCGACAACCCCGGCGCGACCGGGCGAAAGAACTCCACGACCGGCGGCATCGAACTCGATCCGGGCGAAACCGGCACGCTGGTCGTCCGCTTCAACCGGCGTTTCGCTGAAGATCTGCGCGACAAAATGCCGGGCATGGACTATTCGCCCTGGGGCAAGCGCGGCAACATGATCGACCCGGCGAAAATCGTCGAGATCAACCTGTTCTTGAACAAGCCCACCAAGCCCCATACGTTTCTCGTCGATGACATCCGCGCCGCCGGCGAGTTCGATCCGGCCGACCTGACCGTGCCCGAGCCGTTCTTCCCCTTCGTCGACAAGTTCGGCCAATACACCCATGCCGACTGGCCCGAGAAGGTCCACGACGCATCCGACCTGCAGGCCGCCCGTAAAACCGAGCAGCAACGTCTGACCGACAACCCCCGCCCCGCAAGTTGGAACAAGTACGGCGGCTGGGCCGAGGGACCCAAGCTCGAAGCGACCGGCCATTTCCGCACCGCCAGGCACCAGGGCAAGTGGCATCTGGTCGATCCCGATGGTCGGTTGTTTTTCTCAATCGGTATGGACGTGGTCAAGGCCGGCGGTGCGACGCCGATTGAAAACAGACGCGAGGACTGGTTCCGCAACCCGCCTTGGGAAAACGAACCAGAGCTCGGGGACCACCTGGGCACCGGCAAGGCCCGCCGCGACGCCTACAAGGGACAGGAACTGAAAACTTTCAGCTTCTACACGGCCAATCTCGAACGCAAGTACGGCGAGGATTGGTACGAGCAGTGGCTCGATCTCACTCCCCGGCGGCTGATGAACTGGGGTTTCAATACGATCGGCAACTGGTCGGACGCCACGCTCTTCAAAGAGACGACCATTCCTTACACGCACTGGGTTCACTACTGGGCGAAGAAGCTGCCCTGGCAGCCGGGCACCCGAAACGCCGTGCCCGATCCGTTCGACGCGGACTTCGAGGAGAACCTGCGCCGGCGTGCCGAGAACTTCACCCGTGGCACCATCGACGACCCCTATTGCATCGGCTACTTCGTCGACAACGAACTGAGCTGGGGCGATGAAACCTACCTGGCGATCGGCGTGTGGAAAGTCAACGGTGAAGACCAGCCGGCCAAACGCCAGTTGGTCGAGGACTTGAAAGCCAAGTACGGCGACATCGCCGACCTGCGTGCCGCCTGGAAGATGTGGATTGAAAGCTGGGATGCGGCACTCGGCGCTCAGGAGCGGTTGCCACAGACCACCGAGGCGATGAAGGACCTCAAGGAGTTCAACGGCAAGCTCGTCCGTACCTACTTCAAGAAAGTCAGAGGCGTGATGAAAGAGGTCGCTCCGAACAAGCTGTATCTCGGCTGCCGATTCGCCGAGTCGAATCCGCAGGTGGTCGAGGCGGCAGCTCAGTTCTGCGACGTGGTCTCGTTCAACCTCTACCGGGGGACGATCGCCGCCTGGCGGCCGCCGGCCGAGATCGACAAACCGGTCATCGTTGGTGAGTTCCACTTCGGCGCCACCGATTCAGGTGTGTTCGGCCCGGGGCTGCGCCGCGCCGACAGCCAGGCCGATCGTGCCCGCCTGTTCCGCCAGTACGTGACCGGCGCGGCGGCGAACCCCGACATCGTCGGCGTGCATTGGTTCAAGCTGACCGATGAGCCGGTCTCCGGTCGCGTTGGCGACGGCGAAAACCACAACATCGGTTTCCTGACCATTACCGACACGCCCTACATCAAAATGACCGAGACCTCGCGCGACGTAGCGCGAGACATTTACCGTTTACGCACTCAGTCGAATGACACGGCTGGGCGCAAAGATTGAATCACCCTTTTTACTTTGGAGGACGCTATGAAACGTGATCGAAAACTTACTGTGATGATGCTGAGCGCCGCGACACTGGCCCTTGGGCTGACGATGGGCTCGACCCACGCCGCCGAAATTGTCGGCGACGTCAACGATCTGGATTGGAACTACTCCGGCGGCGCGTCCGAAGCGAGCACCGGCGCCGGATCGCTGACGATCCAGTCGTCCAAGAACTCGTCGGCGTTTGCGTCGCTGCCCGGGCCTTACCAGATCGCGAACGGCCAAACCATCACGGTGACGCTGACCGTTCAACTCGACCACGTGCCGACCGACACCAACAGCACGCTCGACGTGTCGTTTTCCGACAGCACGACCGAGGCCACCAACGGCACGCTGCACGACAGCACCTACAACTACAAGGTGCAGCTCAACCCGGTGACGACCGGCAACGGCATCCAGTTCGCTGAAGGCAACGATCCGAACCTGGGCAAGTTCAACGAGGCAACCGCCTGGGGGACGAACCAGCACACGATCACCTTCCAGATCGAGAACGTGGCGCCGGACCTGGAACTGTCGGTTGCCAGCCCCACGCTGTCGCCGACGACCCGTCAGGTCAACAACGACGTGACGCCCGTGCAGACCACGACGTTCGACACGGTGTCGATCGAGTTCCGCGGCAACGCCTGGAATGAAGACGCCAGCGGCGGGAACAATCCGCAGGCCACGATCACCGACTTCAGCATTGAAACGACCGGCACCCTGGTTCCCGAGCCGGCGGCAGGCGCTTCGCTGATCGGCCTGGGCACACTGTTGCTGGCCCGCCGCAGCCGCTGAACGCCGCAGTTGCCCGAAATGCATCGCCGCGTACGCATCCGAAAGGATCGGCAATGTTGGTGCACCGTGATGTTCGCCGCGTGCCTTGTTTCTGCCTGCTCGTTCTATTGTCGCAACCGGTCGTGGCTCTGGGACAACAGCACGATGACGGGCTGTACGATGTTGCTTTCACCCAGCCCGGATGGCAACGGCATCGTGCCGCGAAGGTCAACGACGGTGTTCTGCGGATTCAGGGAGGCCCGGGCTACCGCACCGCCCGGTACCAACTGCCCGCCGAGGCCATCGGTTCTCGCCCTTTGTTTTTCACCGTCGACGTTCGTCTGCAGGACGTGCAGCCCGGCGACGAAGTTTATCAGCGCCCGAAGGTGAAGGTCTTTCACGAAGGCCCGGCCAAGCCGTCAGTGCAAAACCTCAATGCTGAAGACGCGGCCGACTGGACGCCGATCACCATCGCCCACCAACTACCTGCCGACGCGAAGGCGGAAACGGTGACCCTCGAACTGGCGATGCAGGACTGCGGGGGAATCGCTGAATTCCGCAACCCGCGCGTCAGCTTCGAACGGCCCGTGCCGAATGTCGGTCTCGATCGGCCCGGATGGAACCTCGGTCAGAACGCCTCGCTGGACAACGGCGTGGTCACCATCGAAGGCGGCAACGGCTATCGTACCGCACGCTACCGACTCGATCCCGAGATCGTCGGCAAAGAGCCGTTCTACTTCACCGTCGACGTTCGCCTGCGCGACATCGAACCGGGGCCGGAACTCTTCGCGCGACCGAAGGTCAAGGTCTTCAACCCCGGCGGGTCCAAGCCGACGGTCCGCAAGTTCCAGCCCGGCGACTGCCGCGACTGGACGCAGGTGACCGTCCAGCACCAACTGCTGGCCAATCAACGCCCGCCGTGGGTCAAGCTGGAAGTGTCGATCCAGAACTGCAAGGGGGTGGTCCAGTTCCGGAATCCGCGGCTGACCTTCGAGCATCCGCCGGTCGAAACGCGGTATCCGTTCAAGCGGCCGGCCGATGTCGCGGTGCGCATGGCGATCCGTACCGATGACGCCGTGGCGTTTCCCCATCAACTGTTGGGCGTGAATCAGCAGTGGACCTGGAGCCCCATCGGCTACGAAGACGAACGGGTGCAGACGTTCATCCGTCAAGTCCGCCCGCCAAGCTTGCGCTTCCCCGCCGGCACCGTCGCCAACTACTACGATTGGAAGAGCGACGGGTTCGAGCGCCCCGGGCCCGACGAAGGATTGCCGTGGCTCGATTATGTCATCCGGACGAACAAGAAATTCGCCTTCGACGACTACCTGGCGCTGTGCCTGGAGCTTGGGGTCAGATCGCCGCTGACGTTCAATGTCCTAAGCGACACCGCCGCCGAATCGGTCGCCCGCTTGCGCGATCGCCTCACCCGCAACACGCCGATCCAGCACATCGAGTTGGGCAACGAAAACTACTTCCATGCCCAGCGTGGCGGACGCGTGCGAACGGTCGAGGACTACATCGCCGTCTCGCGCGAACTGGCCGAGGCGCTGTGCCAAGTCGATCCGAGCATCCCCTTGGCCGTTAACGTCGCCGGCGAAGACGACAGCGAGAACAAGATCCAGTGGGACGCGGCGCTGGCCGAGCACGATTTTTACGACGCGGTGGTGCTGCACCCGTACTTGGGCGTCGCCTCGGCCCGGCCGGACACCGAGGCCGTGCGACGCATGCTCCGCCTCGCACCGCATCTTCGCCGCGCTATCACCGATTGTCACGAACAGTTCGGAAAGCCCATCGCAATGAGCGAGTGGGGCATCTTGGCGCCAGGCACCGGCAGCGAATCGATTGCCGCTGCGATCGGCATCGCCGACGGGTGGCTGACGCTGATTGACCAGTGGCGGGTCGGCCGCGTCAGCAGCGCCTGCCTTCACATGCTCTGCCGCGGCGACAAAGCGATAGGCTCGGGTCTGTACGGCCTCGAAAGACAGACCATGACCATTCGAACCAGCCGTCGCGGCGCGGTGTACGAACTGGCACTGGCGACGTTCCGCGATGCGCAGTTGCTGGCCAGCCGGGTTGTCGGGCCGATGCTCGCCGACGATCTGCCGGCCGTCACCGCTCACGCGGCCCGTCACCCCGACGGATCAATCAGCGTGTTCCTCGTCAGCAAACTCGAGGTCGCCGCGCCGCTGACATTAACTATTGACGGTCGGGCGGTAGTTGACGGCGAACGGATAAGTTACGTCGAGCAGGGCTTGGCCGGCGGTGTCGTCCACTGGCCGCTGGGTGGCCAGCCGCTGGTGAAGCGGCGGTTCGATGGTTCGATCCGCATCCCGCCGCTTTCGATCTCACGGGTCATCGTGCAACCGTAGCGCCGCGCCGACCGTCAGTTGATCTTGACCCAAGGAGAAGCCAATGACGTTTACGAAAAGCTCGTTTACGATGACGGTCGGCCTCATCTAGATCGTGCCAAAACGTCTTCGTCTGGCTCAGAGGTTATGACGTGCACAAGTGCCCGCAGCGCGTTTCCGTCATTGAAGCGGCGCAAGCGAGGGTTACGCGATCCGCTCTGATCTCAAACCCATCATAAATCCGGTTCATCCGACTAAAGCGTAGTTGGCTTCGTGGAGGGCGAAGATTTTCAGG
>CAYNCM010000098.1:0-10923 GCA_964395825.1 uncultured Planctomycetaceae bacterium
AGCACAACATCTCCGGCGTGCCCATTACCGAACAGGGCGACGGCCACGGACGCGTGGTCGGCATCCTCACCCGACGCGACCTGATGTTCCTGGAGAATCAGGACAAGGCGATCCGCGACGTGATGACCCATGACCCCCTGGTCACCGCTTCGCCCGACACCACCCTCGAACAGGCCGAACACATCCTCAACCGCAACAAGGTCGAGAAGCTGCTGCTGGTCGACGAGAAGTTCCACCTGACCGGGCTGATCACGATGCGGGACATCGCCAAGCTTCAGCAGTTTCCCAACGCCTGCCGGGACCAGCACGGTCGGCTGCGGGCCGGGGCGGCGGTGGGTGTGCACCACTACGACCGGGTCGCGGCGCTGATCGAAGCGGAAGTCGACGTGATCGTGGTCGACACCGCGCACGGGCACAGCCGCAACGTCATCGAAACCGTCGGTCGGGTCAAAAAGGACCATGACATCGAACTGATCGCGGGCAACATCGCCACCACCGCCGGGGCGTCGGACCTGATCGACGCGGGGGTCGACGCGGTGAAGGTGGGCATCGGTCCCGGGGCGATCTGCACCACGCGGGTGGTCAGCGGCGTGGGCGTGCCGCAGGTGACCGCGGTGATCAACGCCTGCGAAGCAGCCGACGCGGCGGGCGTGCCGGTGATCGCCGACGGCGGCATCCGCCATTCCGGCGACATCACCAAGGCCCTGGCGGCCGGGGCGTCGAGCGTGATGCTCGGGTCGCTGTTCGCCGGGCTGGACGAGTCCCCCGGCGAGATGGTCATCCACAAGGGCCGGCGGTACAAGAGCTATCGCGGCATGGGTTCGGAAGGCGCGATGATGGCCGGTTCAGCCGATCGCTACGGCCAAAGCGCCAACGCCGGGCCTCGCAAGTTCGTGCCCGAGGGCGTGGAAGGCCGTGTGCCCTACCGCGGGCCGCTGAGCGATTTCGTGTATCAACTGGTCGGCGGGGTTCGCGCCGGCATGGGCTACTGCGGCACGCGGACGATCGACGACCTGCGTCGCCGAGCCACCTTCTGCCGGATCAGCGGCGCTTCGCTGGCCGAAAGCCATCCGCACGATATCATGATTACCAAGGAAAGCCCGAATTACTCGGTGGAGTATGAAGTCGAGTAGTCGCTGCGCTGCTAATCGGTGAATCCGTTGATCCGGGGCGGGCTGCGCCGGACTTCAACGGACCCATGGATTGACGGATCAGCGGATCAACGACATGGCCGACACCACCCCGCAACTCGACCGCCGCATGTTGATGGCCCTGGTCGACGCCAGCCGCGCGATCAATGCCGAACTGGAATCGGCCGACGTGTTCCATCGCTGCGCCGAACAGGCGGCCGCCGTCCTCGACGCCGAGGGCGCCAGCGTCATCCTCTACGAAGCGGATCGCGGCGAACTGGTCTTTCAGACCGCGGTAGGCCCGGCATCGGACACGCTGGTCGGCGTGCGGTTCGATGCGTCGCTGGGCATCGCCGGTCAGGTCATCAAGACCGGCCGGGCCGTGCGGGTCAAGGACGTGCGCGAGAACCGCCACTTTTTCGCCGGCATCGATGCCCGCACGCAGATGCGCACCACCAGCCTGATCGCCGCCCCGATGATCCACCGCGACAAGGTGCTCGGCCTGATCGAGGTCATCAACCCCCGCGACCGCGAACAGTTCACCGAGCGCGATCTGGAACTGCTCAAGGTCTTCGCGAATCTCGCGGCCGTGGCCGGCTGCCACGCCCAGGCTTACGACCAGGTCTCCAGGCAGGCCCGCGGACTGCGCGAATCACTGCCGCGGTTCAACATCATCGGCCAGTCCGAAGCGATCGACCGGGTGATTCAGCTTTGCCGCAAAGTCGCCCTGTCCAACGCCACCGTCCTGCTGTACGGCGAAACGGGGACGGGCAAGGAACTGGCCGCGAGGGCGATTCACCGTTTTTCCCCGCGTCACGATCGGCCGTTCATCGCCATCAACTGCGCCGCCCTGCCGGAGAGCCTGCTGGAAAGCGAACTGTTCGGCCACGAGAAGGGCGCGTTCACCGGGGCAACGGGGCAGAAGCTCGGGCGGTTCGAGTTGGCCGACGGCGGTACGCTGTTTCTCGATGAGATCGGCGAGTTGAGCCAGGCCATCCAGGTGAAGCTGCTGCGCGTGCTGCAGGAGCGCGAGTTCGTGCGGGTCGGCGGAACGCAGACGATCACCTGCGATGTGCGCATCGTCGCCGCGACCAACCGGGATCTTCGAGCCGAGATGCAGGCCAGCCGATTCCGCGAGGATCTGTACTACCGCCTGAACGTGTTTCCGATCACGGTGCCGCCGCTGCGCCAGCGCGTGGACGACCTGCCCATGCTGGTCGAGCATTTCATTCGGGAAACGGCGCCGAGCCTGGGCGTTGCCCCGCCGCAGATCACGGAAGCAGCGATGGCCCGGTTGATGCGCTACGCCTGGCCGGGCAACATCCGCGAATTGCGCAACGTGGTCGAACGCTGCACGCTGCTGGCGACCGACGGGCGGATCGACGCGGCCAATCTCCCCCCGGAAATCGTCGAACAGGCGGACACCGACGAAACGCCCGACGCCGATGCGCCGACGCATCCGACCGGCGGATCGAAGCTGGCCGATCACGAACGGGCGCTGATCGCCAATGCCCTCAACGAGACGAACTGGAACCAGTCGGCCGCGGCGCGGAACCTGGGCATCAGCCGTGATCACCTGCGCTACCGCATCAAGAAATACAACCTCACCAGGCCGACCGACCGGTAGATCATCCCCAACCGCTCAGCCCCCGGGTGGGCGATTTTTCCCACATCCGCCAAGCCTCGCTAACGCCCGCATCCATATTCTCCCGCAGAAACCGTCGTTTGCGGCGCGTTGGGCCCGTTTGGCGCGATGCCGGCATGGGACATGCGCAGAGGCGACTGACCCAACCGAACGGGGCTGACGCGGCAGGCGAATGAAGCATTGGCGGGAGGCCGGCCCCGCCGGGGCGGAGCGGAGATGAGCGCGGGGTGAGAAGACCGACGGCCGGACAACCGACCGTAGATGAACAGGCAGACCGTCCGCTTGCCTGCGCGACCGCAGGGCCGCAAGCACCCGGGGCGGAGGGCAACCCACTGCCGGGCTTACGCAGCCATGTTCCTGCGCGAGCCTTTTCTTTTTTCAGGCGGATCGGTTCGTATCACGCTTCGTCGCGCCGCTCGATTGCCGCGGGACGTCGCTGGGCGGCGTACAGGCGCGACAAGTCCAGCTTCTCCGTCCGGTCGAACTTCACCACGCCGTTCTGTTCCTGAAACACGTCGGTCAATTGCGTGTAGCAGTAGCCGAACATGTTCGGATCGTCCAACAGCACGGCGCACAGCTTCTCGAAACGGTCGTAGAACTCTTCGGCGGACTTCGGCCGATCGCCATAGCCCCACGAAGCTTCGCCTTGCCTGACGTGGGGGTTCCACCAGATGCCGCCGAATTCAGAAACGAAATACGGCTGGCCGCGCCAGGCAATCGACATCGCCCGGCCGTTTTCTTCGTTCACGAACGGCTTGCCATCGGCCAGACCGCCGACCGTCTCGGCGAATCGCGCCGGGTTCTGCTGGTATTGGTGTGAATCGTATACGTCGGACTCGGCCACGCGGTGGGCATAGCCGGAGGCGTCGAGCACCGGGCGCGTGGGATCGGCGGTCTTCGTGGCCAGGAACATCCCGCGCGTCACGTCGTCCAGGGGCGTGATCCGATCGTGCAGGAGTTGTCGGGTTTCGTTCAGCGGGCACCAGCCGACAATGCACGGGTGCGAGAAGTCCCGCCCCACGGCTTCCAGCCACTGCGTGATGCAGGTGGCGGTCGGTTGCTGGTTGTCTTCCGTGGTCGGGCCGGTGTTGCAGCCCCAGTCGGCGAACTCGCCCCACACCAAGTAACCCATCCGGTCCGCCCAGTGGAGGAATCGCTCCTCGAACACTTTCTGATGGAGTCGCGCGCCGTTGAACCCGGCCCGCTGGGCGATCTCGATATCTTCGCGCAGCGCCTGGTCGCTGGGCGCGGTCATGATGCCGTCGGGGTAATAGCCCTGGTCAAGCACGAGGCGCTGGAAGATCGTTTGGCCGTTGATGCGGATCGCCGGTCCGTCGAGGGTGACGCCGCGCAGACCGGCGTAGCTGTCCAGGGCGTCGACCACCGACCCGCCGCCGTCGAGCAGTTCAAGGCGCAGATCGTACAGGTGCGGATCTTCGGGCGACCACAACTGCCGGCGATCTTCAGGAACGCCCAGTTCCACGCATGGCGCGAAATCCGCGGCGGCCGGCGTCCGCGCCGACGCCACTTGTCCGTCCGCGTCGCTCAGCGTCGCCCGCACCGTCAGGTCAACGCGATCACCGCGGATCGGCGTTTGCACGATGAACGAGCCGCCCCCGACGTCGGGCGTGATGCGAGGCCGATCGAAATGCGCCCGCAGGGGAACCGGCTCCAGCCAGACCGTCTGCCAGATGCCCGTGGTTCGGGTGTAGTGGCAGCCGTGGCGCGGGTAGCGCTGCGACTGTTTGCCCATGGGCTTGATCGCGCGGCCGTCGTCCCGCGCCCGCACGATTATCGTCGCCTTGCCGGTGTCGCCGACCGCTTCGGTGATGTCGGCGGTCCACGGCGTGAATCCGCCGCGGTGTCGCGCCACTTCCACACCGTTGACCCATACCGTCGCATCGTAGTCGACGGCCTGAAAATGCAGCAGCAGTCGACGGCCGGCGAAGGCGTCGGGAATCGTCACGAACCGGCGGTACCAGACCGCGGCCATGAAGTCCTCGTGCCCGATGCCGGACAGTTTCGCTTCAGGGCAGAACGGCACGACGATTTCATCGGCCAGGTCACGTTCGAGCAGCCCGCGCTCCAGGCCGCTGTCGCCGTGATCGATTTCAAATTGCCATCGGCCGTTCAGGCAAAGCCAGTCGGGTCGGGCGAACTGCGGACGCGGATATTCGTTGCGGGGGATCTCGGCCATGGCGCACTCCGGTGAACTGAACGGGAGCAGGATAGCGGTTCCCCGGGGCCGGGCAAAACGGCGCAGCGGTCGGGCCGACGGTCGCAGTGACGCTTTGCGGACCATCCGGGACACGGTTGCGAACGCCACAAGACCTGGTGGCGGCGAGGCGGCCAGCGGCACCTGGCGCTGCGCGAGGCGTTCGCCCGCGCCACGCGAGGGATTTGCCTAAAACACACGAACGGCTATTGACTTTTCCCGCGGATGTGGTCTGATAACCCATGAGGAAGCAGGGATGCTTCGGGAGCGTCCGGGGCGAGGGAGTCTGTGGGAACGACGAGAGAGCACCGCGTCGCGGCGCTCTTTTTATTTGGGCGCGCCGCGTGAACTGGACCGTTCCCATCGCCAGACGTAAGGAGACGCGCCCGTGCCCCACCCCGCAGGCAACAACCGTACAAAGCACGACTCCCGACTGCTCAAGCGACTGGCGACCTATTCCGCCGCGGCCGCCGCGACGACCGCCGGCGCCGCCGGCGTCGATGCCGCCGAGGTCGTCTACGATCCGGCCGACGTGACCATCAGCGGCACGCCCGGCACCATGTTCCGCGTCACCGACGGATCCACTTTCGCCGCGACCTCCGATTTCCAGAACGGTTCGGCATCGTTCCACATCCTCAAGACCGCCGGCACCGGTTACATGATGGTTCCCGATGGCGGCGGCATGGCCGGCAACGCCTTCGGCTACGGCGCCTTTCTGCTGGACGGCGGCGACACCGTCAGCGGCACGCTCACCTTCTTTACCGAAACCTACGTCCCCACGCGCATCGCTTCGAGCTACGGCTATTATCCCAGCCTGTTCACACCGGGCGATCGCGGGTTCGTCGGGCTGAAGTTCGACATCAGCGGCAACATCCATTACGGCTGGGCGGACATCACCCAGACAACCGACGGCGATGTGATCGTTCATCGCTTCGGCTACAACGACGCCGCGGGCGAGTCCTCGACGATCGTGCCCGAACCGGCGTCGCTGGTCCTGCTGGCCATGGGCGCCGCGTGCATGGTGCCCTGGCGTCGCCGCCAGTCGGCGTGAACCGCAGGCCGCCGCAGTCCAAAACGTGATGCTCCGGGCCGCCGCATGACCCAACGCCCCGCGACCAGAGTGCTGCTTGTCGGCTGGGACGCCGCCGACTGGAAGCATATCCATCCGCTGCTCGAACGTGGCTGGCTGCCGAACCTTCAGCGCCTGATCGATCGCGGCGCCTGGGGCAACCTGGCCACGCTGCATCCGATCCTCAGCCCGATGCTGTGGAATACCATCGCCACCGGCAAGCGCCCGCACAAGCACGGCATTCTCGGGTTCGTCGAACCGGCGCCGGACGGCAAGGGCATTCGCCCCTCGACCAGCACCACCCGCCGGGCCAAGGCCGTGTGGAACATCCTCACCCAGACCGGCCACACCACCAACGTAATCGGGTGGTTCTGCGGACATCCCGCCGAGCCGATCAACGGCCTGTGCGTCAGCGAGATGTTCCAGAAAGTCTCCGTGCGCGGTCACGGCCCGGCGCCTGATGCGCACGACTGGCCGCTGCCCGACCGGACGGTGCATCCGCCGCGGATCGCCGAACAACTCGCGCCGCTGCGCCTGCACCCGGCGGAACTGACCGAAGCGGAAATCCTGCCCTTCATCCCCCGCGCCGCGGAGATCGACCAGACCCGCGACCGCCGCCTCGAATCGTTCGCCAAGCTGTTCAGCGAGATGGTCTCGGTGCACAACGCCGCCACGTTCGCCCTGGACCACAACGACTGGGACTTCGCCGCGGTGTACTACGATTCGATCGACCATTTCTCCCATGCGT
The DNA here is from genome assembly GCA_964395825.1 of uncultured Planctomycetaceae bacterium. Classification (GTDB taxonomy): domain Bacteria; phylum Planctomycetota; class Phycisphaerae; order Phycisphaerales; family Zrk34; genus JANQFT01. The sequence goes on from CAYNCM010000098.1 coordinate 6,808, forward strand.
TCATGGAATATCACCCGCCGCGGATGGCCGGGGTCAGCGAGCGGGATTTCGAGATTTACAAGGACGTGGTGACCGGCTGTTACCGGTTCCACGACATGATGCTCGGTCGGTTGCTGGACCTGGCCGGTGCGGACGCGACGGTGATCCTTTGCAGCGATCACGGTTTCCACTGCGATCACCTGCGTCCGGCGGGCACGCCGCACGAACCGGCCGGGCCGGCGGTTTGGCACCGCGAGTACGGCATCGTCGTCATGGCCGGACCGGGCATCAAGACCGGCGAGCGGATTCACGGCGCGTCGCTGCTGGACATCGCGCCCACGATACTGGCGCTGATGGGTCAGCCGATCGGGAACGACATGGACGGCAAGCCGCTGGTCGCGGTGTTCGAAGCGCCCGGCTGGATTCAGCGCCTCGACAGTTGGGAAGACGTCGAAGGTGAGTGCGGGATGCACGCGGCCGACCAGCGCGAAGACCCCTACGAAGCTCGCCAGGCGATTCAGCAACTGGTCGATCTGGGTTACATCGATCAGCCTGATGAGAACGACCAGCGCGCCGCCGAACAGGCCGATCGCGAGGCGAAGTACAACCTGGCCCGGGCGTACCTCGATGGGGCGATGGTCGACGAAGCCACCGAACTGCTCGACGAATTGTTCGAGCGGTATCCCGACGAACTTCGGTTCGGCATGGCGCTGGCGCGGTGTCGACTGATCCGGGGCGAGCGCACGGAAGCCCGCCGCCTGGCCGAACAACTGATCGATCGCGCCGACCATCAGCGGCTCGACCGGATCGAAGCCGCCGAGCGCCGCGTGGCCCATCTGCAAGAACACCGCGAGGAGATTCTCCAGCGCGCCGAACAGGAGGCCAGCCGATCCGCCGAGACCGGCAAGCCCTTGCGTGTGCAGGTGACCGCCGAATCGCTGGCTGCGGCGCAAAAGCGCCTGGCCGCGTCGGCCCGGCGGCTGCGCGAGTACGATGTTCGCATCGCCCCCACCGCCAGGCTGCTGCTGGGCACGATCGACCTGGCCTGTCGCCAGGTCGATGCGGCGATGATCCATCTGCGCCACGCCGAGCGCGCCGAACCGCGCCTGCCCGGGCTGCACCTGAAGCTCGGCCAGGCGTACCTGCGGCTGCGGCACAACGAAGACGCCGTCCGAGCGTTCGAGCGGGCGCTTCGGATCGATCCCGACAACGCCCAGGCCCACGAGGGGCTGGCGGCGGCGCTCGCGAGGCTTGGCCGCAACGAGCAGGCCGCCGGTCACGCGCTGGACGCGGTGGAACTGATGCACCACCTGCCTCGGGCGCACCTGCGTCTGGGGGTGACGCTGGCGCGGTTGAACCTGTTCGCCCAGGCGGCCGAAGCGTTCGAGACCTGCCTGAAGCTGGCCCCCATGACGGCCATCGCCCACCGTTTTCTGGCGCGCCTGTATGCGACGAAGCTGTCCGACCCGGTCCGCGGCGCCGAACACCGCATGAAGGCCGAGCAGATCGCCGCATGGCGGCGCGGGGGCGCCGCCGAAAGCGGGCGCTGAGCGGGTGGCTGGCCCAAGCGGCGGTGAGGACGCGCGCGTCGAGGGGAGGCGGATCAGGCGCGATTGCGGTACAGCGCCGCATCCACCGCCGCCGCCATGCGATCGGCCGCCACGGGGTCCAGTTGCAGGAATGCCGCGACTCGCTTGGCTTGCGCCGCCGGGTCGGCCATCAGGTCGTTATAGCTGACTTTGATGAACGCGAAGGCCGGCTCGGCTTCCAGGTGCGCCATCGCCTGGTCGAGTTGATCGGCGAGCACGCGCTTCATCGCTTCGGCGGGCAGGTTGCCGCCCGGCTTGCCGCTTCGGGCGAGCATCTTCTGTTGCGAGGCGAGCACCTCGTCCATGTTTCGCCGCATGACGATCACGCGGTACCTCCGGTCGGTCGGCAGATCGAACAGCAGCAGGTGCACCAGTTTCACCGCCCGGCCCGCCGCCCCATCCCGCCAGCCGGCATCCTGCTTCGTCCGCTTGACCGCTTCCAGTTCGTAATACCCGCGCGGGTTGTCCGCATCGGCGCGGCGATGATGGTCGGTGAGAATCCCCACCCCCGCCGCCTCGAGCATCTGCATCATCACCGACGTGCCCGACCGCGGCAGACCCGACACCACAATGACCGGCTCGCTCATGGGGCTGCTCCAACGGTCGACGCGAAAAAACGGCCGCGGATTCCCGCGCCCGCGCCGAACGCCGCATCGATCACCACGTTCATCTCCGCCATCATCAGTTGTCGGCCGTGCTCATACTCGGCGTGGGCCTTGTCGACCTCCGGGCGCATCCGGATACCGCTGATGCCTTCCATGTCCGCCAGAATGTAGATCTTCATCGTCGCGTCGCCTGCTTACGGGTAGTACTGGAAAATGTTACCCGTGTCGGGAATGTGTTTGATCACTTCGTCGCTGAGGGTGGTGAGCTGGTCGATCGTCGCCTGGCTGACCGGCTTGGCGCAGGCCGCGGCGTTCTGCTTGGCCTGATCGGCGTTGCGGGCGCCCAGCAGCACGCTGGTCACGCCCGGCTGCCGCGTCACCCACTGGATCGCCAGGTTCACCAGCGGCTGACCTTCGCGCTCGGCCAGTTGCCGCATCTGCTCGATGCCCTCGGCGATGTGCGGCCAGGCCGCGCGGTCAAACAGCGTGTTGTTCTCGCGTTGATCCTTCTCGGGGAACGTGGGGCGCTCCCGGCCGAACTTACCCGTGAGAATCCCCTGGGCGATCGACGAGTAGGTCACCACGGCGATGTCGTGCTCCCGGCAATAGGGAATCACCTCCGCTTCGAGCGGCCGCCACAACAGGTTGTAGCACAACTGATGGGCGTCGATCTTCGCGACCGTCGCGACGTCGGCCATCTGCTCGACCGAGAAGTTCGACACCCCGATCGCCCGGATCTTGCCTTCGGCACGGGCGCGTTCCATCTCTTCGAGCACCGGCTTCATGTCCTTGCCCGACCGCGGCCAGTGGATGTAGTACAGGTCGACATAGTCAGCCTTCAGGTCGGCCAGGCTCGCCTCCAACTGACTGCGGATGTCGTCGGCCGAAGCCTTGGGGGTATTGCCCTTGGTGGCCAGGTAGACCGCATCGCGCCGATCGGCGATGAACCGCCCGACCACCTGTTCGCTTTTGCCGCCGCCGTAGGCCCGGGCGGTGTCGAAGTGATTCATGCCGCCTTCCAGCGCGGCAGCCATCGCGGCCAGAGATGCATCGTCATCCTGACCGCCCCATCCCGCGCCACCGAACGCCCAGCAGCCCAGGCCCAGCACGCCCTGTACCCTGTCGTCGGGTCCGATCGTCGTTCGCGGCATCGCGTGGTTTACATCGGTCATACTTCAACGTCTCCTTGTCTTGTCAACATTGCATGTACGTGCGGCGCCGGCCGGTGACCCGCTACCCATTGACCAGGCCACGCACGGCCGCGGCGGTTCGGTCGAGCTTCTGCTCGGTGGGCTGGGCGCTGAGCGACTGGTTCATCGGCTCGGCGGTGATCGGCCCATCATAGCCGATGTGCCGCAGCCCCGCGATGAAGCCATTCAGGTCGATCACTCCGCTGTCGCCGGGCAGTTCCCGTTCGAAGGCGACCTGATCGTCAATCGACCGATTTGCGATCGCATCATTCACGTGCACGACCACGACCTGCTCGTTTGTCAGATCTTCGATGTCCGCCACGTGCTCGCCAGCACAATGCCAGTGGAAGCTGTCCAGAAGCACGCCCACGCCCGGCTGGTCTTGAGGTTCAACGTCTTGAGTTGCTCGAACTGTTCGGCCCGATGCTCGGGCACGTTTTCTTCCGACCATACCGGCCTTTTCGAAGAGGGTTTGGACCACACGAGGATCGCCTACGTCGTCGGGATCAGGTAAGTTCCGGGGCTTGCGGCCGAGCACCTGGCGCCATGGGCCATTGCGTTCCCGCCTGTTCAGCGCCCGCTTTATCCCGATCTGGATAACACCGGATTCGCCGTGGTTATACATGACCGGTCAAGCGACGTTTTCGCCTCTGACGGCGTTCACCGCTCGATAAAGCATTGCCGACGCCCGGCGGCGGCGGTAAACTGACCGCATGTGGCCGGATAAACCAGATTTCTGTAGAAAAACAAGTT
>CAYNCM010000099.1:0-10872 GCA_964395825.1 uncultured Planctomycetaceae bacterium
GACCCTGCCCCCGACCCTGCCCATCCGCGCGGCCCCCGCCCATGCCCTTCCCCGAAGCAGGCCTCGGCATCTGCCCCCGCGCATCGCCCCCGGATCGTCCGCCCCTGATACCCCGACGGTCCTGGATCGATTATGAACCCCAGACAAGTTCCTAACAAGTCTCGCAGTGCCACCGTTGTGGCACTGCGCGACAGAAAATCTGTCTCATCGGGAGGCCAGGGGCTGGCCAGGGGCAAAGCGGTCGCCCATTCGTTCGTTCAGGCGGCGGTGCGATGGGGCCGATCGGATGCGAGGGCGCGGCTCTGGGACAAGTGATGGACCGCCCAGCGTGCCGGAGCCTGGGTGCTGAGCCAGTGGCCGACCGTGCGGCCGCCGTGGCGTTGCATGAGGCGCACCAGCCGCAGTCGCGATCGGTTGAGGCCCACGTACGTGCGCAGCCGCCGCAGGCCCCTCAGCCCAAGCCGCGGCTGATCGGGGTCGAACTCCCAGGGGTGGAAATAGCACATGGCCGGCTGAGCGGCGCGGTGGGCCTGGGCGATGCCGTTGAGCATGCACCGCAGGGGCAACAGGCGGAAATACCCGCCACCGGCCACGGGCAATCGGTAGCGACCGACCCGCCAGGTCAGCGGAGGAATTTCCAGCAGTTCGCCACCGCCGGGTCCGACCAGGCGATGGGCATATCGCGGCGCGTCGGGCACACCGTAGGCCGGCCGGCGGATCGGCTGAATGGATGAGTCGTACTCGAAGCCCGCCTCGGCCAGCAGGTCCACCGCCCACGCCGTGCGCCGATCGAGGCTGAATGTCGGAGCGCGATAGCCGATGACCGGCTGGCCGGAAATGTCCTGCAGCAAGGCGCGGGCGGTGCGGATGTCGAGCCGCGCTTCGTCGGGCGTCAGTCGATGCAGCCGGTCATGGGCGAACCCATGGCAGGCGATCTCGTGACCGGCGTCGGCGATGCGGCGGACCAGGTGTCGCTGTCTCCGGGCCACCCAGCCGAGGATGAAAAACGTCGCCCGGCTGTCGTGATCGTCCAGCGTCCGCAACAGCCAGTCGAGCTGCCCGTCCAGCCGGCCGACCCGCGCATCCCACCGCTCACGCCCGACCACCTCGCGGGCCGCCTCGATCTGGAAGTACTCTTCCACGTCGAACGTCAGCAGGCAAACAGGCGCATCGTCCGGCACACCCGGGCCTTTCGGTAGAGTCGGTCACGGTCCCGCCGATTGCATCGGCTGTCGGGGACCGGTTCCTGAAGTTCGCTCCGGCCGCAACGTCCGATACAATGGCCCCGTGCCCCGGCCACTCACGGAGGCGACATGGCCCTACCGAAAAAGGCGCTGATCACCGGCATCACCGGCCAGGACGGCAGCTACCTCACCGAGTTCCTCCTCGCCAAGGGTTACCAGGTGCACGGCCTGATCCGCCGGTCCAGTTCCTTCAACACCGACCGTCTTGACCATCTCTACCTCGACCCGCACGTCAGCGGCGCGAAGATGTTTCTGCACTACGGCGACTTGGCCGATGCGAACGTCTTGCGCCGCGTGCTGGACGAGGTCCAGCCCGATGAAGTGTACAATCTCGCCGCCCAGTCGCACGTGCGGGTGAGTTTCGACATGCCGGTCTACACCAGCGAAATCGACGCGATCGGCACGCTGCACATGCTCGAAGCCCTGCGCGCGTTCGAGGATTATTCCCGACGCCGCGTCCGCTTTTACCAGGCGTCCAGCAGCGAGATGTTCGGCAAGGTGGCCGAGACGCCGCAGAAAGAAACCACACCGTTCCACCCGCGATCGCCGTACGGCTGTGCGAAGGTTTACGCCCACTGGATCACCGTTAACTACCGTGAAGCCTACGGCCTGCACGCCTCGAACGGCATCCTGTTCAATCACGAATCGCCCCGACGCGGCGAAACCTTCGTCACCCGGAAAATCACCCGCGCCGTCGGACGCATCCGACACGGCCTGCAGGAGAAGCTCTACCTCGGCAACGTCGACGCCAAACGCGACTGGGGATTCGCCGGCGATTACGTCCAGGCCATGTGGCACATGCTCCAGCAGGAACACGGCGATGACTACATCGTGGCCACCGGCCAGACCCACAGCGTCCGCCAGTTCATGGAAATCGCCTTTGGCCACGCCGGCCTGGACTACCGCGATTTCTACGAGGTCGATCCCCGCTACTTCCGGCCCGCCGAGGTCGACTGCCTCCAGGGCGATGCGACCAAGGCCGCAACGAGACTCGGCTGGCGACCGAAGGTCGGGTTGAGGGAACTGGCCAAGATGATGGTCGATCACGACATGGAACTGGCCGCCCGGGAAAAGACCCTCCGCGACGCCGGCCACGAACTGCCCGCCCGCGTCGGACACGATCAGTAGAACCACCCCAACCCCCGTCATGGCCGCCCAGCCGCCACCGCCGGGATCAACAACACGCCAAGCCTCGTCGTGGTCACGCAGCGACCTTGGCGGGGATCAAAACACCGCCTTCGCGACCATCAGACCATCCTCCACCGGAACCGCCCATGAACCTCATCGACAAACGCATCACCGTCACCGGCGGCGCGGGATTTCTCGGGCGGGTGGTCTGCGCCAAACTCGCCGAGCGCGGCGTTGGTTTGATCGACGTGCCCCGCCGGGCCGACTACGACCTGACCCGCGAAGCCCATGTCGAGCGCCTGTACGATGACCTGCACCCCGAGGTGGTGATTCACCTGGCCGCGGAAGTCGGCGGTATCGGCGCCAACCGCGATCATCCCGGACGATTCTTCCACGCCAACGCCGCCATGGGCATTCACCTGATCGAACACGCCCGACGCCGCGGCGTCGAAAAGTTCGTCCAGGTCGCCACCGTCTGCGCCTATCCCAAACACACACCCGTCCCCTTCCGCGAAGAAAACCTCTGGGACGGCTACCCCGAAGAAACCAACGCCCCCTACGGCATCGCCAAAAAGGCCCTGCTGGTCATGCTCGATGGTTACCGGCGCGAATACGGCCTGCCGTGCGCCGCCGTCGTGCCGGTCAACCTTTACGGCCCCGGCGATAACTTCCACCCCCACACCTCGCACGTGATTCCCGCGATCGTTCGCAAATGCTCCCAGGCCGTCGAACGCGGCCAAGAGGCGATCACCTGCTGGGGCTCGGGCGCCGCTTCTCGCGAGTTCCTCTACGTCGACGATGCCGCCGAAGCCGTCATCGCCGCCGCCGAGATGATCGACGATCCCATCCCCATCAACCTCGGCACCGGCGTTGAAATCTCCATCAACGACCTGGCCCAACGCATCGCCAAGCGGTGCGGCTTCACCGGCCGCATCGAATGGGACCCCACCAAGCCCGACGGCCAGCCCCGCCGACGCCTGGACACCTCACGCGCCGAACGACTGCTCCACTGGCACGCCCGCACCCCCCTCGACCAGGGCCTCCAACGCACCATCGACTGGTATCGCGAACACCCCGCCGACCTCCGCGAAGTCCGATACGGCTGACCCGGACCCCGCGCCACGGCCAGCATCGCCCATCGTCGCGATCTTCCGCAGATTGCCGCGTTTTGCGCCGATTCGGGCTTCTCGCGGCGCCCAGAGTGCCGCCGGGAGCCGTCAACGAGCGTACGGATCAGCGGATTCACCGAACGCGGCGCACGGGTTTCTATAATGGTACTGATGAATGATGCGTCACAACAACCGGCGGGAACGGAGCGGCTATTCGCGGATCATCCAAGGCGTTGGCGGCAGTTCGCCTACGTTTATCCCGTGATCAGTCGGCGGGCGGGCGGGCTGTCGATCGGGATCAACCTGAACGTGGACAAGGTGTGCAATTTCCACTGCGTGTACTGCCAGGTGGACCGAACGGCACCGGCGGCGCGGCGGGACGTGGACCTTCAGCAACTGCGGGGCGAGTTGGACTGGATGCTGCGTGCGGCGGCGGCGGGGCGAATCTGGGACGATGAACGGTTCGGCGATACGCCGGCGGCGATGCGGCGGATCAACGACATCGCGTTCAGCGGCGACGGCGAACCCACCGCGTTCGGACCGTTCGACCGCGCCGTGGCGCTGGCGGCGGCGTTGAAGGCGGCGCACGGGCTGGATGCGGTGAAGCTGGTGGTGTTGACGAATGCGACCCTGCTGCACCGGCCGCGCGTGGCGGCGGCGTTACGGACGTTGTATGAGAACAACGGCGAGGTATGGGCGAAGCTGGACGCAGGCACGCAGGGGTATTTCGACCGGGTCGATCGCAGTCGGGTGTCGCTGGAGCGCGTGGTGTCGAACATCGCGTCGGCGGGGCGGGACAAACCGATCGTCATCCAGTCGATGTTCATGCGGTTACACGGCGAGCCGATCCCGCGGCGGGAATTCGAGGCGTACTGCGATCGGTTGAGCGAGTTGTTGGAGGCGGGTTGCCGGATCGCGCTGGTGCAGTTGTACACGGTGGCGCGTCAGCCGGCGGAAAGTTACGTCTCGCCGCTGACGAAGGAGCAGTTGGACGGTTTGGCGGCGCGGCTGCGGCAGCGCGTGGCGGACTTGCGATGCGAGGTGTACTACGGTGGCGGGTGAAGCGGTGGCGGCGGGCGGCGCGGGGGCGGGCGAACAGCGTGGGGGGGCGCATGAAAAAGCCGCTCGAACGACAATGGAACAGGAAAGGATGATAACGGGCAATGAATGATCGATCGGACGAGCGGCGGGTTGACGTTGGGCAACGTCGGGATTGAGTGTTTGTCGCGGCACCTCCTTTGAAACAGGCGTGTCAGTTCACCAATAGACATTGTCGCCCGTGATGGCGGCGGGTCAACCGGAAATGCGTGGAAAGTGAAGAATACGGGGTGCGGAGTGCTGCGGGGCCGGGTCAGGCGTGGGCGGGGGTCAATTCGCCGTGGCGGACGTAGCTGTCGATGAGCAGGCGGTCGGTGGGGTTGGCCATGTCGCTGAAGGCGATGGCCATGCGCACCGGGCCGCTCTCATCGGGGTCGTGGAAGCGGATGACGGAACCGTGGGCCTGGACTTCGTGGGGGTCGGGGCCGGGCAGCGTGACGCGGATGTCGATCTCCTCGCCATCGGCCAGGGCGTGATCGAGCTCGAACCGCACGCCGCCGGCGGAAATGTCGTAGGCGTGGCCGGCCAAATGGAAACGCTGCTTACCTTGCGGGCGAACGCGGACGGCGCTGTATCCCACGGGCAGCGAGCGGCGGGGGAACTGGCGTTTGTCGGATGCGTCGGACGGATCGGATGAACCAGCCTGGCGAATCATGCAAAGCCTCCATGCAAAATGCCTGAATCCCTCTCCATAGGAATCCATCGGCCACCACGATCCCGGGCTTTAACGAATGTAACGGTTGCACAGCCTGTCCCGGCGCTCCCTCAACGCCGGGCAAATCGGGAAACGGCCCGACTCACCGTAATCTAATATACCCCGCCGGGAGCGATAACCAAGTGGAAACCGCCGGGAAAGGGCGGAAAGGGCGATGTGAGGCCTGGGCAACGAACAGGCCGGCTTCTTCACGGAAACGAACCAGGCCTACTGCCCGCTGACGGTCAGGTCGGTCAGTGGGTCGACGTCCCCGCGGGCGATCTTGTCGGCGCCGCTGCCGAGGGGGCCGATCGGATCGGGCGGGGCGATGTCGACGGTCTTTTCGCCGAGTTTCACCTCGCCGTCGCGGACGCGCTGTTCGAACCGGCGGCATGCGTCGAACAGCGCGTCGAGAATCTCTTCTTCGGTCACGTTGGCCACTTTTTCGCCCTGCACGTAGATGATCCCGCGGCGATCGCCGGCGAACACCGCCACATCGGCGCCTTCCGCTTCGCCCGGACCGTTGACCACGCAACCCATCACCGCCACCTTGAGCGGCAGTTCGATCTCCGCGAGGCGCTGGCGCACTTGCTGGACCAGTTTGAACAGGTCGACCTGGATGCGCCCGCAGGTGGGACAGGCAATCAGGTCCACCCCCTTACGCTCGCGAAGTTCGAGGCAATACAGCAGTTCCAGACCATCAGCCACCTCCAGCACCGGGTCGTTGGCGTAGGAGATGCGGATGGTGTCGCCGATGCCGCAGGAAAGCAGGTGCCCCAGCGGCACGACGGAGCGGATCGCCCCGGTTTCGCGAGGCCCGGCGTGGGTGACGCCGAGGTGAAGCGGATGGTCGAACCGTTTGGAGATTTCGGTGTACGCTTCGATGACCAGCGTGGGATCGGGGCTCTTGGCGCTGAGGACGATGTCGTAAAAATCCCGTTCGTAGAAGAGGTCGAGATATTCTTCGAGCTTGGCGATCATGATCGCCAGCAGGTGTCCGTGCCGGTTGTCGCTGAACACGCCGCCGAGCTCTTTGAGCCGGCGCTGCTTGTCGCGGCGTTCGACGATGGAACCTTCATTGACGCCCACGCGGATGGGTAACGCCCGTTCTTTGCAGGCGTCGATCACCTCTGAGACGTGTTGGGCGTCGGAGATGTTGCCGGGATTCAGGCGGATCTTGTGCACGCCGGCCTCGATCGCTTCCAGGGCCCGCTGAAAGTGGAAGTGCACATCGGCGACGATGGGCACGTTCACCTGCGGGATGATCTCGGCCAGCGCGGCGGTGTCCTTCTTCTCGGGCACGGCAACGCGGACGAGGTCGGCGCCGGCGGCGGCGAGCTTGTGAATCTCGTTCACGCAGGCGCCGACATCGTGGGTGTAGCCGGCGGTCATCGTCTGCACCGACACGGGGGCGTCGCCACCGATGCCGATGCGACCGACGCGGTCGTCACCCACGATCACCTGTCGGGTCTTGCGGCGGGTTGGGGGCATGAGATTCCGATAAACACGGCGGTTAGCGGGCGTTCGGCAAGCGCCACATCTTAACCGCGCCAAACCGCACAGACCACCGCCGCCCCTGGACACAAAACGACTTGCAAACCGATGGGGGCAGGTGAAGTGGGCTCGGCGGTCGGACGATACTGAACCTGAGCCGCGAACGTTGGTTGCGGACCGGCAACAACAGGGGAATCGGACTGTGTCGTTACCCGGCGCCAATGACAAGTGCATCGACTCACTTCGCCTGAGCGACTGGGAACGCGAAGCGCTACTTACGCAGATGGACAAGCAGTCGTCCGATGCCTTCGGCGTGGAGTTGCGCCGGGAAGAGCGGTACACCTATCAGGTGTCGGCGGGGATGGTGCTGAAGATGCACCACCCCGGCGGCTCGGTGGCGAATTATCTTGTTCGGCCTCGCAACATTTCCGTCATGGGCCTGGGCTTCCTGCACGGCAACTTCCTGTACGTGGGCAGTCGGGCCGGCGTGCAATTGCGGCTGCCCCGCAACGGCGGATTCACCAACGCCGCCGGTCGCATCGTGCGCTGCCAGCACGTGCGCGGTCACGTACACGAAGTGGGCATGAAGTTCGATCAGCCTGTCGATCTTGCCCTGTTCATCGAAAACTGCGTGCGGACCAGCGGCACCACCGAGCAGAGCATCGCACTGCCGCAGCTTGCCGGGCGCGTGTTGTACGTCGAGGATCTCGTCGACGACCAGGAACTGCTGGAATACCACCTGACCAACCTGGGGGTGGAAATGACGACCGCGTCGAACGGCATGGAAGCGCTGGAGATCATGGACAACCAGCATTTCGATATGGTCGTCACCGGCGTGTGGTTGCCGGGCATGAGCGGACCGGAAATCGCCCAGGCCCTGCGTGACAAGGAGTACGGCGAACCGATCATCGGCCTGACCAGCGACGACAGCGACGAAACGCGCGAGCAAGCGCTGGCCAGCGGCTGCACCGAGTTGGTCCACAAGCCCTATTCGTTTGACGTGTTGATCGACGTGCTCAACCGGTATCTGCCGTCGGCCGACCAGCCCGGCGACGAGGAGGACCTGCTGCTGAGCGCCGAGTGGTCCAACAGCAAGATGCGACCGCTGATCCTGAACTACATTTCGCGACTGGAGCGGAACGTGCGTTGTCTGCAGTCGCTTCTGGAAGCCGACGACAACGATTCGGTGATCCAGAAGATGTGCCTGGACGTGAAAGGCTCGGCGGGGGGATACGGGTTCCCGCAGGTCAGCGAGGTCGCCGGCGAACTGTACCAGTTGCACGTCGATGGCGCCGAAGCCGACGCGATGGCGGCGAAGTTCAAGGAACTGGACAAACTGGCCCGCGCGGCGTGTCGGGTGCGAAAGCAGGCCAACCGGGGACAGTGAACGGTTGGCTGTTTCGCCGCTGTCCCGTGAGCACAGGGCTGGATTCGGGGGCCACATCCATGGGTTGTCACGGCGAACAACATCCCAGGCAGTTCGTTCCTCCGCCGCGCAACGCGATACCGGGCGTTGAGGATCTGTTCATCACCCCCCAGCCGACCCTCGATCAGCGTCAGAACACGATGGCAAATTCGATGCTGTTGGGGGGCGCGCGGGGCGATCAGCCAGTCGACCCCACGCCGCCGGCGGCGGCACAGGTGTGCATCTGACCGACTCACGGCATCGGCCGACCGCCGAATGGAAAGGGCCGTCATGCACGCCAGTCCCAACACCCCGACCACCGCGCCGGCCACCGGCGTTTCTTCGTCGGACGACCGGACGATTTTCATCGCCCGCCAACCGATCTTCGATCGGCAGAAGCGCTGTTTCGGTTACGAGTTGCTGTTTCGCGGCGATCACCGCAACGTGTTCCCCCGCGACACCGGCGGCGACCGGGCGACCCGCTGCACGGTGAACAACGGCATGAACCTGATCGGGCTGGAGGAGTTGATCGGCGAAAAGCGGGCGTTTGTGAACCTGACTCGAAACCTGCTGATGGAAGCGTTCTACGAGATTCTTCCGGTGGAGCGGGTGGTTTTGGAACTGCTGGAAGGCATCGAGGCGGATGCGGAGGTTCAGCAGGCCTGCCGCAAGGTGTGCGATGCGGGATATACGCTGGCGCTGGATGACTTCGTGCTTCGGCCGGAGTATCGCCCGCTGCTGGACATCGCGGACATGGTGAAGGTCGACTTCCGCCAGTCGGACCCGACCGAGCGTGAGGCGATCATCCGACACTTCCATCGGCCGGGCCTGTCGTTTCTCGCCGAGAAGATCGAGACCCACGAGGAATTCGACGAGGCGGCCCACCTCGGTTACGCCTATTTTCAGGGCTACTTCTTCGCCAAACCGCAGATCGTCGAAGGTCAGGACATTCCGGCCAACAAGTTGAACTACTTCCTGTTCCTGCGTGAACTGGTCACGCCGGAGGTTGATTACGAGGCGGTGTCGCAGATCGTCAAGCGGGAGGCGTCGTTGCTGGTGAAGCTGCTGCGATATCTGAACTCCGCGGCACTGGGCGTGCGGGAACGGGTCACGTCGATCCCCCAGGCGCTGGCGCTGCTGGGCGAACGGCAGCTAAGGCGTTGGGGGTCGCTGGTGGCGGCGACGTGCATGGGCGAGGACAAGCCGCTGGAGTTGATGCGCCTGTGCATGGCCCGGGCGCGGTTCTGCGAGCTGATGGCCCGGCACATGGGCATGGCCGGCCGGGAGCTCGACCTGTTCCTCATGGGGTTGCTGTCGGCGATCGACGCGGTGATGAGCTATCCCATGGCTCCGCTGCTGGCCCGGCTGCCCCTGGCCCAGGACATCAAGACCGCGTTGTTGGGCGATACCACGTCACTGGGCAAGTTGAATCTGCTGATGCAGGCCTGCGAACGCGGCAACTGGAAGAACGTGCAGGTGATGGCGAAAATGATCGACGTGGGTGAAAAGGAAGTCGCCCGGGAGCACCTCGAAGCCCTCCGCTGGGCCGATCAACTCGCCGAGTTCTGACGGTTCCGTGTCGTGAAGCACCGATCGTCGGGCGCGGTGCGCGGTTGTGGCCGGCCCGCGTAGCCGGTATCTTCTTCTCAATTTGCTCCGCCGCCCGACCCACTCGCCCCCGGCGATCGGCTTGAGACACGCGCCGCCATGCCCAAACGCACCGACATTTCCACCATCCTGATCATCGGCTCGGGCCCCATCGTCATCGGCCAGGGCTGCGAGTTCGACTACTCCGGCACGCAGGCCTGCAAAGCCTTGCGGGAAGAGGGATACCGCGTTGTGCTGGTCAACTCCAACCCCGCGACCATCATGACGGATCCGGAGTTCGCCGACCGCACCTACATCGAGCCGATCACCCCCGCCGCGGTCGAGAAGATTCTCGAAACCGAGAAGGCCGCCGGCCACCCCGTCGACGCCCTGTTACCCACGCTCGGCGGACAGACCGGGCTGAACTGCGCCTGTCAGGTGTGGGATAAGGGCATTCTCCAAAAGCACGGCGTGGAAATGATCGGCGCCAATCGCACCACCATCGCCCGGGCGGAGGATCGGCTGGAGTTTCGTCAAACCGTCGAAGCGCTCGGCCTCAAGCAGCCGCTGGCCCAAACCGTCAACTCCATGGAGCAGGCGTGGGAATTTCTCGCCGAATGCGGCCTGCCGGCGATCATCCGGCCCGCATTCACCCTCGGCGGCACCGGCGGCGGCATCGCCTACAACCGAGAAGAGTTTGAGGACATCGTCCGTCGCGGCCTCGACGCCTCCATGATTCACCAGGTGCTCATCGACCAGTCGGTGCTCGGCTGGAAGGAGTACGAACTGGAGGTCATGCGCGACAAGGCGGACAACGTGGTGATCGTCTGTTCCATCGAGAACTTCGACGCCATGGGCGTGCACACCGGCGACTCGATCACCGTCGCCCCCGCCCAGACGCTGACGGACAAGGAATACCAGCGCATGCGCGACGCGGCGGTGGCGATCATCCGCGCCGTCGGCGTGGAGACCGGGGGCTGCAACATCCAGTTCGCCGTCAACCCCGGCTTCGACGATCGCCACCCGGCGGGTGAGCTGCTCGTCGTCGAGATGAACCCGCGGGTCAGCCGCTCCTCCGCGCTGGCGTCGAAGGCGACCGGTTTCCCCATCGCC
>CAYNCM010000100.1:0-10412 GCA_964395825.1 uncultured Planctomycetaceae bacterium
CATCCTCTGCGGCGTCACACTGCGTGTGCTCTATTCGCAGGTCGGCCTGCCCGAACCGGCTCCCTCGGCGCTACATGCGTCGAACCTGTCCGAGCCGGGCCTGGGCAACCCCAACCCGACGATGCTCGGCCGCATCGTGCCGCTGGGTCAACCCGGCGGCGCCGACCGCCACGTCTGGGGCATCTATGATCGCCTGGCCGTGCTGCCGGTGCCGATCGTGCTGTACTTCGACCGTTACCTCAGCGCCCCGCACGGGATTCGCCGACCGCCCGGCGGCGCCGCGCCGCGACCGGAATACTTCGGTCCGGGCGGATTTCGTCCCGAGGGGTCGGGCGGTTCGGACGATCCGGCCGGCTACGCGTTGTTCGTCGTGCCCGAACCGGCCAGCGTGATGCTGCTGGTCGCGGGCGCGGCGATGGGTCTGCCGCGCCGCCGGCGCGGCACAGCGCAGGCGGCCGATTCAACCCCCGTAACGGGCTAAGATGGGCCGACCGGATCAGTCCGCCGGGCCGAGCCGGTCGATGCGCACCGCGTCGATGATGTTGCGTTTGAGGCCGGGGTCGCGCCGCTTGGTTCCCACCACGCCGACCACGCGGCCGAGCATGCCGGCGGCGGAGTAATCGGGCTGAACGCGGACGTAGGCCAGCGTCAGCCCGGTCGACGGATCGACCACGCGGTACAGCAGCGGCAGTTTCTGCCCGGTGTACAGCGTGCTGGTGCGGAGGATGCCGATGGCGTTGTAATCGGCCGCGCCGGCGGCTTCGACCTGCGGCGCTTCGTCGGCCACTTCGTCCGGCGCCGTTTCGGCGACCCCCATCGCCTGGCCCACGGCATGGTCGATGCTTCGGGCCGGTACCACCACCACGTCCGGCGCTTCGCCGGCATCATCCGCTTCATCGGCGGCCTGGGGCGATTCGGATTCCACTTCGATCATCACTTCGGCCGGCGCGGCTTCCAGCGCCTCGTCGGGGGCGATCTCGGCGGTCAACCCGGCGTCGGGCGTTTCGGCCACCGGCTCGGCGCCCGCTTCAACGGCCACCTCCACCGCGGGTTCGGCGGAAACTTTCACGGCGGTTTCGGCGTCCGGCGGCTCGGCATGGCCGGTCACTTCAGCGATCGTTTCGGCCGACGGTTCGATGGTCAGTTCCGCGGCGGGCGCCACTTCCACCGGCGCTGGGGCCGCGGCCTCGGCCGGCGCGGTTTCGGCGGGGGTCGCTTCCATCGGCGCTTCAATGGTTGTCTCGGCGGGCGCCGCGGCGGGCTCGGCCGAAGCGTCGGCTTGTCGGACTTGCCGCCCCGCGGCGATCTGCGCGTCGGTGGCGCGGTCGACGTAGTCCTGGCTGATGAACAGGTACACGTCATCCGGCGGGACGATGCGGTAATAGCTGGCGTCGGAGCCGAGGATGGTGACCTTGTCACCGGTGTTCAGCTTGGCCTGGATGCGATAGCTGCGATCAGGCCCGGCGGGCGAAGGGGCGCGGACGCGGACGCGGTCGCCGGTGATTTCACCCGTGCCGCCGTCGCCGGACACCTCCACGTAGGCCTTGGAGACGTAGCTGAACACGCCGGGCGGCGGGGAGATGCGATACCAGCCGAACAGGTTGTCGTGCACCTCGACCAGGTCGCCGGAGTGGAGTTTGGTCACCGCGTAGTAGTTCTGGCTGGCCCCGGCGCGGACGTAGACGTCGTCGCCGGTCACCACGCCGGTGAACCGGTCGGCGTTATCGTTCTGAGCGGGCGCGGCCGCGGCAACCACCAGCAGCACGGCGGCGACGGTCAACGGGTAAACGGGTCGGCACATGGCTGAATTCCTGATCGGATGGGTGTACAGATCAGTATCGTGGTCCGGCGCGGCAACGTCAAGGATTTGGACGGGCGAACGGGCCGATCGTTCGCACGGGGGCCGAAACGGCGGTCTCGGCCACGGCGGCGATGCGGTACACTGGGGCGCCATGGCGATTCGATTCGAGCGATTTTCCGCCGATCCGCGATTCGGCCGGGTCTACCGACGGGTGACCGCCGAGCCGTCGTGGGTGTGGAGGACAGCCCTGGCGGTGGGGGTGATCGTGTTCGTGCTGCCGATCGTGCTGCTGGCGCTCGGGGCGGTGGTCAGCGTGGTGGCGGTCTACTTCCTGTTGAGTCTGTTGAACCGGGCGGCGCGGGCGATCGGGCGCACGTTCGGCGGCCCGGACGCTTCGGGGCGGCGAAACGTGCGCGTGGTCGATCCCGATGAGCGAGCCTGACGCAAGGCCGGCGCGGCGCGTCATTCGAGAATCGGCGCGCGGGAGCGGCCTTTCGGCGTGCGCCGGGCGTTGATCACCAGGCCCACCGTCACCAACATCATGCCCACCAGGTCCATCGCGATCATCGGTTCATGCATCAGCAGCCAGCCCCAAAGCCCGGCCAGCGACATGAGCACGAACTGGTAGACGGCCACCGTGGTCGCGGGCAATCGGCGCAGGGCCATCACCCACAGCGTCATCGGCAGCAGTTGGCCGAGCGTGGCCAGGTACGCGCCCATCAGCCAGCCGGTCGCCGACAGGTCCATCCACTGCCGCCACACGCCGCCGGTCATCAACGGTTGACTGCACAGCACGGCCGCGACGTACATCACGCTGACGATGTCCCAGGCGCTGCGGGCGTAGCCGGCGGTCGAGCGCATGAACACGGTATGGCCGGCGCTGATCAGCGGCATGGCGGCGATCATGAGCACGTAGCCGATCGCCTGGAACTCGAACCCGCCGCGCACCGCGACCGGCAGCACCGCCCCGCCCAGGGCCAGCCCGATCGCCGCGCCCTGCCGCCAACCGAACCGCTCGCCGATCAGCAGCGCCGCCATCCAACTCACGTGCACCGGGCTGGTCGCCACCAGTGTGCCGATCAGCCCCGCCCCCACCCCCTTCGCCCCCCCGGTGAAAAGCAACTGATACACCGGCACGGCCAGCAGGCCCATGCCCAGCGCCGCCAGCCATTGCTTTTTCGTCAGTCCCCTCAGCCGCGGCCGACGGAACGCCCAGATCGCCAGCACGCACAGGGCGAGAATGTCAAACCGCAACAGGTAGATCGCCCGGGCGCCCAGGCCTTCTTCCAGGCGCAGGTAGCGCACCAGCGCGAACACCGCCGACCACCCGACCACCGCGCCCAGGGCCATCGCGTGCGCCGGCCAGTCGTGCCCAGCCCCCTGTCCCGACCTCTTGCCCGCCCGGGGCAGAGGGGTTCGGCGCGGCGTCGGGTCACTCATCGCCCGGCACTTTCAGCTTCTCCAGGGCGTGGATCACGTCGCGGCGGACTTTGTCGACCGGCTCGAACAGCCGCGCGCCGGCAGCGCGGGCGTGGCCGCCTCCGCCGAACCGTCGGGCCAGGTCGCTCACGTTCACCGCGTTGGCCCCGGGCTTGGAGCGGAAGCTCAGCCGCGTCGGGCCGTCCGCCTGTTCGGTGATCATCGCCACCACCTGCACCTTGCCCACGATTTGCGGAATGTCGACGAAGCGTTCGGTCTCCTCGGCCTTGGCGCCGGTTTCCTTGAAGTCCTCGGCTCGCAGGGTCATCACCGCCGCGCTGGTGTTGACCAGTTGCAGGCTGTCCAGGGCGCGGATCATCAGCTTCAGCTTCTCCGGCCGTTCGCCCTGTTCGGTGCGACCGAACAACTCGGCATGGTCGACGCCTTCGCCGAGCAGCCGCGCGGCCAGTTGATGCGTGCGCGGCGTGGTGTTGGAAAAGCGGAACCAGCCGGTGTCCGACGCGATGCCGATGAACAAGGCATCGCGAATCAACTCGTCGTACTCGACCTTCATGTCGTCGATCAGGTCGGCGATGATCTCGCACGCCGCGGCGGCGGTGGAATCGACGTACATCATCGCGCCCACCTCGTCGCCGTGCTCGTGGTGGTCGATCACGATCACCCGCTCATGCCGCAGGCTCAGATACGCCCGCATCGGATCGAGCTGCGACCAGGCGCCGGTGTCCAGCACGACGATGGCGTCCGGCTCGGTGACGGGCATGCCTTCGCCGCCGGCTTTCTGGTAACCGTCGCCCCGCACGCGGCGGATGTCCATGCGCTCGCTGAGCACGGCCAGGTTGTCCGGCACCGGGGGCATGATCCACGCCTGGGCCTGCACGTGGCGCGCTTCCAGCGCCCGCACCAGCGCCGCCACCGCCCCCAGCGCATCGCCGTCCGGCTTGGTGTGACCGGTCACGATCACCCGACCGCAGCCGAGCAACTCCTTCGCAACCGCCTTCAGCGTCGTGTTTGATTCGTAAGCCAAATTCGTCAACCCCGAAACAGTCCATCGGGAAAACGGCAAAGCAGGAAACCGAATACTCCGTGCCGGACCTGCCCGCCCGACCTCTTCTGCTTGCGGTCTTCCTGCTTTTCAGCTTTCCGCCAATGCGGCGGCGTTGAGCAGGCCGGCGCCCCACAACTTGCGCACCAGCGACACATCGTAACCCAACTGATCCCGCAGCGCCTCGGCCCCGGCGAACGGCCTCTGGTCCCGAAGCCACCGGTGCAGCGCCAGGTCCATCGTCCGGCCGTACACCTCGGCGTCGAAGTCCAGCAGGTGCGCTTCGCACACCAGCGATTGCTTGCCGAACGTCGGCTTGCGCCCGATCGACACCGCCGCGGCATAGGCGCCGTCGCCCAACCGCGCCACGCCGGCGTACACCCCGTCGCACGGCAGCATCTGCCGACCGCAGTCGAGGTTCACCGTGGGATAGCCGATCGTCCGGCCTCGCTTCTCCCCTGCGACCACCTGGCCCCGCAACACCATCGGCCGACCGAGGCACAGCGTCACGTCCGCCATCCGCCCCCGACCGATCAACCATCGCACCAGCGAACTGCTCACGTCCACCACCGTCTTGTCCCGCAGCGTCACCGTGTCCAGCTCGACGATCTTCGCCTGCATCCCGACCGCGCCGGCCAGGGCCGGCAGATTTTCCGGCCCGCCGCGGCGACCGCGACCGAACCGGAAATTCAATCCTTCGACCATGGCGATCGGCCGGTAACGCTCGACCATCAACTCGAGAAACGCGCGCGGTTCGAGTTGCAGCAGCGCCCGCTGCGGGTCGATCCATTCGACGCGGTCGGCGCCCGAGGCCCGCAGGGCCGACTCGCGCTGGTCGGCGTGGAGGATCATCGGCGGCTCGGCGCCCGGGTTGAGCACCGACGCCGGAGGGGCCCGGAAGGCCACCGCCACCACGCCCGGGCGTGATCCGCTCGCCTCGCGGTGCGCCTCGGCAATCCGTCTCGCCTCGGCGAACAGCACCTGGTGGCCCCGATGCACGCCGTCGAAGTTGCCCACCGCGATGACCGAACGTCCGCTCATGGGCATCAGGATAGCCGGATGGCCGCGAAAACTCGACGCTTGGCCGCGCGGCGTTCGGCGGATAGGCTATCGGCCATGAGTGCGAGGATCACCGAAGCCAACGTCCGCCACGTCGCCCAGCTTTCCCGGCTGAAGCTGACCGATGAGCAGGTGGCCTTTTTCACCGGCCAGCTCGCCGAGGTGCTCGAGTACATCGACAAGCTGCGCGAGCTGGACGTGGACGACGTTCAGCCCCTGCCGCACCCGACCGACATGACCAATCGCTTCCGCGACGACCAGCCGACCCAGGCCATGCCGGTCGACGAAGCCCTGCGCAACGCCCCCGACGCCGACCCGCCGTTTTTCAAAGTGCCCAAGGTTCTCGGCGAAGGCGGCGGGCCGTGAAACCGGACCCTCCCCACGGAGCACCCCGGCGGACCACGAAGAGCGGGGAAGAGAAGCCGGTGTGAATCCGTGGCCCTCTGTGGTCAATCGAAATGGACCTGACTCAGCAGACAACCAGCGGCATTCGCAACGCGATCGCTTCGGGGCAACTGAGCGCGGTGGAAGTGACGCGCGCCTACCTGGATCGGATCGAACAGCTCGACGGCAAGCTGCATGCGTTCAACGAGGTCTACGCTGATCGGGCCCTCGAGCGGGCGGCGGCGGTGAATGAAGGCAAGGTCACCGGCGCGCTGGCCGGGGTGCCGATCGCGATCAAGGACAACCTGTGCACCACCTGGGGGCGGACGACGTGTTCGTCGAAGATGCTTGCCGATTTCCGCGCCCCCTACACCGCCACGGCGGTCGAGCAGCTCGAAGGGGCGGGGGCGGTGATTCTGGGCAAGACGAACCTCGATGAATTCGCCATGGGTTCGAGCACGGAGAACAGCGCGACCGGCCCGACGCGCAACCCGTGGGACGTCGGTTGCGTGCCGGGCGGGTCGAGCGGCGGCAGTGCCGTGGCGGTGGCGGCGGACCTGTGCGCCGGGGCGATCGGGTCGGACACCGGCGGGTCGATCCGCCAGCCGGCGGCGTTGTGCGGCGTGGCGGGCGTCAAACCGACCTACGGCCTGGTGTCGCGGTACGGACTGGTGGCGTTCGCCTCATCGCTCGATCAGATCGGCCCGTTCGGGCACCGCGTGGCCGACTGCGCCGCGCTGCTGAACGTCCTGGCCGGGCACGATCCGCGCGATTCGACCAGCGCCACGGACGAGTTCCGAGGACCGCCGGTCGACTACACCGCCGACCTCGAAACGCCGATCGACAAGCTGCGCATCGGCATCGCCGATCAGTACATGGGCGAGGGCAATGATGCGGCGATGAACGCAGCGCTCCAGCGGGCGATCGGACAGTTCGGCGACCTGGGCGCGACGATCGTCGACGTCGACCTGCCGCACACCGAATACGGCATTCCGACTTACTACATCGTGGCCACCGCCGAGGCGTCGAGCAATCTCGCCCGCTACGATGGCATCCACTACGGCCACCGCGCTTCGGCAAGCGAAGACCTGATTGATCTCTACTCCGCCAGCCGGGCCGAAGGGTTCGGCGACGAGGTCAAACGCCGCATCATGCTGGGAACCTATGCGCTGTCGAGCGGGTATTACGATGCCTACTACAACCGGGCGCTGAAAGTGCGGCGGCTGATCAAGCAGGACTTCGACGCGGCGTTCGGGCATTGCGATGCGATCCTTTGTCCGGCCACGCCGGGCCCGGCGTTCAGGTTTGGGGAGAAAACCGACGACCCGCTGGAGATGTACATGCAGGACGTGTACACGGTGCCGGCGTCCTTGGCGGGGATCGCCAGCGTCAGCGTGCCGGGCGGCTTCTGCGAGCGCCACGGCCGCAGCCTGCCGCTGGGCATTCAGTTGATGGGCCCGACGTTCAGCGAAGCGAAGCTGCTTCGGATCGCGCGCATGTACGAATCGGCCAACGACTTCCACGCCCGTCGCCCGGCGGAGGGGTAGGCGAACCGACAGGATCGCGCGGCCTCGAACCGGCCAGACGGCGCAAATGGGATTATTAACACGATAGGGGCGATAAAAACCTTGCGTCCGGCGTGAAAATGGGGAAGAATGGAGTGAAGTTGGAGGCCGCGCGGCACAGGCCGGGGCTTCATCGTCAGGATTTCGCCCGGGGACCGCGAGGCGATCGGTGCGTTTGTGCCGATAAAAAATTGGTGCACCCGCGGGCGGGCTGACGATACCTAACCTAGATCATCTTTCTCCCCTCCGCCCCGTTAGTGCTTAATGCGCTAGCGGGGTTTTTTACGAATGGCACCCCACCGCCGGCGTAGCCCGGCCGCTGGCAAAGCCCTGACGGACACGATCGGCGATCCGAACGCACCCGCTTCGAGTGGGATGCGCCTCACACCCCCTGCGCCGCGTGGTGATAAACGCTGTTCCAGCGCAGTTCGTTGCGGAAGTCGCGCAGCTTCGTCTGCTCGTCGATCAACAGGAACTCCACGCCCACCATGTCGGCGTAGTCTTCCAGGTGCTCGGCGGTCAGGGCCTGCGTGAAACCGGTGTGATGCGCCCCGCCGGCCTGAATCCACGCCGCCGCCGCCGTGGCCAGGTCCGGCCGGGCAATCCACAACGCCCGCGCCACCGGCAGCTTCGGCAGCGGCTTGTCCGGCTTGACCACCTCCACCGCGTTCACCACCATGCGGAATCGATTGCCCAGGTCCACCACCGTCGTGTTCAACGCCGGACCCGCCTGGCGGCCTGAGCACGTCCACCAAACCGCAGATGCGGTGTTTATCCTCTATATCCACAGCCGAGGCCGTTCTGCCGCGCGGTTTAAGGCCAAGGTGGTCGGCTATTAATCAATACCCGGCGGAACCGGGAAGTGACGGGACTTTCTGAAGAAAACATCGCCGCCTGTCAGTTACTTACCCCGCCGAGGCTCAAACTGGCGGGGCTTGCCGCCATGCCAACGGATGTCTTTATCCAGATTTTACTTGACGGATTCCCGGGGGGGGGTAGACTATGGATCATGGTCTTGGCCGTTCCTTGAGGAAGGAACAAAGCGGCCCGGATCAGCCGATGCCGGTTTGAGCCGCCGGTTTCGCGATTGAGGGGAAGGGCGAGCCTCGCTCGCTCGTATCTGCCTTTCCTTGGCCTGCCCGCAATCTGCGGGGTCACATCGGGCCGGGCTTCCACGAGAGAGAGAAGTGTGTGCGGCGTTGCGCCGATGGCCTGTTTTTGTTCGGGCCAGAGCCGCCATGCCGTGAGGAGTGCGAACAATCCTCCCTCGCGCGAGGATTCCGGCCGTGTGTGTCGGACGCGCGAGGCAAGCAGGCTGGACGCTTGAAACCCGGCTGAGCCGCTTGGGGCGTTGGATCGTTTGACCAGGTCTTCGAGGCCGTCCCCGAACCCGCCACGCTGGGTCTGCTGGCCCTGGGCGGCCTGGCGGCGACTCGGCGACGGCGTATGGTCTGATAAGGTTCCCTGCAGAAGGAGCAAGAAAATGAAATACTCAGTCTTGGTAATCGTGTTGGCAATGGTGCTGTCCCTCTGTAGCAATAGTACCGTGCTTGCAGACTGGAGCTATACAATACTGCCTCAAGAGGCATCATGGATAGGTGCAGAAGGAAATGCCGTTCTAGGACCAGATTTGCAGGGAGGCACTGCTTGGACGGATCAATCTGGCCAAGTTGATCCCAGTTCTGGTGTGATATGGGGAGATAATAGCATAACCACTTTGATTGGTACGAAATCGAAAGTATATGATATGGCCGATATTCCAGGGGAAGGCCTTTATAAAGTGGGACAAAGCGGCAGCGGTGAAAAAGCAACTGTATGGAATGCTGACCACTCAAAGACAGTGTTACCCGGACAAACAGGCACGGATAATCACGGAAGTGCAAATAGCATGAGTTATCTTTATGACTCATCTAATAATCTTATAAAAATAGCAGGTGGAGAAAAGAATGGAAAAGCAACATTCTGGTTTGATGATGGCACTTCGGGTTGGGTGGAAGCCAGGCTATCCACTGATAACTCAACGGTGAATGATGTAAAAGGAAACAGTTTTGTTGGACATCGAATGGGCTTAGCCACCAAGTGGGAATTAGGTGAATCTAGTACAACTCAGACCCAATATTACATGAGTGGAAATTCTTCAGCAGGGACCATGGCCTACTCGCAGGCTGGCAGTTTTGTTGGAGGTTCAGGATACCTAAATACTACCAACCATACCGTCGCTGTTTTGTGGCAGGATGTGGATGGAGTAACTGAAAATCACTTTTCCATAATGATGCATCCTGATGATGATGCGATACTTTCTGAAATTCGTTCAATGGATCAGTATGATGATGGCAGCGGCAATGGTAATATTGTATCTGGAGGATGGGTTGCTTATCTAAGCGATATTCCCGGTGTATATGCGGAGGTCAATGCCGCTTTGTGGGTTGGACCTGATAATGATTATGTCAATCTTCATATACCGGAATATGAAGGTACCAGTATCAACGATATTATTGTAGTTGGTGATAAATTATATGCCGTGGGTACAGCGTCAATAGTGAACACTGGTCCGTATGTAAGCGATGCTGTATTATGGACTTATGAGATACCTGAGCCAGCAACAATTACTGTATTGATAGCAGGATTTGCAGGTGTGGTGATCAGAAGAAAGAAATTTACCCCTCACCCCCCAAACCCGTGACCCCGGCCCGCATGGAATCAAATCTAAGTGCGCTGAAAGCAATGACGCACATGCCACAGGTGTATTGATGGCCCGTTGACGGGAACAGCCGTACACGCACCCGCCACGCTCGCCCTGCTGGCTCTGGGCGGGCGCTGATCCTCAGTCGCGGTGGCTGAGCGTTCGGTTCAGTGTATGTCGTCTACGCCGTCGCTGGCCCAAGCGAACACCAACACGATGCCATCCTCCAGTCGTGGTTTACTGTCAACGCCTTTCGCCCCGATTTTTCGGCCATCGGCCGAAAAATAGAGCAGGAGAGAGTGGAAAGTAGAAAGTAGGCAAGAGGCTGACGCCTTGATGGGCACACCAACGTCCACGAGCATCAAGACCTCTCCTGCGGTCTACTTTCTACTCTCTCCTTTCTTCCGGTAAAATCGGCGCCATGGCATTCGCCTTCGA
>CAYNCM010000101.1:0-10262 GCA_964395825.1 uncultured Planctomycetaceae bacterium
CAGAATCTTCGTAGCGGGCAGACGGCGGTTACCGACGTCCCGGCGCCGGGGGTAGTGGGTGGGCAGGTGCTGATTCGCACCCGCGCATCGCTGATCTCCGCTGGCACCGAACGGATGATGGTCGAGTTCGGCCAGGCGTCGCTGATCGGCAAAGCGCGGGCTCAGCCGGACAAGGTCAAACAGGTGCTGGACAAGATTCGCACCGACGGGCTGATGCCCACGCTGGAGGCGGTGTTCAAGCGACTCGACGAACCGATGCCGCTGGGCTACAGCAACGTCGGTACCGTTGTGGAAGTGGGGCGCGGGGTGACGGAGTTCGCCCCCGGCGATCGCGTGGTGTCCAACGGGCCGCACGCCGAGATCGTCGCCGTTCCCAAGATGCTTTGTGCGAGGATTCCCGATGAGGTGACCGACGAGCAGGCCGCCTTCACCGTCATCTCCAGCATCGGGCTTCAGGGCGTGCGGCTGGCGAATCCCACGTTCGGCGAAACCGTCGTCGTGATGGGCATGGGGCTGATCGGGCTGGTCAGTGCGCAACTGCTTCGGGCGAGCGGCTGCCGCGTTCTGGCGACCGATGTCAACGACGAGCGTCTGGCCATGGCCCGGTCGTTCGGGTGCCAGACGATCAACGTGGCGACCGGCGGCGACCCCGTGGCCGCGGGCATGGCGATCACCGAAGGCAAAGGGGTGGACGCGGTGTTGATCACCGCCTCGGCCAAGACGGACGAGATTGTTCACCAGGCGGCGGAGATGTCTCGCCAGCGAGGCCGCATCGTGCTGGTGGGGGTGGTGGGTTTGAACCTGCGGCGAAGCGATTTCTACGAAAAGGAACTGACCTTCCAGGTGTCGTGTTCGTACGGCCCGGGACGGTACGATGAGCGCTACGAACAGGGCGGGCAGGATTACCCGTTCGGCTTCGTCCGCTGGACCGAACAGCGCAACTTCGAGGCCGTGCTCGAAGCGTTGGGCACCGGGCAGTTGAACGTCGAGCCGCTGCTCAGTCGGCGTTTCGCCATCGCCGACGCCCCGTCGGCCTACCAGTGCGTGCAGGACGATCGCAGCGTGCTGGGTGTGATTCTGGCATATCCGGAACAGGCGGAGGCGACCCGCCGGATCGAGGTGACGGCGTCCGACGTGTCGACCGGCGCGGCGAGCGCGACCGTGGGCGTGATCGGTGCGGGCAACTTCGCGAAGATGACGCTCATGCCGGCCCTGGCGAAAACCGATGCGGCCATCGCCTACGTGGCCGACCTGAAGGGCCAGGCCGCCACGCATCTGGCGGGCAAGTTCGGCGGTCGGTCGGCGGTGACCGACTATCAGGAGATTCTTAACGATCCCGAGGTGGATGCCGTGTTGATCGCGGTGGGCCACAGCCTTCATGCGCGACTCGTGTGTGAGACGCTGGCGGCGGGCAAGCATGCGTTCGTCGAAAAGCCGCTGGCCATGAGTGTCGACGAACTGAAGCAGGTGATCGACGCCGCGGCGCAGCACCCCGATCGCCACGTGATGGTGGGCTTCAATCGCCGGTTCAGCCCGCACATGCGGAAGATCAGGCAACTGCTGGCCGGGCGCAGCGAGCCGCTGGCGATGACCTTCACCGCCAACGCCGGGTTCATCCCGCCCGACATGTGGGTGCATGATCCGGTGCGCGGGGGGGGACGGATCATCGGCGAAGCCTGTCACTTCATCGACCTGATGGTGTTCCTGTCGGGCAGCCGGGTCACCAGCGTGGCCGCCCACCAGATGGGCGCCGGCGTGGCCACGCACGAGGACAAGATGTCCATCTCGCTGGGCTTCGCCGACGGTTCGGTCGGAACCGTCAACTACTTCGCCAACGGCGCGAAGTCGTATCCGAAGGAAATGATGGAAGTGTTCAGCGACCAGCGTGTGCTGCGCCTGGAGAACTTCCGTCGCACAATCGGTTACGGTTTTTCGGGATTCAGGAAGTTCAAGACGTCGCGGCAGGACAAAGGCCACCAGGCCGAATTCGGCGCGTTCGTCGAGCGCGTGCGTCAGGGCGGCGAGCCGTTGATTCCGCTGGACGAGCTGGTCAACGTGACGCTGGCCACCTTCGCGGCGATGACCGCCGCCGCCGAGGGCCGCACGGTCGCGCTGGACCGCGAATACGGCGACCTGTCGACCGGTACATCCCCTTCGCCAACCACCGCGTGAGCCCCATCGATCCCGCCACCTCCGCTTCGCCGTTCGCCGGGCGTCCGCGCGGTCTTCCGGCCTCGCGCTGGGGCATGGGGGTGCTGTGGATCGTGGCGATGTCGCCGGTGGCGGTGTTGATCTGGCCGGGGCGGCCGTATGCGATCGACCTGCTGGCGCACTTCGCGCCGTGGTGGTTGGCGATGTGGCTGGCGGTGGGGGCGGTCGGCTGGGCGGCGCGGCAGTGGCGCATCGGCCTGGCGTTCGGATGCGGCGCGGGAAGCATGCTGCTGCTGTTGATCGCCTTCCAGTGGCCGGCGCCCAATCGGCCGGCCGCGGCGGATGCGATGGCGATTCGCCTGGTGGTGTGGAACGCCGGGGGTTGGAACGTGGAGGAGAGAACAGCCTTCGCCGAATGGGTTGGGAGGATTCAGCCAGACCTGCTGATTCTGCCGGAGCCGACGCGATCGATGTACTCCGGCCGCGAGAGTTCTCTACGGTTGACCTGTTCGCATCATCTGCGACACCCCGGTTCGGCTGCGACTTTTTCCCGCTGGCCCATTGAGCATCTGGAGGGTTGGCGCAAGCGCATCAAGACGGACAGACCCCTTGTCCGGCTGGGGCCCACTGTTGTGATGCGTGATGGATCGCCCACTTTCCTGATCGTGGGGGCCTACTTCGAATCGCCGCGAAGCCGAAAGCGCTGGCGGACCAGTCTGAAGACGGTGGATCACGGTTTCGCGGCACTGGGTGAATACACGGAACCGGCGCATCTGCCGATGATCCTGGCCGGGGATTTCAACAGCACGCCGCAGGGCCGGGTGTACCAGCGGGTCGTCGAGCGCAGCGGCATGATCGACGCGGCCCGGGGGTTGCAGCTTGTGGGCACCTGGCCGGCCAATCTGCCTGGGGTGCTGCGGTTGCCGATCGATCACGTGTTCGTGTCGCGCGACATTCACGTGGTGTCTTACGAGATCGGGCCGGACCTCGGTTCGGACCATCGGCCGGTGCTGGTGGAGCTGCTGGTGCCGCGCATCGCGGCGGACGCGGTGGCCGATCCGCCGGCGGCTGATTAGGATGGCGTCGGCTGATCCTGTCAGGGCGAGGGCCACATGAAGATTCTCATCGTGCATCAGTATTTCCTCGGTCGCGACGATCCCGGCGGATCGCGCTGGAACGAGTTTGGCCGCATGTTCGCTGAGGCCGGCCACGAGGTCACCATTCTCGCCGGCACCGTACACTACGCCCGGGGCACGAAGGAATCGCAATACCGGGGCCGCTTCATCGTCCGCGAGGAAGACCCGCCGGGCGTGGTCGTCTATCGCTGCCACGTCAGCGAGTCTTACAACAGAAGTTTCCTTGGCCGGGCGTGGGCTTACTTCAGCTTCGCCGTGTCCAGCACCATCGCCGGCGTTTTCAAAGCCGATCGACCGGATGTGATCATCGCCACCAGCCCGCCGCTCACCGTGGCCACCACGATGATCTGGCTTCGTCGGTGGTATCGCCGCCCGACCGTCTTCGAGGTCCGCGACCTCTGGCCGGAAAGCGCCATCGACACCGGTGTGCTCAGGCCCGGCCGGCTGGCCGACATGCTCTACCGCCTGGAAGCCAAGGCCTATCGCCAAGCCGACTGGATCAACGTTCTGACCCCCGCGTTCGAGCAGGCGCTGATCGAACGCAAGGGCGTTTCGCCGGACAAGATCAGCATGATTCCCAACGGCGCGGACCTGGACCTGATGCGACCGTCCGACGATGACGCGGACATTCGTCGCCGGCTGGGGCTGGAGGGTCAGTTCGTGGTCAGCTACTTCGGCGCGCACGGCCGGGCGAATCGCGTGGGACAGTTGCTCGACGTGGCCGAACGGCTGAAAGACGATCATCCCGACGTGCGCGTCATGCTGGTCGGCGACGGCATGGACAAGCCGCGACTGGTCGCCGACGCCGAGCGCCGCGGGCTGGACAACGTGGTGTTCGTCGATTCGGTGCCCAAGGTCCGGGTGGCCGACTACGTCAATGCCTCGGATGTCTGCACGGCGGTCCTCATGCGGAACGACACGTTCAAGACGGTGTACCCGAACAAGGTGTTCGACTACATGTCGTGCCGCAAGCCGATCATCATCGCGATCGACGGCGTGGCGCGGAAGCTGGTCGAGGACGCCGGCGCCGGCCTGTTCGTCGAGCCGGAGAATCCCGATGCGTTTGTCGAAGCGCTGGTGGCGCTGAAGAACGACCCCGATCGCCGCGCCGCCATGGGCGCCAGCGGCCGCCGGCACGCCGTCGAGCATTACAGCCGCGCCGCGATGGGGGATAGGTACCTGGAGATTCTCGATCGCCTGGTCAAGGCGTGAAACCTCCGCGTAACTGATCCACGAGAGCGCTGACCCGGTCGGCGAGCACATCGCCGGTCAGGGATTGTCCGTCCTGGGGCAGATTGAACGATCGCACCGCCTCCGCCGGGCCGGCCAGCGTGGCCAGTTGCAGAACATTGGTGAACTCGGCTCGGGCGATCAACATGGGCGTCGGCGTGCGCTGGCCGTAGTGCAGACTCTCCCAGCCTTCGGGGTGATCGCCTTCGCGGCCTGTGACTAACTCCGTTGTCACGCCGTCCGATGGGGCGATGTGCATCAGCCAGTCGACCGAGTCGTGTTGCAGTTGCCACGTCGATGAACCATCGATCGGTTGCCAGTCGCCCGGAAGAAGCCGCCAGCGCAGCGCTGCTTCATGTTCGCCGCTTCCGCGCAGCCGATCGGTGACCAGGTACAGATCGCCGATGCGCGCGATGGTTCGTTGGTGCATCACGCCGCCCGGAAGGCGTTCGTAGCCCTCGTGCTGCATGACGATGCGGCCGGTGGCCCCGTCGTCGCTGGTTTCACAGGTCTGCACCGTCGCCCGCGGCCAGCGCAGCCACAGGAACCGCGGGCCTTTGATCATCTGGTCCTGCCCGTCGATCGTCACCGTGTTGTGGGCCGCGGTGCTGTAAAAATAATGCTTCCACGGCTGGGGGCAGTTGTAGCGGAAGCTGCCGGCGTCGCGCAGGATGTTCCGCCCGTCGCACCACAGGTCGACGTGGAGCAGGTCGGCCTGGCTCGGCCGATCGCGATAGGTACAGCATCGCGTCATGGCCCAGGTGCGCCGGCCGCGCAGCAGGTAGTAGCCGCCGTCCGGCGCGATGTGCATCGAGCTTCGCGGGATGTCGGCCTCGGGCTTCGCCATGAAGTCTGCGCCGATCAGCCAAGCCGCCTTCTCGTCCCAAGGCCCCGGTGGCAGGCAACGTTTGCCGAATGCGATCAACCAGCCGGCCTGGAGCGTCGGTCGGTAATCAAGGTAATCGCAGCACGCCAGCGGCAGCACGTTCGCCCCGTCATTCGCGCCGTAGTTCGGCCCGCCCCCACTGATCGGGTCGATCATATCGCCCAGCCACCGCACCGCCCGACCGAACCGGTCGCGCACCGCCGGGGGGAGCGGCTGGTCGTGCAAATCGCCCAGGCGGATCGCCCACATCAGGTCGTCCAGCATCACGCGGTGGTAGTTGAGGCTGTGCTGCACGAATGAACCGTCATCGTAAATTTGCCGTTTCGCCTCGGCCGCGAGCACCCGCGCGCCCCGCTGCCGCCAGCGCGCCGCCGAGACCAATTGCGGAAAGAGCAGTCCGACCGTCCACAGGCCCAGGGCCTCGCTGAGCGCGTGGTTGTTCTTCTGACTGCGGGCGTAGTTGAGGTTCGCCTCGATCCGCCGGGCGAATTGCCAGACCAGCCGCGTCAACGCTTCGAGGCGATCGTCCGTCGCCGCTTCGCTGTCCAGCGTGCTCATCGCGCCGGTCAGCATGGCCATCAGGCGGAAAGCGGTTTCCTGTCCGCAACCCCACGCGGCCGACCGCTGCGACGGGTTCTGCTCGACCCACGCATCGAACATCTCCCAGAACGCCCGCGCCCAGCGCCCCTCGCCGCTGCGCGCATACGCGCGGGCCAGGTAATACGCCAGGCTGAAGCGCGACGGCTCCCAGATGAGTTTGACATCCCGGCCCGGCTGGTCGTGAGGAATCTCCAGCCAGTGGCAATCGGTCGGCCAGCGCTCGCCGGTCCGCGGGTCGAGATTGAAATCGGGCGGCCAACCCAGTTCGGCGGTCCAGCGACTGAACATCGGATACCGCCCGCCGAGCGCCGCTTCGCACACGTCGGTCACGTGCGATCGCCACAGGTCATCATCGGCAACCGGCGCCAGCACCTCGGACCGCGGCGCGGCGAAAAACCGTCGCCGGCGTTCGAGCCAGTGCGATTGTGATCCGGCCGGTTGGGGGCAGTCGCGGCGGTAGGCCCGGTCGGCGTAGCGCGTCGGTTCGGTGCGCCGGCGGAGTCGGCCGCGGCGCACATCCCAGACATGCCGCAGGCGACGGGGAATGTTGTCCAGCCCCACGCCGCGGGCGATCCACCAGTAATATCGCAAAGCTGACAGCATGACGTGCCTCGCACCGGCGCCGGTCATCGGACAGGCCCTCAGCATAGTGGATTCGGCCTCGCCTCGCCGACCGGATGCCGGCGCCTCAGCGCCCATGCGATGGCGTTGATCTGGCTATATGATGGGTGTCGCTCTCCGAGGCGCGGCGTAGCGCCGGGGCCGCGCCGCCTGCCAGCAAACGCGATGGAGCCTCCCATGACCGCGACCGCCCACACGCTCGCCGACCGGATCAGCAACAACACCGTCCGGGTGGGCGTGATCGGTCTGGGTTACGTCGGATTGCCGCTGGTCAAGGCGTTCTGGTCGGCCGACCTGGAGGTGGTCGGCTTCGACATCGACCCGGCCAAGATCGAGCAACTTCGCGCCGGGCAAAGCTATCTCAAACATCTCGGTGAGGACTTCGTGCGCCAGTTGGCCGATTCCGACCGCTTCGAGGCCACCGCCGACCTGGATCGGCTGAGCGGCGTGGATGCGATCCTCGTCTGCGTGCCCACGCCGCTTGGCCAGCATCTGGAACCCGACCTGAGTTACGTCGAGGATACGACCGACGCCATCGGCACGTGTCTGCGCAAGGGACAGCTTGTTGTGCTGGAATCGACCACCTATCCCCGCACCACGCGGGAGGTGATGCTGCCGCGCCTGGAAGCGGGTGGTTTGAAATGCGGCGAGGATTTCTTCCTGGCCTATTCACCGGAGCGCGAAGATCCCGGCCGCACGGAGCATACCACCCGCACGATTCCCAAGCTGGTCGGCGGGATCGACCCGGTCAGCGGCGAACTGGCCACGGCGCTATATCGCAAGGCGATCGCCCATGTGCATCCGGTTCCCAGCGCCGAGGTCGCCGAAGCCGCGAAAATCCTGGAAAACGTCTACCGCGCAGTCAACATCGCCATGGTCAATGAACTGAAGATGATCTTCACGCAGATGGACATCGACATCTGGGAGGTCGTCGCCGCCGCCTCCACCAAGCCGTTCGGCTTCCAGGCGTTTTACCCCGGACCCGGCCTCGGCGGCCACTGCATCCCCATCGATCCGTTCTACCTGAGCTGGAAGGCCCGGGAAGTCGGCCAACCGACGCGTTTCATCGAACTGGCCGGCCAGATCAACCGCGCCATGCCCGAATACGTCGTCCAGCGCACGATGCTGGCCCTGAACGATCACGGCAAGGCCCTCCGAGAGGCCAAGGTGCTTGTTCTCGGACTGGCCTACAAGCCGAACGTCGACGATGTGCGAGAAAGCCCGAGTTTCGAGGTCATGCGGCTGCTGCGCCGGCTGGGGGCGGAGGTGGCCTACAACGATCCCCACGTCCCGGCCACGCACCCGATGCGCCACTATCCCGACCTGCCCCGGATGACCAGCGTGGACCTTTCCGCCGAGTCGCTCGGCGCGGCGGATTGCGTGCTGATTCTCACCCACCACGATGCCTACGATTACCCCTTCATCGCCGAACACGCGAAGCTGATCGTCGATACGCGCAACGCCATGCGGAACGTGGCGGACCCGTGCGATCGCATCGTCAAGGCCTGAGTCGCCCGGCGTCCGCCTCGCGCCGCGCTGGCATTGGTGCGCCGCGCGCCGGGCTGCTAAGCTTGTGCCCGGAGGCGATCGCCATGCGGCCGGCACTGGTACTGTTCGACATCGACGGGACGCTGCTGATCACCGGTGGGGCGAGCAGCCGTTGTATGCTCGAAGCCGGCCGGGCGGTGTTCGGCGATCAGTTTCAGTGGA
The DNA here is from genome assembly GCA_964395825.1 of uncultured Planctomycetaceae bacterium. Lineage (GTDB taxonomy): Bacteria > Planctomycetota > Phycisphaerae > Phycisphaerales > Zrk34 > JANQFT01. The sequence continues at coordinate 8,335 of CAYNCM010000101.1, forward strand.
CCCGGGTGACCGTCGGCACGACCGATCCGCTGTTGTTCGAGGAACTGGCCGCGGCGAACAACGTCGACCAGCCCCGCGAGCACCACGCGGCCTACCGCGATCGGTATCTTCAACTGCTCCAAGCGGAACTGAACCGCCATGCCGAGCGGATCAGGGTCATGCCCGGCATCCGCGGACTGCTCGACCGGCTGGCCGGGCGAGAGGATGTGTTGACCGGCATCTTGACGGGTAATTACGAACCGGCGGCGAAGGCGAAGCTGCGCCACGCAGGCATCGATCCGGCGCGGTTCGACGTGGGCGTTTTCGGTGAGGATGCGGCGGATCGGCCGGGCCTGCTTGAAACGGCGCTGATCCGCTATGAATCTCTCGCCGGCGGCCAGGCCGACCGTCACCGCGTGGTGGTGGTGGGTGACACACCGCGCGACGTGGCGTGCGCCGCGGCGGGCCGGTGTCGGTCGCTGGCCGTGGCGACGGGGCGCTACACGGTCGAACAACTCCGTGAAGCCGGCGCGGATTGTGTCGTGGAAGATCTCGCCGATCCGGCGCCACTGCTGGCCATGCTGGGCGATGCGGCCGCTTCAGGGGCATCGTCGTCCGGCCGATAAGTAGGTCCGGGCCTGTGCCCCGATACGGGAGTCTTGATGTCCGAAGACTCGAGAACCAGTGCCGTCGATGCGAATCGGATCGTGGAAGCGGTCAACACCGTGATCGGTCCGGATGCCGATCGCCCGGTGCTGCTGCACGCGCCGTCGTTGCAAGGCCGATGCGCCGAATACGTCAAGCAGTGCGTCGATACGGCCTGGGTTTCCTCAGCCGGGGCGTTCGTCGATCGGTTTGAGAAGGAATTGGCCGATTACACCGGCGCCGCGTTTGTGGTGGCGGTGGTCAACGGCACGGCGGCGCTGCACGTGGCGCTGCAACTGGTCGGCGTGGGGCGCGGCGACGAGGTGCTCATGCCTTCGCTGACGTTCATCGCCACCGCCAACGCCGCGGCCTATCGCGGGGCCGTGCCGCACTTCGTCGACGTGGAGGAACGGACACTCGGCCTGGACCCCCGGAAGCTCGCCGATCACCTCCACGATGTCGCCGAACAGCGCGATGCCGGATGCTTCAATCGCCACACCGGCCGGCGCCTCGCCGCGGTCGTGCCGATGCATACGTTCGGCCATCCGGTCGACCTCGATCCGCTGGTCGAATTGTGCAAGCGGTACGGCCTGCCGCTGGTCGAGGACGCCGCCGAATCGCTCGGATCGGTCTACCGCGATAAGCACACCGGGCGCTTCGGCCGGTTGGGCATCCTCAGCTTCAACGGCAACAAGATCATCACCACCGGCGGGGGCGGGGCGATCATGACCGACGATGAGCCGTTGGCCAAACGGGCCAAGCACCTCACCACCACCGCCAAGCGGCCGCACCGCTGGGAATACGTGCATGACCAGGTCGGCTACAACTACCGCATGCCGAACCTCAACGCCGCGCTCGGCTGCGGGCAGCTCGAGCGGCTGGATGACATGCTCGCCGCCAAGCGGCAATTGGCCGAACGGTACGCGCAGGCATTCGCCGACGTGCAAGGCGTCAGCCTGTTCACCCAACCGCCCGGCGCGACGAGCAATTACTGGCTGAACGTGCTGCTGCTCGACGCATCGGTCGCGGGCGAGCGCGACCGGCTGCTCGAAGCACTCGGCGAGGCAAAGATTCAGGCCCGGCCCGTCTGGAAACCGATGCATCAACTGGAGATGTACACGACGTGCCCGCGCGCCGACCTGGCAGGGACCGAATCCCTCGCCCGGCGCATCATCAATCTGCCCAGCAGCGCCTTTCTCGGCCCAGAGCGTTGACATGACCGACACGCCCCACAACCCCGGCCCCGCCATCGACCGCCCGCTGATCGTCATCGGCGCCGGCGACCACGCCCGCGTGCTGATCGA
>CAYNCM010000102.1:0-10059 GCA_964395825.1 uncultured Planctomycetaceae bacterium
CCAGCACCAGCCCCCGCAGCGTGATCTCGCCGGTCATCCCCACGTCCTGCCGCACCGGCCGATCCATGATCAGCGACGCCAGGGCCGCGAACATCGCCACCCCGGCGCTCGGGCCGTCTTTGGGCACCGCGCCGGCCGGCACATGCACGTGGACGTCGGTCCCGGCGAACGCCTCGGTGTCGAGGTCCAGTTCATCCGCGCGCGCCTTGACCAGCGACAGGGCCGCGTGGACCGACTCCTTCATCACGTCGCCGATGTGCCCGGTCAACTGGACGTTTGCCTTTCCGGGGAACTTCGCCGCCTCGATGAACAGCACCTCGCCGCCAACCGGCGTGTAAGCCAGCGCCGTCGCCACGCCGGGGTGCGAACTGGTCAGGGCGCTTTCCCGCACGTAGGGCGCCGGGCCGAGCGTTTCGGTGACCAGTTTCTCGTTGACGCTGCGGGCCTTGCGATACTTGCGTCGGGCGACCATCGCGGCGATGTGCCGGCACACCGCGCCGATCCGCCGTTCCAATTCCCGCACGCCGGCTTCGCGGGTGTACGATTCGATGATCCGTTTGATCGCCTTGACGGTCCAGCGGCAGTGCCCGCTCGTCAGGCCGTGCTCTTTCATCTGTCGCGGCACGAGGTAGCGCCGGGCGATCTGGAGTTTGTCGTTGTCGGTGTAACCGGGAATCTCGATCACTTCCATGCGATCGCGCAGGGCCGGCGGCACCGGGTCCATGTAGTTCGCGGTGGCGATGAACAGCACCTGGGACAGGTCGAACGGCACGTCGAGGTAACGATCGACAAACGCATGGTTCTGGCGAGGGTCGAGCACTTCCAGCAATGCGCTGGCCGGATCGCCGCGGAAGTCGGCGCCCAGCTTGTCGATCTCATCGAGCATCATCACGGGATTGCGGGTGCGGCAACGGCGCATCTCCTGAATGATGCGGCCGGGCATCGAACCGATGTAGGTGCGGCGGTGGCCGCGAATCTCCGCCTCGTCGCGAATCCCGCCGAGACTCATGCGGCTGAAGCTGCGACCCAGCGCATCGGCGATCGACTGGCCCAGCGACGTCTTGCCCACGCCGGGCGGACCGACAAAACACAGAATCGGCCCGCGCCCCTGCGGGTTGAGCTTCCGCACGCCCAGGTACTCGATCAACCGCCGCTTCACCTTATCCAGGTCGTGATGATCGCGGTCGAGAATCTCCTGCGCCCGTTCGAGATCGAGCACATCATCGCTCAGCGTCGACCAGGGCAGTTCGGCGACCGTTTCCAGGTAACTGAGAATCACCGAATATTCGGGGCTTGCCGGCGGAATCATGTCCAGACGCTTCAGTTCGCGCTCGGTCTCTTCGACAACGGCGTCGGGCGGTTCGGCTTCGCCGATGCGGCGACGGAGTTCGGCGATCTGCTCGCCGGCGCCGTCTTCGCTGACGCCCAACTCTTTCTGGATCGCCCGCATCTGCTCGCGCAGATAGAACCGCCGCTGCGAATCGCTGATCGTCGACTGCACATCCTCGTTGATCTTCTGCTGAAGCCGGGCGATTTCGAGCTGGCGCGACACCGCAAGCTGCACCACCCGAAGCCGCTTGCGGACATCGGCCTCTTCCAGCAGATCCTGCTTCTCATCGACTTCCAGATCGAGGTTCGCCGCGAGGAAGTCGGCCAACTGCCCGGCGTTGTCGATGTTCATGATGACCGTCTGCGCCTGCTCGGGGGCGTTGGGCGTCAGGGCGATCAGTTCCATCGCGGTTTGGCGCAGGTTCTTCACCGCGGCTTCGAACTTTTTGTCGGATCGCGCCTTTTCGGCGATCGTGCCGACCTGCGCCTTGAGATACGGCGTGGTCTGCGTGTATTGGCTGACGGCGATGCGACCCAGGCCGTGCACGATCAGGGAAATCGTCTCATCGGGCTGGCGGATCAGCTTCAGCACCACCGCCGCGGTCCCCACAGGATACAGGTCTTCGGGCTTGGGGTTTTCGACATCGGCGTCGACCTGCGCGACCAGGCCGATGATCTTGCTCGCCGGCAGATTCTCTTCGAGCATTTTGCGAGAAGCGGGCCGGCCCACGCCCAGCGGCATCACCGTGCCGGGAAACATCACCATCCCGCGCACGGGCAGGATGGGCAGTTGATCGGGGATGTTGATCTCGACGGCGGGCGCGGCGGCGGCGAGGTCGACCGCGCCATCTTCGGCAACGGGCGCGGGGTCGGACGGGCGCTTAGGCGATTGAGCCTTGCTCGACTTCTTCTTGGTCTTCTTGGTCACGGGGATTCCGATGTTCAGGCGTTGGCGGTATGCGGATCACGCGGATCGGCGGGGTTGGCGGTCAATCGTCCAGCGGCAGGCGGATCCACAACAGGCCGTTGCGATGGCGGGCGCTGATGCGGTCGACCTGGACATTGTCGGGCAAGGCGAGTTCCCGCTCGAACGGGCCGTGGTCGATTTCCATGGTGAGGATTTGGATGCGTTCGTCGGGACGGCGCGACGGTTCGGGGGCCGCGCGCACGCCACTGATGCGCAGGCGTCGGGGTTCGACGTGGACGTCGATCGACTCGCGGTCGACGCCGGCCAGATCGATGCAGACCATGAGGCGGTCGGCCAGTCGATAGGCGTTGATCGCCGGGGACCACTGCCGGCCCACCGGACAATGGGTGAACTGGACCTCAAGCCAGCGCCCGGGGCGGGGCGCGTGCGGCGAACCCGGGAAGTCGGCACAGCGCATCGGTTCGACGGTCATGGCGAATCTCCTGCGGACGAAATGGCCAGCAACGCATCGGGCCGCGACAATGCTAACTCGAAGCGCCGGTGGCGGACAAGGCTATTCTGCCGCCAGGCGGTTGCCTGCATCGGTCGGTTGACCGATAATCGCCCGCTTACGTGAAACCGAACGCCCTCATGAACCAAACAAGGGACATCAGATGAGTTTCGATGCTTCCGTGCACGCCAAAGCCGTCGCGTTAACCAAGCTGAACGTGGAGATCACCGCCGCCGCGGGCAGCGGGCATCCGACCAGCGGAGCCAGCCTGGCTCACCTGGTCACGGTGCTGATGTACGACCACATGCGTCACGATCCGGTCGATCCGGCGAACAAGGCGGCCGATCGCCTGGTGCTCAGCGAGGGCCACGCCGTGCCGATCCTCTACGCGGCGGCGGCGGATCTGGGCATCGTGGCTCAGTACGGCGATCAACTCCGCCCCACCACCCGGGAGGATGTGATGCAACTGCGGGCGATCGACAGCCCCATCGACGGTCATCCGAATCCCGAGGAAGGTTTCCCGTTCTTCGACGCGGCGACCGGCTCGCTGGGCCAGGGTTTGAGCGTGTCGGCGGGGATCGCCGAAGCAGCCCGGCTCGACGGCATCGACAAGCGGGTGTTCTGCCTGATCGGCGACGGCGAGTCGCGCGAGGGGCAGATCTGGGAGGCGATCGAGCACATCGCCGACCGCCAACTCGCCGCGGCGTGCCCGATCTTCAACTGCAACCAGTACGCCCAGTCGGACGCGGTCAGCCCGCTGCAGTCGCCCGACATCACCGCGGCCAAGCTGGAGGCGGTGGGATACAAGGTGGCGATCATCGACGGTCACAGCCCCACGGAGATCAAGGCGGCGCTTTCGGCCCACGCCGAGAACCAGGCCGGCGAAGCCAAGCCGTTCGCCATCGTGGCCCACACGATCAAGGGCTGGGGCGCGGGCATCATGCAGCAGGGCAACCTGCACGGGCAGGCGATGAAGGCGGAGCAATGTGAACAGGCGCTGACGGAACTGGACGCGACGGCGAAGGAACTGGGTGCGGCGTGGACGGAAGGCGACCTGAACATTCCGCCGATCGGCCACAACCTGCCGGCCGCGGAGGAACCGGCCCATGCGCCGCTGTTCAGCGAAGCGATGAAGCAGTTCGGCAAGGCCGAGGCGCTGGCGTCGGGCAAGCTGGCCACGCGGAAGGCGTACGGGGTGGCGCTGCGGGCGCTGGGCCGGTCGAACAAGACGGTGGTGTCGCTGGACGGGGACGTGCGCGGGTCGACGTATGCGGGCGACTTCGCCAAGGACGAGGAACTGGCCGACCGCTTTGTCGAGTGCCGCATCGCCGAGCAGAACATGGTTTCGCTGGCGGCGGGACTGGGCGCGGGGGGGAAGATTCCGTTCGCTTCGACGTTCGGCAAGTTCTTCGTGCGGGCTTACGACCAGCTCGAAATGGCGATCAACACGGGAGCGAACATCAAGCTGGTCGGCTCGCATTCGGGGGCCAGTCTCGGGGCGGACGGCCCCAGCCAGATGGCGTTGCCGGACGTGGCGTTCCTGCGGGCATGGGCCAACGTGACCAACAAGGCGGGCAATCCCGCGGTGTACCTGCTTCAGCCGGCCGATGCTTTCGCCACTTACGCCTTGACGATGGCGATGGCGGAGTACGAAGGGGCCTGCTACATGCGAACGCTGCGGCCGGACACGGAGTTTCTGTACGATGACCACACGCCGTTCAACCTCGGCGGGCACGAGGTGCTCACCGAAGGGCGCGACCTGTTGATCGTGGCGGCCGGTTACATGGTCCACGAAGCAAACAAGGCGTTGGATGGACTGGAGGAAGCGGGCATCGACGCGACGCTGGTCGATCTGTATTCGATGCCGTTCGACGGCGATGCGATTCTCGACCTGGCCCAGGAAAACAACGGCATGGTGCTCACGCTGGAGGACAACTACGCCGGCGGGATCGGCTCGGCGGTGGCGGAAATCCTCGCCGAGGACGGTGGATCGTTTACCCTCAAGCAGATGTTCATCCGGCGCATCCCCAAGAGCGGCCGCAGCGCCGACGATCTGATGCACTACTGCGCCCTGAGCAGCGATGACATCGTCGCCAACGCCCTGAAACTGATGGAAGTGGCGTCGTAAGACTCCCCTCCGTCGGAGAACCCGCGAACGCGGCCCAACGCCCCCGCAGACCAGCCGGCTCGATCCGCTTCAACGGGTCGCGCCAACCCACCGGGAAACCACCCATGACCACCACCGCCCAGACCTTTCCCATCGACCTGTCGGCGTACAATCCCGTCGCCATCGATCCGTTCGGCCAGGACAAGTTGTCGGACGAACAGCGCGACGCGCTGGCGGCGAACATCCGGCTTTGCCGCGATGCGATCGTGTTCTTCACCGCCACCGGCGCGGCCAAAGGACTGGGCGGGCACACCGGCGGGCCTTACGACACGGTTCCCGAAGTCATGCTTCTGGATGCCTTCTTTCGCGGAGCACCGGACCGGTTCGTGCCGGTGTTCTTCGACGAGGCCGGCCACCGCGCCGCGACGCAGTACCTGATGGCGGCGATCCACGGCAAGCTCGATCCCGAGCGCCTGGCCCACTACCGCGAAGCGTACTCCGGCCTGCCCGGCCACCCCGAGCGCGGCCTGGCGCCGGGCATCGAGATCAGCTCCGGCCGGCTGGGCCACATGTGGCCGTACGTCAACGGCGTGGCGATGGCGAACCCTGACAAGGTGGTCTTCTGCCTGGGCTCGGACGGGTCGCAGCAGGAAGGCAACGACGCGGAGGCCGCGCGCCTGGCAGTGGCCAAGCGGCTGAACGTCAAGCTGGTGGTCGATGACAACGACGTGACCATCGCCGGCCACCCGTCGCAATACCTCGAAGACTTCTCCATCGCCCGCACGCTGGGCGGACACGGCCTGGCCGTGCTCGAATGCGACGGCGAGAACCTCGAAGCCCTGTTCGGCCACCTGCGCCAGGCGCTGACGGTCGACGGACCGGCGGCGGTGCTGGCCCGCCGGAAAATGTGCATCGGCATCGAGGGGCTGGAGGGCAATCCCAAGGGCCACGACGTCATCAGCGTCGAAGCGGCGGTCCACTACCTCACCCGGCGCGGACGGACGGAGGCGGTCGAGCACCTCGAAGCGATCGACAAGGCGAAGCACGATGACGACTTCCGCGGCGCGGGCGAGCGGATCGGGTCGAACCGCAACGTGTTCGGCGAGGCGGTCAACGAAATCCTCGATGGGATGACCGACGACCAGCGGCGGAACGTGATGGTGATCGACTCGGATTTGGAAGGTTCGTGCGGGCTGGCGACGATCCGCAAGCAACACCCCGAGGTGTTCGTGCGGGGCGGGGTGATGGAGCGCGGCAACCTGTCGGCGGCGGCGGGCTTCGGCTACACCCCCGACAAGCAGGGCGTCTTCGCCACGTTCTCGGCGTTTCTGGAAATGTGCGTCAGCGAGATCACCATGGCCCGGCTGAACAAGAGCAATCTGCTGTGCCACTTCTCGCACGCGGGCATGGACGACATGGCGGACAACACCTGCCACTTCGGCTTGAACAACCTGTTCGCCGACAACGGGCTGGACGACGATGAGCATCCCACGCGGCTGTACTTCCCGGCGGACGCGGGGCAGATGACGGCGGTGGTCAAGGCGGTGTTTCACGATCCGGGGTTGCGATTTATCTTTTCCACCCGCAGCAAGACGCCGAACATCCTCACCGCCGACGGCAGGGACTTCTACGGCGAAGGTTACGAGTTTGTGCCCGGCCGGGACGAGGGAATCCGCGACGGGCGGGCGGGGTTCGTGGTGGCGGTGGGCGATGCGCTGTATCGGGCATTGGATGCGGTGGAGCGGCTGCGCGAGGAAGGCATCGACGTGGGGCTGGTCAACAAGCCCACGCTGAACGTGGTCGACGAGCAGATGATGCAGAAGATCGGGGCAACGGGGTTCGTGGTGACCGTCGAATCACTCAGCCGGCGGAACGGCCTGGGCAGCCGCATGGGCACATGGCTGATCGAGCGGGGGCTGACGCCGAAGTTCGCCCGGCTGGGCACGCACCGCGAAGGCTGCGGCGGGCTGCACGAACATTTCTACCATCAGGGCCTCGATCCGAAGTCGATCATGGCAAAGGTCAAGGAACTGGCGGGCTGAACGTTCCGCGACCGCGTCATCCACCGACCAGCCAGTCGAGGCGGCCTCCTTCTTCGCCGGTCGCCCGCACGCGAAACCACCACCAGTCTTTCGTGTTGCCGACCTTGAGCATCAGGCGGTTGCGTCCGGCGACCAGGTCGACGTCGAACGACCGGTCGTTGCGGTAGCGGGTCTTGCCGATGATTTTCCCGTTGAGGAACACGACCGAGTCGTTATCGGTTTCCACCGTCAGACGGACGGTCCGGGCGGCGGGGGCATCGATCTCCGCCACACCATAGGCGATCCGGTCGTTGATCGGATAGGGCATGATTTCGTACAGCCGCACTTTTCCGTCGGCATGACGGACTTGCACGAGTTGCCAGCCGACTTGTTTGTCATCGGCCCCGGCGAATCGATCGTCGAAGTCGGTCTCCTGCGTTTGGGGCTCGAAGGTCTTGTCCATGTCGCCCGGAGCGAATGGGCCGACGACCATCCAGTCGACCAGGTAGCCCTGCGCCGCGGCGACGCGATGCATGACCTGGTCATCGCCGATGCGCTCGAGCACCTTCACCGCCTTTTCGCGGGTCTTCGCATCGTCGCTGGCCAACAGCGGATCGAGCGCTTCGAGGGCAGCGCCCGCCTCGCGCGCCGTGAGCCGATCCCGCATCAGGTCGAACGCGGCGTCGCGCACTTTGTCATCCGAATCGCTGAGCGTGGGACCGAGGTATTCGACGATGCCTTGCGCCGGAGCGCCTTCGGTAGCCTGTTTGATCGTCTGAACGGCGGCGGCGCGAACGGCCGGTTCGTCATCCCGCACCCGCTCGGCGAGCACCTGGAAGTGATCGAGCCGGGGCAGAGCCCGCAAAGCCCCGATCGCCGCAAGACGCACCTCGGGCGCGGGATGCTCCAGGTGTCGCTGAATGACGTCGGCGTAACGGGTGGCTTCGGTTTCGGCGAACAACCCGATCGCCGCGATAAGCGTCTTGGGCTCGACCTGCCCCGCGGTGCGCAGGCCGCGGGCAAGCTGGTCGCACACTTCGATGTCAACATGATGGGTCAGCAGCCTCAGCGCCAGCGGGTGCAGTTCGGGCTGTTCCGATTCGAAGGTTTCGACGAGCGGTCCGACGGCCTGTTTGCCGAAGGCGCCGATGGCGGCAAGCGCGGCCTGGCGCACGCGGTCGTCATCGGTCGCGGCGGCCCTGGCGAGCAACGACCGGGTGGTGGCCGGATCGCCGATCTGTGCCAGGGCCGCAATCGCCTGCAACTGCACCGATCGGTCCTCGTGATCCAGCAATTCGAGCAGGGCCGCCCTGGCTTGGGGACTGGCCAGGTGTGCCAGCGCGCGAGCGGCGTAGTCGACGGTCTGGGCATCGGGATCGGAAAGCTGGGCGCGGATGGCGCGCCAGGCCACCTTCGGGCTTACCTTGGCATAGGCCACCAGCGCTTCGCGCCGCACCTCGACCACCTGATCGCCCAGGCGTTCGACGATCATCGATTCACCGCGCGACGAACCGATCACGCCGAGCGCCTCGGTCGCCCCGGCTCGCAACGCCGCCGCGGTGGCGCGGGCATCGCCCAACGCTTCGTCGAGCATTCTCTCGCCTTCCAGGTGCGCCAACGCCACCAGCGCCCGCCCGCGCAGCCAGGGATCGGTCTTCTTGTCGCCATAGATGTCGCGCAGCGGCTTCACCGCCTCTTGCGCCTGCGCCTCGGCCAGCCGCTCCATCGCCCGCCACTGCAACACCCAGTCGGCCGAGCGCAGATCGTCCAAAGCCCGGTCGACCTGGCGCGGCGAGACGGGCGTTGGCTCGGCCGCCGCCTCGGTCACGAACACCAAGGCGACGAGCAGGCATGTGCTCAGCGAGATGACGCGGGTCGTTCGTTTCATCGCTGGTAGATCGGCAGGTAACGGTACGGCACGCCGAGGATCAGCACGGCCATGGCGGTGGAGTACTCGGTTCCGCCGCGCCCGCCTCGCCAGTAGCCTTCGTTGTGCTGCTTGCCGAGCAGGGCATCGCGAATCTGCGGGTACCACTTCTGGTAGTACGCATCGCCGGACTGGTACATGACCTGAATGGCATAGTAGTGGGCGTAGAAGTAATGGCTGGAGCTGTCGAATTTCTTGTCCTCCCGGCGGAGCAGATAATCCAGCCCGCGCTGGGCGGCGCGGCTGTCGCCCTCGCCGAGCATGTGATAGCTCATCACCCCGGCCGCCGAACGCGGCAACGCCGGGTTGCCGCTACGGGGCTGGTAGGTGAACCCCCCCTCGAACGGATGCTGGCAATCGCGCACATAGCCCAGCGCATCGCGCAGCACCTGATCGGGAACCAGGATGCCCGCCTCGCGTGCCGACGCCAGGGCGACGACCTGCATCACGGTCACGGAGATGTCGTGGGATTTGGGCTGGGGTTCGTACCGCCAGCCGCCGCTGGGATGCTGGGCGCGGAAGATCACGTCGACCGCGGCTTTGAGGGCGTCGCGGATGTCATCCTGCGGCGCTTCGCCCCACGCTTCGCTCAGGGCCAGCGTCGCCAGGCCGTGCTCGTACATGCCGTGCTGGCGGCCGCCGAGGTAACCGTCGTGCTGGCGGCCCTGTTCGAGCATCCAGTCCACGGCCCGATCGAGTGGCTCGCCATACCGCCCGCGCCCGGGGAAATGGCCCTTAAGCATGAACGCCATCAGGGACGTGGCGGTGTTGGCCATCTTGTATTTGCCGCCCCAGCTTCCATCGGCGTTCTGCTTGCCGGCCAGGTACGTCAGCGCTCGATCGATGGCGCGCTCGGTCTGGGGGGACAGTTCGGCGATGTCCACGCCGGCCAATTCCTCGGCTGGCTGGGCCAGGGCGAGCGGCGCCAGGCCGATCAGCCAGGCCGCCAGCGTGCACGCGATGATCCTTTTGCTCAGTGAATTCATCATGGTGACTGGGTGGAAAGGGCTTCGTAATAGTCCTGCAGCAGGCGGCGGTACTCGGTGGGCAGGGAACGGACGTAGTTTTCGTAGAGCAGTTGGCGCTCGGTATCCTGGTCGGGGCGGAGCGTGGCGTCATCGCGGTCGGCGGTTTCGCCGCGGACATCCTGGCTGGTCGGCTGGGCAAGCGAACCTTCCTGCGGGTCGAGTGGGCCCTGGTCGGCGTACTGCTGGGCCTGTTGGGGCTGCTGAGGTTGTTGGGCGGGTTGTTGGGTGG
>CAYNCM010000103.1:0-9878 GCA_964395825.1 uncultured Planctomycetaceae bacterium
CCGCGAGAATCACCTACGCGCGATCACCCTCAATCTCATGATCCTCGCCGCCGCTGCGTCTGGGCGGTTCAGCTTCATCTACGCCCACTGCCGGCGGATGGTAACCGGTTTACCCTCCGGCTGGATGACTTCGATGTCCTTCTGTGCACCGGCCGATTCGCTGAACCAGTCGAAACCCGCGCCCAGCGCTTGTTCCAGAAGGGCCACGTCCTCGGCAAGGAATTCGGTCAGCCGCCGCCGTGTTTGCGGTTCGACCTTGTCCTGTCGGCCGGTCACGTTGAACGCCCGGGCGTCTTTCAGTTTCGCCAGCGGCATGTCCAGCCAGTTCAACACGTGATCGTACACGCCCTGCGGATCGGCGAACATCGCTTCGCTCTGGACAACGAGCACCTGCGCCGGGTCGAAATGTTTGAGCCATCCGGCGATCTGCCGGCCGTACAGACTCAGCAGCATGTGATACGGCGAATCGCCCAGGGGATTGCCGTAATCCGGATCGTTGCACAGGCGCTGCCATTCGTCTTCGAGCACTTCGATGGCGCGATCCATGCTCTGCTCGAACGGCCGATCTTCCCACCCGTCACGCGCCGCCTTGGAATAGCCCGACCGCGCGCGGTCAATCGGGTGGCGCAGCACGGCGATGATCTTCGCCTCGGGCAGCACCCGCACCAGTTGCTGCATCGCGGGGATGCGGTACATGTACGTCGGCGAACATTCCATGGTCATCGGCCGGTGACCATGGACCCGCTCGCCCAGCGCCAGGGCCGGTTTCAGCGGGAAGAAGCTGCGATACCAGTCGAGCGGCCGGTCGGGGCGCATGGAAAAGTAATGCAGTTCGCGCCGCTTGGCCCGGTGGATCATCGAATGCTGGCCGAGGTAGGTGTACAGCGAGGTGGTGCCCGCGGCGTGGGCGCCGACGATGATGACCGACGGCAACGAACGCCACCGGCCGGTCGCCCGGCGCACGAGCGAAGGCTCGACATAAGGTGCGCGGCGGTACAGCGGTTCAGTCGGTTCAGTCACGATTGGCCTGCTCGTCTTCCGGGCCCGGAGCGAAACGCGAGAGTATAACCGGCCCCGGCGCCGGTCGCGACCGAGCCGACATGGATCGACCGCTGCTTGCGGACCGGCCCGCAACCGGCCACAGTATGGGCGTGAAACGACAGGTTCACATCGCACAACCGGCCGAATGGGATTCCGCCGATCTGCTGGTGTTGCTGGCTGACGATGCGTCCGTCGAGCGCCGCTTCAAGGATGATGCGCGATCAACGGTGACGGCGGTGCGCCACGACGATCGCCTGTGGGTGGTCAAGCGGCTGCATGTCGGAATCGCGGGTCGGCTGGTGTATGAGCGATGCCGCCTCGGGCCGGCGTGGCGTGAGCATCGGGGTGCGGCGAAGCTGCTGGCCGCCGGCGTGCGCGCCGTTGCGCCGGCGGCGGTGGGTGGGGTCGGCCGCGATGCGGTGCTGATCGTGCCCTATGTCGAAGGTCCGTCGTTGTACTACTACCTGTACTTCGAATGCCCGCCGCCGCATCGGCGTGACGAGGCCCGACGGTCCGAGCGCCGGCGCATCGTGCGCCGTGTCGGCGAACAGATCGGTCGCATGACCGCCGCCGGCCTGACCAACCGCGATCACAAGCCGAGCAATCTGATGATCGACGCCACCTGCCGGTCGGGCGATGCCCAGCCGATGCTGATCGACTGCGGCTCGGTGCGCCGGCGCAGCGCCCGCCGCATCGATCGCATGTTGGTCAATTTCATGAAATCGATCCACCAGGCCGGTGGGTTCACGGAGGACGAATGGCTCGCCTGCTTTGGCGCGATCGTTGACGCGGCCCCGCTCATCGCGCCCGACGGGCAATCGCTGTATGCACGCATCGCCGATCTGCTCGGCCCGCCGCCCCCACGCGATGCACTGCCCACCTGATTCCTCATTCCCGCTTGAACAGGAACTGGTTGCAGCCCAGGCCGTCGGTCTGGCTGAGGTTGACCAGGCGGCAGTCGGGGCAGCGGTCGGCGACGTGGCGGAAGATCTGTTCCACGGTGGCGTGTTCGTAGGGATACCCGCCCAGCCAGTCAACCAGATCCGTGTACCAGTTCATGCCTCGCTTCGACTGGTATTCCCGGATGGAGCGGAGGGGATTCTTGAAGCGCAGCAGTTTCGATTGGGCAAAGTAGGCCACGTGCATCGCTTCGATGGCTCGCTTGCCAATCGCCGGCAGCCGGCAGTACAGCCTCTTCTTGCGTTGCCAATATTTCGACCCGCGCCAACCGCGCCGGGTGTTGTAGATGGCCATGTAAAGCCACGCCCGTTCGTTCATCAGGCGCATCGCATTGTCGATCGCCCGCCCCATCGCGCCCGTGTGGTGCAGCACGCCCCAGGCATACACCACGTCGAACGCGCCCAGTTGATCGACGAGCCGGTCGTCGAGGATCGACCCCTCGAACACGCGCCAGTGGTCGGGCTCGCCGGCGCGGCGGCGCAGCTCGGCGCAGCAGGCCACGCTGAACGCATCGTAATCGAAGCTGACCACCTCGGCGGCGCCCAATTGGCAGGCCGCGGCGCTGAACAGGCCGCTGCCGCAGCCGACGTCCACGAAGCGCAGCCCATTCAGATCGCCCACGCCCATGAACTCGGTGATCGACTCGCGGGCGATCCGCTGACGTTCGTCGGTGATCGACGCCAGAAACCGTTGCCAGTTTCGGCCGAACGCGAAGCGGGTGTCGGTCTGTGCGGGTCCGGCCATGGGGGTGCTCTCGGGAAGATGCGGGCGAACGGCGAATTGTCGAACGGGGCGCGGGGACTGTCAAGACTCGCGGTCGGCGTTGGGCCTTGAACGCCACGCGACCCGCCGCTACCATGTCGCATCTGCCGCGGTCAAGCTCGGGCCTTCACCATCCCGAGTGGCGCAATGCTCGAAAACCTCAGCGATCGATTCAACAACGTCTTTCGCAGCCTGTCCGGCCGGGGGCGCATCACCGAGGCCAACGTGCGCGAAGCGATGGGCGAGGTGCGCACCGCGCTGCTCGAAGCCGACGTGCATTACGAAGTGGTGCGCGACTTCTGCGAAAGCGTGATGGAAAAGGCCAGGGGCGAGCAGGTGCTCACCAGCCTCAAGCCGTCGCAACAGATCATCAAGATCGTGCACGATGAACTGGTCGCTCTGATGGGCCCGGTCGACACGCACATCATGTACGTCCAGCCGGGTCCGACCGTCATCATGATGTGCGGCCTGCAGGGCTCGGGCAAAACGACCACCTGCGGGAAGCTGGCGGCGTACCTGAAAAGGAAGGGCCGCAGCGCCATGCTCGCCGCGTGCGACCTGCAGCGACCGGCGGCGGTGCAGCAGCTTCGCGTGCTGGCCGAGCAGGTGGAAACCGAAGTGTCCGGCGGCGGTCGGGTGACGTTTTACGGCGAGCCGGACAAGTGCGCCGAGTACGGCAAAGCGGTGGGCGTGGCGGTGAAGGTGGCGCGCAACGCCGTCAAGGCCGCGCGAAAGGAAGGGGTCGACGTGGTGCTGCTCGACACGGCCGGCCGGCTGCACATCAACGATGACCTGATGAACGAACTGCGCCAGGTCGACAAGGCCCTGTCGCCCCACCAGATCTACCTGGTCATCGACGCGATGACCGGCCAGGACGCGGTCAACAGCGCCCGCGCGTTCAACGAACAGCTCGAACTGGACGGCGTGATCCTCACCAAGACCGACAGCGACACCCGCGGCGGGGCGGCGCTGTCCGTCAAGGCCGTCACCGGCAAACCGCTCAAGTTCATCGGCACCGGTGAGAAGATCGACGGCATCGAGGAGTTTCACCCCGAGCGCATGGCCGGGCGCATTCTCGGCATGGGCGACGTGGTCAGCCTGGTCGAAAAGGCCCAGGAACAGGTCAGCGCCGAGGAAGCGGAGAAGCTGCAGGAGAAGATGGCCCAGGGCAAGCTGACGATGGACGACTTCCTCAGTCAGCTTCGCAGCGTGCGGAAGATGGGCTCGATGAAGACGGTCCTGGGCATGCTGCCCGGCATCGGCTCGCAGCTCAAAGACCTGGACATGGACGATTCGGAACTCAACCGCACCGAAGCGATGATCCAGTCGATGACCGGCGAAGAGCGGCGCAGCCCCGAGGTGCTCAACCACGGTCGCCGCCGGCGCGTGGCCGCGGGCTCCGGCACCGAGCCGCAGGACGTCTCCCAACTGGTCAAGGGATTCGACATGGTGTCGAACATGACCAAACAGATGTCGGGCATGAGCGGCTTGCAGCGGATGCGAGCGATGGGTTCGCTGGGCAAGCAGGATCTGAGCCGCATGGGCGCCCGCGGCGGGCCGTCGATGAAAATCAAACAACGCTCCAAGCGTAAACGCAAGGATCGCAAGCGCAAGAGCCGCTGAGTGTGGCGTTCATCACACCCGCAACGGCGGCGGCGCCGACCGCGCCGGGCGGCGCGCGACCCGGACCATCAGCAACAACACGCCCCGCGCCACAGATAGAAATGCCAATGCATGATGAAGTTACCCCGTCTGCTTGAAAGGAGGCCGATCCGGGTCGGCGGGCAGTTCGATCCGTTCGCACGCCGTCGCCCGGCCGGCGTCATTGAAATCGATCATCACGCCGCACAACCGCACGTCGTCCGACGCCACGTCGAACGGCGCGGGCATGGCCGTGGTCATGAATTGCAGCACGCGCTCGGTCCGCCGGCCAAGAATGGATGCGTAAGGCCCGCACATGCCCAGGTCGGTGATGTAAGCGGTGCCGCCCGAGAGCACCTTGGCGTCCGCCGTGGGAATGTGCGTGTGCGTGCCGATCACCGCCGCCGCCCGGCCGTTGACGTGCCAGCCCATCGCCACCTTCTCGCTGGTCGCCTCGGCGTGAATCTCCACGATCACCGGCACTTCGGGCTTCAACGCCTCCAGAAGCCGATCCACGCAGGCGTACGGATCATCGGCCTGGAACGTGTTGATGAACATACGTCCGAGAACCGTCATGACGATCACGTTGTGTTCACCATCGGGCGAACTGACTTTCATCCATCCGCGTCCGGCCGCGCCGGTGGGCAGGTTGGCCGGGCGGATGATGCGGTCGAGTGAATCGATTTGTCCGACGATGTCCTTCTGGCGATAGCAGTGATCGCCGAGCGTCAGCCCGTCGAGACCGTATTTGAGCAACCGTTCGTAGAGTTGCGGTGTGATGCCCGATCCGCCGGCGACATTTTCGGCGTTGGCGATGAGCATGTCGGCCCGGAACTCGGCGCGGAGGCGCTTGGCGTGCTGTTGCACGACGCGTCGGCCCGGCTGGCCGACGATGTCACCGAGCATAATCAAACGAAACGCCACGCACCGCTCCTTGTGTTGAGCACCGGACCGCGACGAGCGTATCACAAGCGGCCGGACGGGGCGAGCGCGGCGACCGGCGATTTGTCGCCCCGAGGCCGGATGCTTATCATCGTCTGTTTCACCCGTCCGCCGAGAAAGATCCACCCATGCGAGCGATTCTGACCGGGCAAGTCGGCATTGACAAAAAGCAATACCTCGAAGCGGTGGCGGCGCTGACCGCGGAGGCGGGCGAACCGCTGGCGTTGAGCCACGTGGGCGACCGCATGTACGCCGAGGCGCCGGACGTGCGCCCGGGCGCGATTCTCGATCTGCCGCTCGGCCGGCTGCACACGCTCCGCCGCAGCGTGTTCAAAGACATCATCTCCGAATCCGCCGACCGGAAAAACCTCATCGTCAACACCCACGCCACGTTCCGCTGGCGACACGGGTTGTTCCGGGCGTTCGACTTCGACCAGATCGCGAAACTCAAAGCCGACCTGTTTATCTGTCTGGTCGACAACGCCGAGGCGACCTGGCACCGCCTGCACGCCGAACACACGCTCGACGCGACGCTCAAAGACATCATGGTCTGGCGGGAAGAGGAGATCATGGCCACGGAACTGCTGGCCCAGGCGATGGGCGCGGGGACGGGGTTCTACGTGCTGTCGCGCGGTCGGGATGAAGTGACCGCCCGCACCTGCGCCCGGCTGGTCTGTCAGCCGGACCTGAAGAAAGTCTACCCGTCGTTTCCGATGAGCCACGTGGTCGACATGCCCGATGTGCTGGCGGAGATCGACGCCTTCCGCGCCGAGTTGGCCAGACACTTCATCACGTTCGACCCCGGCGACGTGGATGAGAAGCTGATGCTCGAAAGCGCCCTGGCGGCGGCGAAGGAAGGGCGGGATTTCATCAAGGGCCGGGCCTTGATGGCCGACGGTTCGATCGCTCGCTTCCCGCTGCCGGTCAAGCAGGTGCTCGACTGCGCTGGCGACATCGACGGGCAGATTTACGCTCGGGATTTCAAACTGATCGACCAGTCCGACATGATCGTCAGCCTCGTGCCCGCACTGCCGGGCGGTTCGCCGGGCCTGTCGAGCGGGGTGGAGCGCGAACTGCAGCACGCTTTCGAAGGAGCCAAGGAAGTGTACGTGGTCTGGAAGCCGGCCAAGAACCCCAGCCCCTTCATCACCGAAACCGCCACGCAGGTGTTCAGGAGCACCGACGAGGCGCTGAGTTACTTCAACGACAAGGGCTTTGTCGCCCCGAAAACCAACCTGTTCGCGTGAGGCCGCTCGCAGGCGCCTTGCAAGCGCCCGCCAGTTGGTCACAATGGCTCTCACACCACCAACAGGAGATGGCCATGGCACGGATCGGCGCTCAGATGTTCACCCTGCGTGATTACTGCAAGACACCTGAAGATGTGGCCAGGAGCTGCGCCCGGGTGAAGAAGATGGGTTACGAGGGGATCCAGGCTTCGGCCGGCTGCTTCAACGACATGGATGCGAAGGAGCTGAAGAAGATTCTCGATGGCGAAGGCCTGGCCTGCGCCGCCACGCACCGCGGGCTGGACGCCATGAAGGATCACGCCGACGAACAGATCGAATGGCACCGGATCGTCGGCTGCCAGTACACGGCGATCGGCGGGACGAAGTTCGGCGAAGACGCGGGCCCCGATGCATGGACGCAGTTCGCCGCCGAGTACAGCGCGGCCACGAAGAAGCTCGCCGACGCGGGACTGCGGGCCGGCTATCACAACCACAGCCACGAATTGGTCACGCTCAGCCAGGGCGTCACGCCGCTGGGCCTGCTGATCGACCACTGCGAACCCCACGTGTGGTTCGAGATCGACACCTATTGGGTGGCACACGGCATGGCCGACCCGGCCGCGTGGATCGACCGCGTCGCCGCCTCCGGCAAAGGGCGCATCCCCTGCGTGCATTACAAGGATGGGACCGTCAGCCCCAAGCGCGAACACAAGATGATGCCGATCGGCGAAGGCAACCTCAACTGGCCGGCGATCAACAAGGCCTGCGCCGCGGCCGGCGTGCAGTGGTACCTCGTCGAACGCGACGGCGGCGACCACGATCCGTTCGACGCCCTGGAAATCTCCATCAACCACATGCGCCAGATGGGCCTGTAATCGGTTCGCTTTTCTCCTCGCACGAACCGATGCGGGCGCGGATGGCTTGGCCGATCGTGCGCCCGGTTACGCGGTCGTCTGCCCGTATGGGGCACAGCCCGGCTCGCTTCATTCCAACTCCTCGCGTTCGAGCACCGGTTGCGGGTACGGGCCGATCCGCAGATGCTCGGCCAGCGGGCCGATGCGGCTGCGGTATTCATCGTCCAGCCGGTTGACCACCACGCCGCGCTCGATGAGCTGGCGCTCGGAGAATTCGCCCATGTCGCCGAACCGCTCGATGTTCTCCACCAGCGCCGCCCGCAGGCGTTGGGCGTGTTCGGCACAGGCCGGCTCATCGATCAGGTTACGCACCATGTCGGGATCGGCCTGGGCGTCGTACAGTTCCTCCGGCGGCTTGCGGTCGGCGAAAAACTGGGCGGCGCTGTCCGCCAGTTCGCCCCGGGCGTTCATCTCTCGCGCCACCTGCGTGGTGAGCTGGATTTCCATGTAGCGGTTGCGCTGCATCCACGGGAGCTGCGGGAAGTCGTTGCGGATGTAGTGCCAGCGCCGGTCCCGGGCTCCGCGAGTGCGGTCGAACGCTTCGTCCATGCGGTCGCGGCCGAAGAACACGCACGCCCGCTCGCCCGCCCTGGCGGGACCGAGAAACACCTGGCCCTGGTAATCGCCCGGCACGTCGACGCCGGCCAGCGACAGAATGGTCGGCCCGACGTCGACCCAACTGACCAGTTCATCGCTCACGCTGCCCGCCTCGATGCCGTTGGGCCAGCGGATCAGCAGCGACAGGTGCACCCCCGCGTCGTAGCACCACCGCTTTTCCCGGATCAGCCCGCGGCCGTGGTCCGTCAGATAAATCACCACCGTGTTGTCGCGGTAGGGCGAGGCTTCCAGCGCATCGAGCACCTGGCCGACCTGCCCGTCCATCAACGTCAATGCATCGTAGAACCGGGCGATGTCAGCCCGCACCTCCGGCGTGTCGGGAAGATAGGCCGGCACGCGCACCGTTGACGGATCGCAACGGTGTGCCTCGGCAATGGTGTGCAGGTGCTTCTCCCGTTCATCCCGCGCCCCGCCAAACGACTGAGGCTCGGCCCACATGGTGCTCTCGTGCGTGATCCCGAAGTTGCGGTACAGGAAAAACGGTCGATCCGACAGTTCGCCGTGGCGGAGTTTGTCGATCCAGTCGTCGGCGTCTTCGCGGAAGTCGGCGTCGGGTTCGAAGTTGAAGTCGAGTTTGGTGGGCCAACTGACGTAGTAGCCCGCGTCGCGCAGCTCGTGGGTGAACAGGCGCGGCGGCTGGGTGAGTGTCGAGCGCATGTGGTGTGAACCGATCGACCAGGCGTGCTTGCCGCTGACCAGCGTGCTGCGGCTGGGCGCGCAGACCGGCGCGGTGCTAAAGCCGTTGTCGTAACGACAACCTTCCGCCGCGAGACGATCGAGGTTCGGCGTGCGGGCGACCGGGTCGCCGTAGCAGCCGGCATAGCGACCGGCGTCTTCGCCGATCAACAGGATAAAGTTCGGGCGATCTGACATGGCGCGGTTCCTCGTGAGTGCATGATGACCAACGGCGGCCTGATCATGCCATCGTAGGCTGTGGCAGAGGGAATACAAGAGATGCACGGAATCCGGGGCTTCGGCGAACCTCAGCCCTCGGCTTGGCCGGCCGCGAATCAGAGATTGAAAACCAAAGATCGAAGATCCCGGATCAGGCGCTTTCCTTCTTCTTCTCACAGCGGATCTGGGCGAGGCTCTTGTGGCCTTCGACCGCCTGCTCGTCGATGGTGTAGCGCATGCCCTGATTATCGTGATCGGGCAGATCGTACATCATGTCGAGCATCACCTCTTCCATCACCGCCCGCAGCGCCCGGGCGCCGGTGTCTCGCTCCAGCGCCCGCTCGGCGATGCGCTTCAACGCCGCTTCGGTGAATTCCAGTTCCGCCCCTTCCATGCCGAAGAAGTGCTGATACTGCTTGACCAGCGCGCTGCGGGGTTCGGTGAGAATCTGCATCAGCGCCTGCGCGCTCAATGGCATGAGCGGCGTGATGACCGGCAGGCGCCCGACCAGTTCGGGAATCAACCCGAACGCCAGGACGTCTTCGGGCATCACCTGGCTCAGCGCCACCGATGTCGAATCGATCGAGGCGTGGTCTTCCCGTTCGCTGGCGAACCCGATCCGCCTCGTGCCCAGGCGCTTGCGGATGATGTCGGCGATGCCGTCGAACGCCCCGCCGCAGATGAACAGGATGTTCGACGTGTCCATCTGGATGTACTGCTGTTCGGGGTGCTTGCGTCCGCCTTGTGGCGGGACGTTGGCGACCGTGCCCTCGAGCATCTTCAGCAGGGCCTGCTGCACGCCTTCGCCCGACACGTCCCGGGTGATTGAGACGTTCTGCGTGGTCTTGCCGATCTTGTCGATTTCGTCGATGTAGATGAT
>CAYNCM010000104.1:0-9310 GCA_964395825.1 uncultured Planctomycetaceae bacterium
GTCGGCCGGCTCGAGCAGAATGGATCGGTCGAGATCGGGCCGGGCGCGGCGGACCATCTGCGTATCCACGCCGCCGGGCAGAATCGCCGACACCCGTATGCCGTGGGCCTGCGCCTCGATGGCCAGCGACTTGGTCAATCCCATCACGCCATGCTTACTGGCGGTATAGGCGGCCTGCTCGGGGTAACCGCGGAAACCGACCACGCTGGCGAGGTTGATGATGTAACCGCAACCCCGCGGCGCCATCCGCTTCAGCGCCTCGCGGCAGCACAGGAACGCGCCGCGCAGGTTCACGCGCATCACCTGGTCGAAATCATCGGCGGCGAACTCCATCACCGGCCCGTAAATGCCGATGCCCGCGTTGTTCACCAGCACGTCGAGCCGGCCGTGCCGCGAGACGGTTCGTTCGAACAGATCGACGACCTGCGCTTCGTCGGCAACGTCGGCCGGCATGACCACCGGGCGTTTCAGCTTCGCCGCGACGGTGTTCAGTTCATCGGCGCTGCGGGCCGCGAGCACCACCGTCGCCCCGCAGGCGTCCAGGGCCTGGGCGATTGCCCGGCCAATCCCGCGACCGGCGCCCGTGACCACCGCCACCTGCCCTTGCAGATCCGGTTGCATCACAGTTCCTCCATCGCACGCCAGGTCAGGTCGATCAGGCGATCGGCGCATGGGTCAGCCTCGTCGCCCCACAACGCGCCGAGCGCCGCCGCCAGCGCCGCGCGATCCGCGAACGGTTCGCCGCGGTGCAGGCACACGCACGCCGCCGCCGCGCCCGCCGCCATGTGCGTCGGTTCGACGCCTTGCTCCACGGCCAACCGCATCGTGCCGAACAGTCGATCGTGGTAGCCGCACTTGCGCCGCGGATCGCGCACCACGCGGTCGACCCGGTCGTTGAGATACGGATTGGTCATGCGTTCGAGCAGGTCGTCGGCGTAGGCGCGGTAGCCGGCGGGCGTGAACAGGTCATCGGCGAGATGGGCATACTTGCGGCACATCGCCGCGCCCGATTCATCGACAAACGCCGCGCGGGCCGTGGCCATCAGATCGTCGCACCGCCCGGCCTGATCCATGGTGACCAGCCCCCGGCGCGCCGCCAGATAGCCGATCAGCGCGTGAATCGCGTTGTGGCCATACAACTTGGCTTCCTCGAACGGCAGCAGATCGTCCTTTTCGATGAACACCTCGATGCCTCGCGTCGCGCCGGGCTGCGTGATGCGCGAGATCAGAATGCGGTTGAACGCTTCGACCAGCACCGCTCGGGCGGCATCCGGCGTGAGCGGGGCCAGGCCCAGCCGCTCGATCGCCGCCGCCTCCTCGATCACCCCCGACATCTTGCCGATCACCGTGTTGAGCACCTCCGCCGGCGCGTCGGGCGGCAGCAGGCCGCTGAGGATCTCCGCAGCGCGGTTGTGATTCTCCGCGGCGTAGATCATCGCGGGTCGACCCGGATCGCGCTTCGCCAGACCTTCACCCAACACGCTCGATACCGACGCCGAAGCACCCGTGTCGTAGAACCGCACGCTCGGAAGAGCGGTGGCCAGTTCATCAGCCTCGGCTACGGTGTCGATCAGCTTCGCGCGGTCGGCCGGCTCGTTCGGGTTGAGCAGTTCCACCCCTTCAACCCCAGCGTGTTCAATGCGATCGGCGTGGGCGATGTTGACCGTGTAGCGCCCGCCGGCCCGACGCACCGCGTCGACCAGTTGGCCATCGACTTCCGCCACGACGAAGCGGTTGAAGTGACCCGATCGGTGCGCCTCGTAACAGAACAGCGCACTGCAGATCGGCCCGAAACCGAAGCCGAGGAATGTGCGATCCCGCCCGTTCATGGCGCAGCCTTCATGATTCACCCGGCGTCAGACCGACGCCACCCTCAGCAGTTCGCGCTCGGCCTCGACGGTCCACTTGCCGTGGTCGAGCTTCTCGGCCACGGTGGGAAAGTGCTCGTGCAATTCGCTCAGCCGGATCAATCCCACGTCCGCCCGCAGTGGCGGGTAGACGATGATCTTCCCGGCCAGTGTTCGGTTTTCCACCGCGCGGATCCCTTCGGCTGCGCCCGCCATACCGCTGATCGCATCGACCGACAGGTTCGTATCGAGCTGGCCTGCTTCGAGCTTCTTCAGCACGATCTTCATGTCGTCGATGGTCGAGCCGCTGGTCCCGAACACGAACACCTGCTTCGCGATCACCGCGTCGAGGTTGATGGGGTGTTTGGTCGGAGCGGGAATCCCGGCGAAAACGTTGACGATGGCGTTTTCGGCCGAATCGGCGATGGCCTGTTCGACGAGTGCCGGCACCGGCGCCATGAGAGCGATGTAGCTGAACTTCTCATCGAGCGGCGAAGCCTTGGGATTGACCAGTCGCAGCGTCACGCCGTTCGCCTTGGCGAGGGGCTGGACCTTGTCGTTCAGCGATTCCAGTCGCGGCTCGTCGAAGTCCGTGCCCACCACGCTCACCCCTTCGCGGCCGCAACAGATGTTGCGGATCACGTGCATCTGGCCCATCGGTCCGCCGGCGCCGACGACCAGGATCTTTTCGCCGGCGCGGATTTCACCGTTCGCCGGGATCATCCGGTACGAGACCGACGCGTCACTTCCGGGGGTTCCGATCCAGCGGGTCATGCCGTAGTGGATGCGGCCGACGCCGATCTCGCACTTCTGGCCGATCGACTGACCGTCGAGCACGATGTTCATGATGCCGCGCGCCGCGAGTTTGTCGCTCAGCGTTTCGATGGTTGGACGGTCGTGGCCGAAGTAGACGATGTCGTCGAAGCCTTCGTCGGGCTGCTCGGCGGCCTGGCCGGGGTTGATGCGCACGACCTCGGCCGGTTCGCCTTCCGGGGCGTAGGCCGCTTCGAGGCTGGATGGATCGGTACCGTCGTCGGCGACGATGAGCAGTCTTCCGCCGGCCTTGATCGTCTGCCGTTCGGCGGTGACATAGGAATCCTCCACGCAGGCCCACGGTTCGACCAGGGCCACCGCGGCGGCGCCGCGGTCTTCGCCCACGGGAATGAGAAACCGTTCGCCGTGGGAGTCGATCGCCACCCGTTCGTCGACAATCACGTATTCCTGAAGCGCCCCTTCGAAGTTATAGCCGAATGCGGCGTTGGACCCGCCCGTGCGCAGGTCGCGGTAGTCGGTCTGCACCAGCACGCGCTCGCCGAGCTGGTGGCGGGTGACCTTCGGCCCGACGGCGACGATGTGTGCCACCGCCTCGTGGCCCGGCACGGTCGGCTTGTCGCCCGGGACGTAGCTCTGAATGCCCGACAAGACGACCGGCTCCAGTCCCGCGACCACCTCGCTCTTGCGCGTGTGCTGATCGAACTGCTTGAGCAGCTTCAGATCGGAAAAGCACAACCCGACCGCGTCGATCTTCAGCAGCATCTCGTGATCGCCCGGAGGGGGCACCGCCTTGTCGGCAATCAACTTCAATTCATCCGGCCCGACCAGTTGCACCGCGTGTTGCGTCTTGGGAAACGTTGTCATATCCACATGTCCTTGCTTCATGCCTTTGGCCCTTTGCCCTTGTCCTACTTCAGCATCACCTGTCCGCCGGTGACGGGCACGGCCTGGCCGGTCTCGTACTGTTGTTCCATCAGGTAGAAAACCGCTTTCATCACGTCCGGCGTGGTGCAGCCGCGGCCCATGGGCACCTTCGCCTCGTAGGCCCGGCGTACATCCTCGACTGTTTTCGCGCCGGAAACCTTGCCCGTTCGAAGGTATTGCACGAACAGGCCCTTGTCGGGGTCCGACCACAAAGGCCCGTCGAAGAAGTTGCCCGGGCAGATCGAATTGACCTTGATGCCGTCTTCGATCAGCTCCAGCGCGAACGACTGGGTCAGCCCCAACCCGCCGAACTTGCTGCCGGCGTAGGCGGCGTTGCGGTTCGAGCCTTCCAGCCCGCTCTTGGAATTGATCTGAATGATGTCGCTGCGGTAATCGCTTCTCGCGCGGTGCTGCGCGGCGAGGATCGGCGCCGCCTGCTGCGTGCACAGAAAGTAGCCGGTGTAGTTGACCGCCGTGACGAACTGGAAGTCCTCGAGCGGTTGGGTCTTGACCGACTCGGCCTTGAGCACGCCGGCGTTCGACACCAGCACGTCGAACCCGCCCCACGTCCGCACCACCTGGTGCAGGCAGGCGGCGATCGACTCGCCGTCGGTGACGTTGATCGAAAGACCGACCGCGCGGCCTTGGCCGTGTTGCCGGCACAATTCGTCCGCGGCTTCCCGGGCGCCCTGTTCGTTCAGGTCGACCAGCGCCACACAGCCGCCCTCGCCCGCGAATTGCCGGGCGATCTCCAGCCCGAAGCCCTGCGCCGCGCCGGTCACCACCGCCACCTTGCCCGCCACGCGGTCGCCCGCCGCAGCCTTAGCGGCAATCTTCTTGCGATACGCCTCCACTTCCCATGCCTCAATGAACCGGCGGTGATCCTCGCTCTGATAACGGATCCCGCCCAGCGCGTCGGCCCCGACCATGACCTTCACCGCATCGAGATACACATCGCGGGCGTTGATCGCCCCGCTCACCTCATCACCGATCGCGAACAGCCCCACACCGCGCACCAGCACGATCTTCGCCGGATAGTCCGTGCGCCGCTCGTGATCGGCCAGCGCGTGGCGCAGGCGATCGATCGTCGCGTCGGTCGACTCATCGGCGTTCGGCTCGAACCACAGCGGAAAGCTGTTGCAGTAGACGATCTGGTCGGGTGTAAGCGGCCCGGTCCTCGCGGCGTCGCGGGCTTCATCGCTGCCGCTGATCGCGACCGCGGCGTCGCTGTCATCGAAAGCGACGATCTTCAGATCGTCGCCCTCCGCCGCCAGGCCGCGCAGGGCCGGGGCGATCCGGTTGATCTGATCGGCGGCGTCTTCGGCGCGCTCGGCCGCGTCGCGCCACCGCGTCGACCAGTCATCCGGCAACGCTTCGATAATCCGCCCGAGCACCGATCCGGTCTTCTCGCGAATCTCATCCGGCTCATCCCCGCTGACAATCAGTCCATGGTTAGCCATCAAGATCGCCAGGGGCCCCTCGCGGCCGGTCTGTTGCCGCCAGTCGCCGATCGCCTTGGCCAGCGCCTTGCCCAGCATGAAGCCCGGATCGACAAACGGCAGCCAGACGATCTCGTCGCCGAACATCTCCCGCGCGATCGTCTCGCCCCGGGTGCAGCAGGTCAGCGTGTTGGCGATGGTCGAATGGGTATGCACGACGAAACGGCCGGGCACAAGGTGATGCAGCAGTGCTTCGACGCTCGGCCGTTGGGCCTGATCCGGCTTGACGCGGGCATCGAGAATGGCGGCCTTGTAACGCGCTTCGCGCTGGGCGCGGTCCGATCCGAATTCGGCGGCGGCGATATCATCCAGTTTTCGCCGATCCATTTCGACCAATCCGTCGCGATCGAGCGTGGCCATGGCGTAGCCGCTGGCCTTGACGTGGAGGCGGTCGTCCGTTTTGACCGACGTGTTCCCCCCGCCGGCGATCACGAACGACGGATCGGCGCCGTAGCAGCGAGACAGTTTCAGCAGCGCGTCGACCGGATCGTCGGTGGCGCTGAAGCTCGGCCAGGCAACGGCGGTGGTTTTCTCAGCCATGGGGGGTGTCCCGGTAGTACGTCTCGACGACTGCGGCCCCGAGTCGGGCGAACGCCTCGATGCGGGCATGGTCATCATCGTATTGGTCGTTGGGTCGGCCGGTCGCATCGACGAACCCCGTTTCGCCGTGCAGCGTGACGAACTGATGCGCCGCGGCCACACACGCGCCTTCCCAGAAAATCGCCTTCACGTCGTCGGGCACCGCTTCGCCGCCGACACAGGTCGGTTCGATGGGAATCCGGTCGAGCGTGTTGTGCTCGGTGCCGGCGGTGATGGCCAGGCCTGCTTGGCGCATCGTCTTGACATACCGGTCAAGCACATCGGGCGTGTTGCGGATCGGGATGAACTCCGCGGCGCACACGCCGCGATCGCGAATGCCGGCGATGAGTTTGTCGATATCGTCCTCGAACCCGCAGATCGGCGACGTGCCGTCGGCGAGCGTGGGATAGGCGGGAATGCCGCCCATTTCGAGGATCAGCGTGCGGGCGTCGGCGAAGCTGAGGAACGACTCGGCGACGAACGCCGGCTTGCCCGATTTCATCAGGTGACTTCGGATGTCGCCCTGGATGGTCACATGCTCGTCGGGCGAAGTCGCCTGGGTCGGCCCGCCGAGCACGGTGTTCAGCTTCTCCAGCCGCTCGTCGGGTTCGGTTTTGGCGAACAGCGCTTCGCAGAACGCCTGGGCGATGTGGCGTTCCTGGATGTAGACGGTCTGGCGCGGGCTGCCGTGCCGGCGCACGATCATGTCGATCACCGTTGGTTCGGTGGTGCCGGTGGGCAGGCCGCGCTCGGCGAAGATCGCTTCGACCTTCCCGATCATCTGACGCATGCGTTCGGCCTCGTTGCGGCGGATGGCGTGCAGCAGGTCCGCGCCGGTTCGCGAAAGGCGGTCGTCGGTGAACTTGGTCATGCCCTTGCCGCAGATATACGTCTTGCCGGGGTTGCCCGGATCGTTGACCCGCACGTCGGCGTCGCGCAGGTCATCCAGCATCGAAATGATCTCCAGCCCGAACAGCGGGAAAACGTCGGCCCGGCGGGCGCGATCGGCGAAGTCGCCGTACACGCGGTAGTCGTAGTAATTGCTCACGCCCAGCACGCCGATGCCCTGTCCGGCGGCGAGGTCGACGGCCTGCTGGACCGATTCGAACGCCGAGAAGTTCGGCGGCAGATGAATGTGGCTGTTCACGCGGGGCCGATCGGTGGGAGCGAGGCCCCGTTCGGCGCCGCGGCGCAGTTCGTCCGGCGAGCCGAGCCCGCGCAACGCTTCGAGTGCTTGGGTGATCCGGTCAGGCATGATGGAACTCGCTGTCCGATTCGATGCGATTCACGCTCCCGCCACCGGCACGCGGATGACCTTGCGCGGCGGCAGGTGCAACCCCATGCCCAGCGCGTCCTCGGCCGATTCCTTGATCGCTTCGGCGATGGTCGGATGGCCGAACACCGTTTCGGCCAGGTCTTCGGTGGAGACTTTCTGGTGGAGGGCGGCGGTGGCGGCGGCGATGCACTCGGTGGCGTTGTGGCCGATCATGTGCACGCCGAGCAACGCGCCGGTCTCGCGGTGGCGGATCGTCTTGGCCAGGCCGTCGGTGTGATTGCTGGCCATGGCCTTGCCGAGATGGCCGAGCGGAAAACGCCCGATCGAAATGGGCAGGTTCTGCTCGCGGGCCTGTTTTTCGGTCATCCCGACGCCGCCGATTTCCGGGTGAGTGTAGATGACCGACGGGATCGGGGCGTCGAAGGGCTTATCGTGGCCCAGGGCGTTTTTCGCCGCGCACACCCCGTGAGCCGACGCGGCATGGGCCAGCAGGCACCGGCCGTTCGCATCGCCGATGCAGTACACACCCTCCGCCTTGGTGCGCATGTGGTCGTCGACCGGCACGAACCCGCGGCGGGTGGTTTCGATGCCAACGCGGTCCAACCCGACATCCTTCGTGTTCGGCGAACGCCCCACGCTCACCAGCACCCGATCCACGTTGAGCGTCTGCTCGTTGGACAGTTTGGCCATCGCGCCCTCGCCGGCCAGTTGCAGGTCGTCGACCTTGGTGTCCAGGTGAATCGTGATGCGGCGCGACTCGAAAATCTTTTGCAGCGCATCGGCGAGATCTTCATCGAGGCCCGGCAGCAGCCTGGGCATCATCTCGACGATCGTCACGTCCACGCCGTAGTCGCTCATCATGCAGGCGAACTCGCATCCGATCACGCCGCCGCCGACGATCAGCAGGCGCTGGGGCAGGCTGGCCCAGTGCACCGCCTCATCGGACGAGCAGACGATATTCGGATCGTCCGGCCAGCCGGGGATGCGCGTGGGCACGCTGCCGACGGCGAGGATGACGCGATCGGCGGTGAGGGTGTGCGGCTGGCCATCGCTGGGGGTGACGACCACCTTGCCCGGGCCGTTGAGTTGGCCGACGCCTTCATGCAGGGCGATCTTGCGGCCCTTGAACAGCGCGCCGACCCCGCCGCGCAGTTGCCGCACCACCTTGTCCTTGCGCTTCTGGATCGCTTTCCAGTCGAACGCCACGTCACCGCCGACGTTCACGCCCCACTTGGTCGATTCGTGAATCTGGTGGAGCAGCTCGGCGCTGGACAGCAGCGCCTTCGACGGGATGCAGCCGTAGTTCAGGCACGTGCCGCCGAGGTGGTGCTTCTCGACCACGGCGGTGCGGGCGCCCATCTGCGCCGCCTTCAGCGCCGCGATGTAACCGCCGGGCCCCGAGCCGATGACGATGATGTCGTATTGATCGTTCATGTTGTTCATGCGTTCACTCGTTGATTCGTCCACTGGCAATCGCGCCGTCGGTTCAGCTCAGTTGCTCCGGCTGTTCGAGCAGTTCCTTCAGGCGGGCCATGAACTGCGCGGCGGTCAGACCGTCGACCATGCGGTGATCGCAACTGAACGTGAGCGTCATCCGTTTGCCCGGTTTGATCTTCCCGTCATTGACGATCGGCTCGTCGCGCACGGCGCTGATGGCAAGGATACCCGATTCCGGCGGATTGATGATCGCTGCGAAGTCATCCACGCCGAACATGCCCAGGTTGCTGACGGTGAAGTTGCCCTTGCCGATGTTCTCCAGCTTGCCCTTGCGGGCGTTTTCGACCACGCGCTTGGTCAGGGGCGCCAGATCCGCCAGGCTCAGCGTGTCGACCTTCGTGACCACCGGCACGACCAGGCCGTCGTCCACGCCCACCGCAATGCCGACGTTGGCGTGCTCGAACTCGATGATGTCGCGGTCGTCGACCTGGCTGCGCACGGCGGGAAACTCGGCCATCGCCCGACCCACCGCCAGCACGATCACATCATTGATGGTGCAGCCGGTGTCCGGCTTGCGGGATTTGTAATAGCCGAACAGGGGGGCGGCGTCGATCTCGCGGCGGAGGTAGAAGTGCGGGATCGTCTGCTTGGACTGCTGAAGGTTCAGCCCGATCGCCCGGCGCATTTTGGTCATCGGCTTGCGGGTGGCGCCGGCGGGCGCGGCGGCGGCTTGAGGTGCGGGGGCCGGGGCCGTGGGCGATGCCGCCTGGGCGCGGTCGAGGTCGCTCGTGAGAATTCGCCCGCCCGGCCCGCGGCCGGCGCCAACGGTGGCCAGGTCCAGCCCGCGTTCGCCAGCCTGCTTCCGCGCGGCCGGCGAGGCCTTGATCCGCCCGGTGGCGGTGGTCGCGGCTGCCTGCGGCGCGGGGCTGGGGGCTTGCGCGGCAGTGGTGGCGGGGGTGGCGGGGGTGGCGCTC
>CAYNCM010000105.1:0-9238 GCA_964395825.1 uncultured Planctomycetaceae bacterium
TCAGCAGTTCAACAAGCTGATGCGCGACATCCACGGCCGCAGCCCGCGGCGATGGCGCGCGGGGCGATGACTGCGGTGCGAGCGCAGGGAAAAGGCGCGGTCGGTCGCTGGAAACGACCGGCCGCGCCCGGAGGAGGATTCAGAATTCGCACGGATCGCCTGCCCGTCGGTCAACGACGGGGTATTGACCGGCTCAGCGGCGACGACGCACCATCATCAACCCGCCGGCGGCCAGCAGCGCCATCGACGCCGGCTCGGGGATCGCCACGGTCAGCGTGCCGGTGCCGCTGAGCCAATCATTGCCGGTCGCGGTGTAGTCGCCGGCGGCCTTCGACGTGCCATCGACCGTCAGAGACTCGACGGTGTAGTTGTATTCGCCGATATCCAGCAAACCCGTACCATTGATGGCCAGCGCCAGGTCGGAAGACATCTGCGCATCGCTGTAGTTCTGGTTCAGGAGCGCACCGGTGTCGATCTGCACAGTTCCCGCGAAGGAAGAGAAATCCACGCGAGCGACGTTGCCGCCGATGATCTGGAACACCCCGGGGGTTCCCGACGTGTCGAGAACCGGGAAGACGTTCCAGTCATCACCCAGTGTCCGTGCGGTCGAATCATCATCGGTCATGTCGATCTGTAGCATCTTGCCGTTGATGTCCAGCGTCGTGCTGGTTTGAATTTTAAAATCCTGACGGATTTTCCACGTCTGGTCGGCCGACAGGACGAAGTCGGGATTCTGGAACTTCTGATTGTTGTGGGAGGTATTGGCAAGATCGAAATCCAGTCCGCCGGCGCCCAGCGTCACCGTTTTGTTGCCGGTGAACCCGTAGACATCGGAGTCGTTGAGGATCTTGATCCCGCCGACGACGATGTCAGCGTTGATATCGAACTTGCCGTTACTCGTCAGGCCGGTGGTTCCATCAAAGATGGCGATGTCGCTGGCGTTGGTGGTGTTGTTCCAGGCCAGGTCGAACGGGCCGGTCGATCCGACAGCGCTCCAGATGACGTTGGTTGTATTCCATTTGGACGAAGATCCGCCGCCGGCCCACATGTTGGCCGCTTGGGCCGCGCTGGTCGCCACGAGCAAACCGGTCACGGCTACGAGGGTGGTGATGAGAGTCTTCATGTCGGTCCTCCTGTGAGAAAAGTGGAGTGAATGGTGACAGTTCCCTATTCATCCCGTCCGGGGCGACGCGCTCCGGGTGGGGTTTACGGTTTATCCCTGGGCGGGCCGGTGCTCCAGGCCCTGTATTCGCCGAAGTAGTAAGGCAGCGCCTCGGCGGGCATGGGTCGGCCCGGGCGGTTGATGCGTTCGTGGAGGTAGTCGACGGCGCGGCGGCCGACCGCGATGGTGGGAATCTGCAGGGCGTCGAGTTGAACGCCGGCGCCCTGCATGCCCTCGTGATGACTGGTCAGGATCGACAGGTCGTCGGGCACGGTGAGGTTCAGCCTGGCGGCGGCGACGTAAACCGCCTCGGCCTCGGCGATGGTTTGGGCGTAGACGGCGGTGGGCCGGTCCGGCCGGTCCAGCCATTGGACCAGTTGGGCATCGCGCGGGGCGTTGGCCAGGTGCTGGGCGTATTCCAGGGCGTCCGGCTTCAACCCGGCATCGATCACCGCGCGGATGTAGCCGTCCCGCCGATCGACGATGCTGTAATGCATGTCCGGCCGGGGCTGGAGGGTCACGTAGCCGATGCGTCGGTGGCCCCGGTCGATGAGCCATTCGATGGCCAGTCCGCCGGCGCCGAAGTCGTCGACGCGGACGCAGTCGTGATCGCGCTTGACGTTGACCCAGACGGCGGGGATGCGGTTGGTTTCCAGCAGTTCAGCGAGCCGGGGGGGAAATTCGTGGGTGTAGTTGACCAGCACGCCGTCGACGCACAGCTCGTCCATCAGACGTTGGATGTGCTCATCGTCGATCTGGTCATCGGGCATGGCGCAGAACCGGACGGCCAGGCGCAGGCGATTGGCCGCTTCCTGCAGGCCGTTGACGATGTGGTTGAGCACCGAGTGCTTGCCGTTGGTGCTCATCAGGACGCCGATAGCGCCATATCGGCCCTGACGGGTGGCGCGGGCGGCGGAGTTAGGGCGGTAGCCGAGGCGACTGGCGGCTTGACGAATCTGGTCGACGCGGCTGGCACTCAGGCCGATCCGATCGGCCTTGCCGGCCAAGGCGCGGGAGACCGCCGATCGGTCGATTCCCAGTTCATCGGCAATGGTCTGCATGGTCACGGACATGGGTATCGGTTCCTGCCGCGGCGTAAGCCGTCTGCCTGGCTCACACGATTGTCTCACACGATTGAGAATACACCGCGAAACGGCGGTGTCAAGCGAAATTTCGGCCATGGCTGCAAAAAGCCAACCCGGGCCTTCCGGGGGCCAACCCGTCGCCCGGCCCAGGGCCTACGGCGCTTCGGGCAGGTTGCAGCCGGCGGTCCAGGGATCGACGCCGTGCTCGTAAGCGCCCAGATCAGGTTGGCCGACGATGCGCCCGTTGAACGGCGGGATCTCCACGCCGTCGCGGTCGTACGCGCCGATCGGCTTGCCGGCGTCGATGGCCGGGCTGTCATCGGTCAGCCACAGGCGTCCGGCGGCCAGGTCGGCGAAGTGCGGGCGGGTTTCGGCCTCCGCCTCGCCGCGCCAGGCCAGGTTGTTCGCCTGCTCCCATTGCTTGCGTCGGCGCGGTTCTTCGGGCAGGGGCCGAAAGTGCTTGGTCACCACGGGGCAGAAAATGATGTTGTTCCGCACCACACTGCCGGGATGTTGGGCTTTGGGGTTGTTGACCCAGACGCCCGTCGGGCCGTAGACCGGTGGCGGATCGCCGAACGGCCGGCACCCGAACGTGTTGTTGTAAACCAGGATATTCCCGTCGGTGTTCTTCGTATCGGCGGCCTGGAGGTGGCAGGCCCATTCGACATCCCACGTGACGTTGTGATCGACGATCCAGTTCGAGCCGTAGTCCAGGTAGATCCCGCCGGCGGTGAAGTTGCCGACATCGGGGATGTTGTCGACGTTGGGCCAGGCGTTGTGACAGAGGTTGTGATCGATGCGGGTGAACTGGCCGTTGCCGGTGGCGCGGATGGCGCCGAGGTCCCAGTCCTGGATGCCGAAGTCGGCGATGTCGTTGTGATGGACGCGCGACACTAAAGCTTTGGTCGGGTCCGAGTTCTTCATCCCGGTGATCTGGATGCCGCTGCGGCCGGTTCGGCGGACGGTGTTGTGGCTCACGACGCAATCGACGCTCGTCGCGGTGTTCGTGAAGCTGATGGCATGCGTGTCCACACCGCTGTAGGCGGTGTCGAGGATGAGGTTGTTGTGGACGCGGTGCCGGGCGCCGAGCACGCTGACGCCGTTGCCCGCCGAGAATTGCAGGACGCTGTTGGTCAGTTGATGGTCCAGGCCGCTGAGTACGATGCCGGTGCCCTGGCCCCATTGCATGAAGAAGTGTCCGCTGCGGTCGGTGAAGTGGCTGAGGTACCGGGCGTGCAGGCCGTCGAGGGTCACGTGA
Organism: uncultured Planctomycetaceae bacterium; assembly: GCA_964395825.1. Lineage (GTDB taxonomy): Bacteria > Planctomycetota > Phycisphaerae > Phycisphaerales > Zrk34 > JANQFT01. The sequence goes on from CAYNCM010000105.1 coordinate 3,506, forward strand.
TGGGCCAGGGCGAAGGTGTTTTTCGGCCGCCAGGGATAGATGACGTTGCCCTTTTCATCCCAGCCGCGCCCGTGTCCGCCGGCGGCGGTGTCGGTGGTGATGCCGCAGGCGAACAGGTGCAGATTCTCGATGTGGATGTAAGCCCGGTCATCGAGCACGAACGCCCAGTCGCGGGCCTTGGCCTGGACCTCCGCCTCCGCCGGATCCGACCCGTCGGGCAGCCAGAGGTACAGCGCCCCGGCCTGCTTGTCGTGGAACCACTCGCCCGGCGCGTCGAGCAGGTTCCGTTTGCCGTAAACGATGTAACGTGACCGGTCGGCGTAGACGTGCCGCTGGAAGTCCTTGCCGCTGTTGCTGTAGGTCTGGAAGGTGATGCGCGGGCCCTGGTGGTCGGTCACCGTCCCGCCCAGCGCCCAGCTCCACCCGCCGAAGTTCGGCTGAAAAAAGACGGTCGCGCCGTTGAGCGCGCCGTCTTCGAGTTCTTTCAGATCTTCGTCTTCCATCACGCCGGTCGTCACGTTGCCTTGGCGCGTCTTGCTGATGAACTTATTGCACACCGCCTTGATCGGCTGGCTGACGTCGAGCGTGGTGTTCGGCCACTGGGCGAGGATCATCATTGTCCCGTCGACGAACACCTGGTCGGCCTGGTTGAAGGGGCTGACGAAGAAATCACCGGGCATGTCGGCGCGGTGGATGCGCCCTTCGTGTTTCTTCCAGCCGGTGATCGGCTCGGCGCCGCTGAGGGTGACTTGTTCATTCTGGTAGGGTTTGAAGGTGATCGGCGCGCCCGGCTGGCCGGAGTTCGCCGGGCGGATCGACTCGCGGTAGACCCCGGCGCGGATGTGGCAGGTGTCGCCGGCGTGCATGACGTCGGCGGCTTTCTGAATGGTGCGGAAGGGTGTGTCGACGGACCTGCCATCGTGGGCGTCATCGCCGTCGGGGCTGACGTAATACGCCTGCCGTGTGATCGGACCGGCCGGCTGGAAGGGCTCGGGCACTTTCGTTGAAGGCCGGGCCGGACGGTTGGGCGCGATCACCCGCACGTCGTCGAAATCGAACTTGCCCGTCGCGCCCCACACGCCGATCTGCGCCTTGATCTTCACCGCGCCGTCAGGAATGGCCAAGTTCTTCTGCTCCAGCGTCTTCCAGCCGTCCGTGTCGCCTTCGATCTTCAGCCGCTGCCAGCCGCCGACTTGCTTGTCGTCCTTGTCGAAGAACAGGTACTGGAACTGGCCGGTCATCCAGCCTTCCTTGCCGGTCTTGACGTTCTCGGCGCGGATGCGCACGGCGAAGGTGAGCGTCTTCCAGCTTGCGTCCAGCGGGATTTGCTGCTTGATGATCGCGGCCTTGGCCTCGGGCAGGTCCATGCGGCAGAAGCGGTTGGTCTGTTCTTCGCCGTTGACGGTGACTTTTTCGGTCTCGAATTGGACCAGACCCGGGTCACCGCGGGTCCACTCTGCCGCCCCGCCGAACGAGCCTTCCTTCTCGAAGTCACCGTTCTTGCAGATGTGGTAGCCCTTGTCGTCAGCCGAAGCGCCGGGGGCGGTCGCGCTGACCAGCATCATCGCCAGTGCCAGCGTGCACAACTTGAATGCGTTCATGAAATTGCTCCTTGGGGGTTGAAGGGTTCGGTGTGTTCCGTTTGACATTCTTAACGTCCAACGCGCCGTTCAACGAGCCGCGACCGTAGGGGAGTGATCCGCTCGCCGCGGACCGCATCCTGGTGATCGCTCACTCACGTGCGCCGCTCGTCGGGGTGATGCGGCTTGAGTCGATCTGTGTATTTGTGTTGTCCTGCGCAGCTTCGCAATCGTCTTGGTGTTCTCCGCGTTGGGTTGTCCGCATGGCTCGGATCATTCGCCCACGGCGATCATCACCATGGCGGTGTCCGTGCCGCCGTTGCCGTCGCTGATCTCGTAGCGGAACACGTCGCCGCCGGTGTAGTCGTCGGCGGGGGTGTAGACCAGTTGGCCGCCGTCGATGCTTGCCGTGCCGTGGGCCGGCTGGACGCTGACGCCGGACAGCTTCAGCGCATCGCCGTCGGGGGCGACCCAGACCGTTCGGGCGGCGGTTGATTCGTCCATGTTCGCCTGGCCCCGCGCTCCAGGTGCGGCGGCCAGCAGGCATGTGAACAGGGCGAATGCCGATAAGGGCCGTCTTGCAGTCTGCATGGGGGGAGCTTTCGGCTGTTCAGACGCTTACAGGCAGGTTCGGGTATCGGTGGGATCGAAAGCGGGACTTACTCGGCCAGCCACATGCCTTCCGGCGCCGCCAGCGTGCCTCCGCCGACGGTTTCGATCGGTGCGAGCACTTCCGTATGTCCGTCGGCCATCAGGAAGTTGTTTTCCGTCTGACCGTTGTGCACCGGCTGATCCTGCATGAATCCACTACCCGTCGTGTCGGGGCCGGTCAGGTACAGCGCGTTGATGATGAACGTGCCGCTGTGGTTGCCCAGCGCGTTCCGCCGGGTCACGTAGCACGTGATTAACATGCTCTGCGCCGGCGTGGCGATGGCGTCGAATCTCCGGCCGGTCGTGGCCCCGGCGCCATCGCCCCAGATCGTATCGGTCCGCCAGCCCCAACTGCGGAACGGCGTGCCGTACGACCGCACGCCCTTGATGTGCTGCCGGCTGCCGTCGACCATCTCGTAGACCCCCTGAACCCACCCCGGCCGCTCGTCGACCAGGTGATCCGACGGATCACGGAACAGGTCGACCGATTTGCTGTAGTTGTACAACTGCTGGTCCCAGTTGTCCCGGTCGTAGTTCGGTGCCAGCGGGGGATTCTGGTTTTCATCGCGGATCGGCGTAACGTGATTGCGGTAGTCCTGCGCGTAGAGATTGAAGGTCAATCCAAGCTGCTTGAGATTCGACATGCACACCACCGTCTTCGCCGCGTCTTTGGCCTTGTTCAACGCCGGCAACAGAATCGCGATCAACAAGGCAATGATCGCCACCACCACCAGCAACTCAACAAGGGTGAAAGCCCTGAACTTCTCGTGCCGTTTCATGGTTGTTTCCTTTGTGGTTAGTGCTTGCTCGGATCGCGGATCGCCCAGTACATCTGATCTCGGTTGAGGCTGTGGCCGCTGCCGTCGAAGAACACCGCGTTCAGCGCGTCATCGCCGTGACGCTCCACGTCCGCCGACCAGAACGCGTTGTAGTCCTCATCGCTGTGGTTGGCGCTGTGCGAAGCGGGATAGCTGATGTAATCGAACCCGTCGATGTACTGGGAGTGCCCCGAGCCCCCGGGCAACTGGGTGTCCCGCACGTAAATCCAGAGTTCGTTGCTGTCGCCCAGCATCGCCCGCTTGGACGGATGCGTGATCTCGTTGAAGTGGTAGTAGCGAGACGCCCAGCCGTGGGCGCTCAGGTCGCGGTTCCATTCGGCCAGTCCGCCGATCGGCTGACGCGGTTGTGATGACAGGCCGTAGCCCGGCTTGGTCAGGTTCAGCCCGTCCCGCACCGGCTCCTTCGCCGGCCAGAAGTTCATCGGCGTGCCCTCCGCCTTCGGGCAGCCGCGGTAGATTTCCGGCAGGTCGTTGTGCGTGTCGGTCTTCTTGCCCAGGTAGCCCGACAGCAGCCGATACCACGTGACGATTTCCGGGTCGGACTGGGTGAAGGTGTTGTACACCTGGCAGGGCACGAACGCGCCGCGGTGGTCTTCCCGGTAGCCGCCGACCGCCAGGCCGATCTGACGCTGGTTTGAAAGGCACACCGCCACGCCCGCCGCGTCCCGCGCTTTGCGCATCGCCGGCAACAGAATGGAAATCAACAGCGCGATGATCGCCACCACCACCAGCAACTCAACAAGGGTAAAAGCCTTTCGTCGCATGGCGGGTCCGCCCTTCGTCAACGGCGGAAGCATCGCCCGGCGCCGCGCCGAACACCGGCTTCCGTCAGGGACCAGGTCTCAAAGCGCCCCGTCACCGTCAGGCGACGGGGGTGCGGGAGGCTGAATCAAACACATCACTTCTTGCGGCCCAGCAACGCCAGGCCGCCGACCGCCAGCAGCGCCAGCAGACTCTCTCTTCTCTTGCCCAACATTGTCGGACCTCCTTCAGAGAAGTTATTGGAAAGCCGACCCGGCGCACCAGCGTCGAACCTGACTTTCCATGTGGTTTCGATGCCTGTCGCTCATGGCATTTTCAGTCGTCCCGCATTCATTCGCATGGGCTGTCAGCGATTGATCGCGGGCATCGTCATCCCGGGACCGCCCGTCTTCATCGCGGGCCGGGGTTCGTTTTTCAAGGCTCGTCGGGCGGGGCGCAGGTGAGGCCCAGGTCCGCCGGTTTGCCCAGCGCCATCGGCATCGCTTCGGTCGGCAGGCGGCGCTGGGGTTGGCGCACCTTCTGGCGAAGCAGTTCCACCGCCCGCCGGCCCACGTCGTTCGACGGCAGGCGCACCGTGTCCATGTCCACGCCCATGGTCCCTTCGCTCTGCGGCACGATGGTCATCAGCGACAGGTCGCCGGGCACCCGCAGGCCCAGCCCCATCGCCACCGCATAGATGACGATCGCCTCGCTGTTGGAGTGGGTGAATACGGCGGTGGGCCGGTCCGGCCCGTTCAGCCACGCCGCCAGGCGTTCGAACGTCTCGCGGGTCGATGCCTCGATGGGCCAGATCACCCCGTTGGGCGTGAGCCTCGCGTCGAGCATCGCCGTCACATAACCATCGTGCCGATCCTGCACGCTGTAGTGCGACAGCTCGTCGAAGCAGCGGGTCGCATAGCCGATCCGCTGATGGCCCAGGCCCGCCAGGTATTCCACGGCGATCGCCCCGGCGCCCGCATCGTCCGGATGCACGCAGTCGTGATCCTGCTTCACATTCATCCAGACCGAGGGAATGCGGAACTTGTCGAGAATGTCGCCCAGCGCGCCGGGGAAACGGTAGGTGTAGTTGACCAGCAGCCCGTCGACGGCCAGTTGCCCGGGCAGTTGGCGGAGATACGCTTCGCTGGACAGATCGTCATCGCTCACGTGGCAGAAGCGCACAGCCAGGTTGGCGACGCTGACGCCCTGTTGAATGCCGTCGATGGATTGGCTGAGCACCGAGCGTCTGCCCACGGTGCTCATCAGCACGCCGATCGCTCCGAATCGCCCCCGGCCGACCGCCCGCGCCGCCGGGTTGAGCCGATACCCCAGCGCCTCCACCGACGCCATCACCGACTTGCGGGTTTCAGGGCGATAGAGCGAGGCCTTTTCGCCGAGAATGGCGCTGACCGTCTGCCGGGACACCCCGGCGTGCTCAGCAATCTCCCGAATCGTAACGGCCATGAGCTCTCCCAATATGACCGATCGTATGACCGGTCACAATCATAACCCATCCCACGAAATTGTCAAGCGAAAACAGTACGTCAAGAACCGGTTTCAGGGCCCTCGCAAGCAGCGGTTCCGGCCCGTGTCCCTCCGGGGCAGGTTGGGCCAGAAAAAGGCCCAAAGGCGGTGGTTCGGACGAAAACAACGCGCCGCCTGGCAGCGACGCGTTGCTGGAGTCAGACAAATCAGTGTTGACGTTGACGCCGCGCGAGCATCAGACCGCCAAGCCCCAGCAGCGCCAGCGACGCGGGCTCGGGGATGACAACGTCGGCGAAAGTCTCACCCAGGCGGATCTCGTCGAAGAACATGTCCCTGGTGTTGTGGCCTTGCAGCCCCAGAAAGGCGGTGCCCGTGAGCGGGACCCGGTTAGCTTCGATCGCGGCATCCAGCAGCGAATCCAGGGCAGTGCCCGTTAG
>CAYNCM010000106.1:0-9025 GCA_964395825.1 uncultured Planctomycetaceae bacterium
CCCACCACACCGCCGGACAACCCGTCCCACGATTGGCGTGAACGGCTACGGTGCGACGCATGACGTGCGCCCCATGCCCGAGGTGTTGCAAGCCGGCGCGAACATAGGCTGTTCGCATGGCGCTCTGGACCGATTGAGATTCCATCTTCTTTACCGGCGTCTGGTGGCGAAGGAAGACTTCTCGCAGTTCACTGTGCGGTCGGCCGCGACGCAGGTAGCCCGCGATGCCCTTGCCCACACGGTTCGGCAAAGGCAGGGAATACGGACGCCTCATCTTGACGTTGGGAATGCGGATAACGCTCTTGCGCCAATCGATATCGTCGAGCGTCAATGCCGAGACGTCACTGGACCGCATGCCCAGATCGAGCATGCACAGAGCCATGGCGTAATCACGTTGTTCCTTGGCACGCGAACGGTCAAAGCATCCAAGCAGAAGATGAATCTGCTCATCCGTCATGGTCGCCCTCGTGGCCAGGCTCTGCTTGTGGGCGATCCTCGGGATGCCCGGAAACAGATGGCTCACATGGACGCCTTGGAACTGAAGAAATCGAAAGTAGCTTCGGAAAGCCGTCGCCAAATGGCTGGCGCGTTGGAGCTTGTGTATCCGAGCTTGTTCGACCACTGCGGCCTGAATCTGGGAAGCAGTCAGTCGCACCATATCCACCGGGCCGTCACCGAAAAATCGGTGCAAGCATTCTCGCATGGACCGAACGCGATCGGCCACCGTGTTCTCGGCATAACCACACATATGTTCCAGGTGATCTTTGAACTCGGCGACAGACACCTCGACTGGGGTGGGCGGGACCGCGGGAGGCAAGTCCGCTGCCTTGTTGCGCAAAAGACGAAGCATGTGCATCGCGCCCGCGTGCGTCACATCCCAGGTTGGCCCTTGGGTGCGACGACCATCCCGTTCGAGCGTCATCGTCTCAACAAGAAATCGCTCAACATCTGCCTTGCTGGCGGCCATCGGCGAAGTGCCCTCTGCGTCCAGCCAAATCAGGAACCGGGCGGCGGTCCGCAGATACGACTGGGCTACCGACCGGCAATAGCCCTGCGAATGGAGCTTTGCAGCCAATTCATCGACATGGCCGCTGAAAGGAGCACTACGGATGAACTCCAAACATCTGCGGCGTGAGAAAAAGACGGTCAACATGAGACATCTCCTTGTTCTCGAAGACAGGGACGACCACCGTCCCCAACTCCCATGTTTTATGTTGACCACTCGTCTCATGAATACACTCATGCCCCAGCAATCACTGCTGTTGTGGAAACCAAGTCCGCATAAATCGCAAGTCCACATAAGCCGGCGTATCCCCAGTCGTTCGGGCTGCCTTTGGCATTGATGCGGTGCTTGTCGAGTTCAAGTTCGAGCCAGTCCAGCACGCGAGCGATGTCTGGGCGGCGTTCGTCGTAAAGCTGACGGGCGCCAGGTTTCACGGGTCATGATGTCGTCCTTTCCGAATCGTGGATTCGACGGTGCTGGTCATGCACATGTCGGTTGTGCTGTGTCGCATGAAGCCACATGGTCGGCCACACATCAAGGCCATTGACGTGAATTTCAGCAGGAACTTTCGAGATGATGATCAAAGCCAAGCGACGACATGGCGTGCGATGTGATTCTGGCTGCCGCTCAGCCCTCATGCGCGAGATGTCGCTTAAGATCGTGAAGTGTGTTGATCTGCCAGTCATCAGGCCAATCAGGCGGAAGCTGTTGAGGCATGGTGGCCAGTTGATCGAGCAGTCGTTGCATGCTCCGATTGCCACCAGCGAGGAGCGTGGAAACTGTTGGCCGTGCGCTGGCAGCATACAGAGCAGGCATGGGTTGCCAGTGCTCGGCATGGAATGCCACCGCATCGTGCCCGTCATTGGGGGCCGCGATCAGTTGGTCCAGCCAGGCGGAGCGGATGATCATCGCATCACAGCAGCACAGTAAGAGCCAACCGCTGCTCGTTGGCAAATCATGCAGCGCGGTATCGAGTCCGCCCAGCGGGCCGAGGCCGGGCTGACGATCGGCGATGGTGCGAAAGCCCAGGTCGTCGTATTTGCCTTCATGATCGGCAACGACGGTGACGCTCGAAGCGACCGGCTGGAGCATGGTCACCACGTGCCCGAGCAGCGGTTGGCCGTTGACGATGGCTCGCGCCTTGTCCGAGCCGAAGCGACGGCTGCGGCCGCCGGCGAGGATGTAGACGGGCAACCGTTTCATGGCGTGGGGTCTCGTCGTCGATCAAGCGCGGCGGACAGGCCGGCGATCGCGCAGCCAACGATGAAGCCCGTCAGCGTGTTGGTCACCACGATGAGCACCGTCATGGCGGCGACGATCAGCAGGGGCCGACCGTGGAGCGCATCTTTGGCGGCTCGCGCGAGTGACAGGCCGGCCACAATAATCATGACCGCGAGGATGGAAGTGGGATAGTGCTGCAATGCGGTGAGCAGGACACCGCCGAACATCAGGCCAGCGAGCACCTTGGCCACACCGAGCATGACGACGCTGCCGCCGGTGCGTGCGCCGAAGCGGTGTTGCACCGCGAGGCCGCCCGCCCCGTGACACATGGGCATGCCGCCGAAGGGCACGCACAGCAGGTTCATCAGGCCGACGCTGGCGGCCATGCGGCGTGGGGCGATGCCTCGGCCGGGGAAGTAGTCGCCGCTGAGGGCGCAGACCGCGATGACCGAGTTCAGCAACGTCAGCGGTAGTTGCGGGATCGCGCCGCGCGTCAGGCCGGCCCACCACTCGCCAGCGTTTGGCGTCACGACATGAAAAGCGGGCAGGTCGAGTGACAGATTCTGATAAACACCTGCGTTGCCCATTCCTACCAGTACGAAGCCAGCCGCGAAGACGTACAGCAACACCGGCTGCCGCCGACCGATCATCACCAGCACCAACGCACCGACCACACCGGCCACGAGCCAACTGTCCCAAGCGATCGCTGGCAGCGGTGCCAGCCACTGGATGCCTGTCCATGCCAGTTTCACACCGACCCCTGCCTGGATACCACGAACGACCGGTTTGGGGATCGACCGGGCGATCCAGTCCACCCCGCCGAAGATCGCGAGGGTGAACACAGCCACGCCCATGACCATCCCCGCCGAGGCGATGGCCCCGGCACTGAGGCCCTCGGCGATGGCCACCGCGGCGATCGCCTTCATCGGTTGCACCGGGATCGGCTGGCGGAAGGCGATGCCGGTCGCGACGTTCATCAGCCCCGCGAAGATAAAAATCAGCCCGATGTCCATCCCGCAGGTCAATGCCATCGCCACGCTCAGCGGAAGGAACATACCGAGGTCACCGAGCGAGCCGGAGAACTCGCGCAGATTGAACTGCAACGGCTGCGCCCGCCGCGTTGCGGTTGGCGGCCAGAGGTCGGCCAGGCTCAACGGCAGGCGCGTCATGTCTCGTCCTTGTGGCGAACGACCGTGCCGGTGATCGGCGTGGCGGCCGGTCGTCCATCATCCCGCACCTCGCCGCGCAGGGTTTCGATCGCGTGAGGCAGGATGTCGACCAGCGCTTCGAGGGATTCGGTCGCGCCGCGCTGCGAGCCGGGCAGGTTGATGATCAGCGTGTGGCCCAGCGTGCCCGCTTCACCGCGCGACAGGTAAGCCCGCGGTGTTTTTTCGTAACAGCGGCGACGGATCAGTTCCATCAGCCCGGGGTGGCGGCGTTCGAGCACGTCGAGCGTCGCTTCAGGCGTGACGTCGCGCGGGGCCAGGCCCGTGCCGCCGGTGGTCAGGATCAGATCGGGTTGGGGTTCGCCCAACGCCCAGTCGCGGAGTTGTTCGCTGAGTTGAGATTGTTCATCGGGCAGGCAGGCGGTGGCGACCACTTCGGCGTGGAGTTGCGATCGCGCCATCTCCGCCAGCGCCGGGCCGGACGTGTCGGTCGCTTCCCCACGAGAGCAGCGGTCACTGACGGTGAGGATGGCGATGCGAATCAAGGTCATGGTGATGCCTTTTGGTTCGCGTGGTACTCGCCGCTCTTGCCGCCCGTTTTCTCAATCAGGCGGACGCCTTCGATGACCATGGCTTTGTCGATGACTTTGCCCATGTCGATGACGGTCAGCGCAGCCACGGCGACGGCGGTCAGTGCCTCCATCTCCACGCCGGTCTTCCAGGTGGTGCGGGCCTCGGCGCGAAGCTCGACGCAGCCGTTACCCAATGTTGCCTGTACGTCGATCGCGTCCAGCGGCAGCGAATGACACAGCGGGATCAGTTCATCGGTGCGTTTGGCGGCCTGAATCCCCGCCAGCCGCGCGACCGCGAGCAGATCGCCCTTGGCCAGTTGGTTCGCCCGGATCGCCTTGGCCAGATCAGCGCTGATGCGTACCCGGCCTTCGGCGACGGCGCGACGCACGGTCAGCGGCTTGTCGCCCACGTCCACCATGTGCGCCTTGCCCGATTCGTCCACGTGCGACAATTCATCATTCATCGGCTGCTCCCCACGAATGAAACGGCCAAGGCCCGGGGCCGGTGTGATTGGCAGGCACTTCGATGAACCCATCGCTGCGTGCGGCGCTGATGATGTCGCCTGAACCGCGCGTGGCGATCAGTTCGACGCGACCGTTGGCGACAAGACGAACCGGGCGCGACCAATGCAGCGGTAATTGCTTGTCATCGGGATTCATCAGCGTCACGCACGTCGCAGGCGGATCGGCCTGCGCGAAGCCCGCCCGATGGTGGAGCACCGGTAAGGCAATACGCCGGGCGGTGGTCATCACCGACACGGGGTTGCCCGGCAGGCCCAGTACCGCCTGGCCTTGCGGACCGATCGCGCCGAGGACGGGCTTGCCGGGGCGGATGGGCAGTTTGTGGAAGATGATCTGGCAACCGAGTTCAGCGAGCACGTCGGGGACGAAGTCGTAATCGCCCATCGACACACCGCCGGTCAGCAGCAGCGCCTCGCAGTCGGCCAGCGCCGCTTCAATCTTGTCGCGAAGCGGATCGCGATCATCGCGGGCCTGATCGACACGCCGCCAGTCTACCCACGACCGATTCGCAAACATCGCGGTCAGCGCCGGTCCGTTGCTGTCGCGCAGTTGCCAGGGTGCGACCTCGGCCGAGACGCCGTTGACTTCGTTGCCGGTGATGATCGCGGCGAGGCGGACACGCCGGTGGACACATGGCTCGGCGACACCACAGGCAGCCAAGGCCCCGGCGACGGCGGGCGTGATCGGCGTGCCTTGTTCGACGATGGTTTGGCCGGCCTGGCCGTTCTCGCCGCGCCGGCGGATGTGCTGGCCGGGTTTGATCTTGATGTCGGCCGGCAGGCGGATCGCGTCGGACTGCTCTTGCACTTGCTCGCGGGGGATGACCGCATCGCAGCCCACGGGCACGGGGCCGCCGGTGAAGATGCGCAGAGCTGCTCCGATGGGCATGGCCGGGGGCGGCTGGCCAATCGCCACTTCGCCGGCAACGGGCAGCCGATCTCCAGGAACACTTGCGGGGACCGCGTAGCCATCCATCGCGCTGACATCGCACGCGGGGCTTGGGCGGTCGGCCTGCAAAGGCTGCCCCAGGACGCGACCGGCCGCATGGCGCAGCGCGACCTGCTCGACGCCGAGCGGCTCAAGCCGGGCGAGCATGGCTTCGATGGCCTGCGACGGCGTATCGAAGGCGAAGCGTATCGTGATTGATGGTGTGGTCATCGCGGCGTTTCCTGCGGCTGGTCGGCGGGCACCGCGTGCTTCCAGATCGGCACGGCCTGCTTCATCTGGTCGATGTACCAGTCCATCGCGGCGAGTCCCTCCTTGCGGTGCGCCGAAGCAACGCGCAGCCGGAACGAGCAGGCGAAGTTGGCGACGAAGCCGCGGCTGTGCTCGACGGCCACCGCCAGCACGCCGAATCGCTCTACCGCTTCACCGGCAAGGCGCGTCAGTTCCTGCTCGGCCATCGGGTCGTACGTTTCATACCGCAGCCCGGCTATCAGACGATCCGCCTCGGTCGGCCGCACCACACCCTCGAAGCAGATCACCGCCCCGGCCCCGTCGATGCGCCAAGGCGCGGCAGCGAGCAGCGGGCCGTCGTGAATCTGCACGGAAACACTCATCCGCCACCGACCAGTCCGATGACCGCCAGTTCGTCGGTTTCACACACCGCGTGGTTCGGCCTGACGGCTTGCTGGTTGACCGCGAGAATCGCCGGGCCGAGCATCCCGCTCAGCTTGGGGTATTGCGCGGCGAGTTGTGCTTTGACCTCCCCGGCCGTGCAGGATGGCGACGGGATATCCACCGTGACCGATGAACCGTCCACGGCGTCGGCGTACGGGCCGAACAGCAACACAGTTACCTTCACGATCCGCCGCCTTTCTCACTGCGGTCGCGTTCGATCTGCTGCCAGGCCCACTGCCACGCCGAGACGGTGCGGGGAAATCCGACCGTGTTCATCGCGAGCAGCAGCGCCTGCTCGATCTCTCCGGGCGTGGCCCCGGCGCGCATCGCGCGACGGACGTGGCTACGGAACGCCGACTCCAGCCCCGCACCAATGCAGATGCCCATCTTGATCAGAAAGCAGGTCTTGGCGTCGAGCGGGCCGGCCTGGTCGACCGCCTTGGCCACCTGTTCGTGGGCCGCGCCCAGTTCGGGAAACTTCGCGATGAAGTCCTTGAACGTCTGCGGCACCTTCTCGTTGGAATCCGTCAATCCCTTGTTCACGGTTAACCTCCAATGGTGGTCATGACCGCCACGCCCCGGGCTGGATGTTCGGGGGCTTTGGCGTCGAGTGCTTTGGCGAGCAGGCGGTCGAAGGCATCGCCATCGAATGCCGGACGCACCGCCGACATGAAAGAACCGCGCGGCTCGTCCATGAGGCAGGGGTAGATGTTTCCGTCGGCGGTCAGGCGAAGTCGATTGCATGCGGCGCAGAAGTTGCAACTCATCGGCGTGATGAAGCCGACCGTCACTTGCGTTTGATCATCGAGCGTCATAAGAAAGCGGCGTGCTGAATCATGGGCCTGAGCAATCGGCCGCCAGTGCGCGACGATCGGTTCCAGCCGCTGCCGCATCGTTGACTCGGGCACATAACGCTCGGCCCATTGTTCGGCCAGCGGGCCCATCGGCATCAGCTCGATGAAGCGGATCTCCAGGCCGCCAGCCGCGGCGAAGCGAACCAGGTCGGGCAGTTCCGCGTCGTTTTCCCCGGCGAGCACGACGGTGTTCAAGCGCAGCGGCTTGAGCCCGGCGTCGATCGCGGCGTCGATGCCGCGCCGCACCTGAGCCAGCCCGTCGATCCCCGTCATCCGCTCGAAGGTCGCCGGGTCGAGTGAATCGAGCGAGACGTTGACCCGATGCAGCCCGGCGGCGGCATAGTCGGCGGCGCGGCGGGCCAGCGACAGCCCGTTGGTGGTCATGGCCAGATCGTCGATGCCGTCGATCCCCGCCACTGTTTCGATGATTTCGAGCAGGTCCGGGCGTGCGGTGGGATCGCCGCCGGTCAGCCGGACTTTCGACAGGCCGTGGTGCGAGACGAGGTGTCGGACGACCGATTCGATTTCCGATGCGGTCAGTTGCTCGGCTTCGCACCCGCCGCGCAGCCAGCCCGGCCGACAGTAGATGCACCGCATCTGGCACGCCGCGGTCAGCGAGAGTCGCAGGTAGCCGATCTGTCTGTCGTGTCGATCTTTCATTCGGCATCGCCAATGGTCATCAGGCGACCGGTTCGAGTCGCACATGGGTATCGTAGAAGCTGACGCTGCCGCCGACCGGGTCGATCATGCAGGTGTTCTTGAGAGCGGGGTCGACCCACATGGCGGCGTTGGCGTGGATGCCCTTGGCGCGGCGGGGCTCGCCTTTGATCAGGTGCCCGTCAATGTTCATGTCCACCGCGCCGGTGGCCCAGTGGCCGAAGCCCAGAGAGAAGCTCATCACGCCGGGCCTCACCTGCTGGGTGATCTGAACTTTGCCGATCATGGGCTTGGTCTTGCCATTGCCGAGATGCCACTCGCCGGTGGTGTTGGTGGCGCTGACGACCTTGACCTGTTGGCCGTCACTCAAGCCCAAGCGTTTGGCGTCAGCGGGATTCACCTGCACGGCGTTCTCCGGGAGCAGAGGCGAAAGCCAGGGGTTCGTGATGGTTCGGCTCTTGGTCTGCGCGATCGTGCGATGCGTGATCATGGCCAGGTCGTAGCCCTTGCGGTACGCATCCGGCTCGTTGCCGTGATAGTCGCGGACAGGCATCCACGTCGCCAGGCCGGGGTGATGCTCACCGGTGCCGCTGTGAATCTTGGAAGCGGTCTTTTCCTGGTAAAAGGAAAGTTGCTTGGCGTGGGGGTGCGCGAGCATGTTGCCCTTGTAGCCCTCGTTGTAATCCTCGAAGCGTCCACCGCGGTTCAGGGCGTACACGACCTTCGGCCACAGGTCCTCGCCGACGATTCGCCGCCAGCGATCGGGGTCGAAAACGCTCTGGGGTAGATGGCGGCGAGACTTGAGGAAGATTTCCATCTCGCGGGCATCGGCGTCGGGCAGGTTCTGGGATGCGTTGGGCTTCTCGCCGAACGCGATATTGCCCACGCAACGCAGCATGAACTCGTCCATGTGACGCAGGTGTTTGCCATCGCCGAAGGCGTTCTCACCGAAGCCGGGCAGCTTCAACCGCTCGGCGATGCCCATCATCATCGTCTCGAAGCAGATGGGCTGCTCCTCGCCGAAGACGGTGCACGTCTCGGGGATCGGCGCGATCACCGGCTGGCGGATCGGGTTGGACTTCCACGTCATGCTTGGGTGACTCTTCTGGAATTCCCACCGTTCGAGATAGGTGGTGTCGGGGAAGATGTAGTCGGCATACATGGAGGTGTTGCCCACGAGGATGTCGTTGGCGATGAACAGGGGCACCTTCTCCAGGTCGCAGAGGATCTGGATATTGGTTTGGCCCGCGGGCAGTGAATAGGTCGGCGCACCCATGTAAAGGAAGAACGCCTTGCACGGGTACGGATAGGCATCACCCATGGACGGGATGATTTCTTCGTAAATGGCTGTGGACAGCGGGTACCAGTTTCGCTTGGCGGGGTAGCCGTCGAAGATCGTGGTGTTCTCGT
>CAYNCM010000107.1:0-8984 GCA_964395825.1 uncultured Planctomycetaceae bacterium
GTCGCTGTATTCATGGGCACGCGGCCCGAAGGGATCAAGATGGCGCCGGTCATCGCCGCCCTCGCCGATGCCGACGACTTCCAACCCATCGTCGTTTCCACCGGCCAGCATCGCGAGATGCTCCAGCAGGTGGTCGACCTGTTCGGCATCGAAGTGCATCACGACCTGGCGGTCATGCGGCCCAACCAGACGCTCGCTTCGCTGACCGCGCGGCTGATGACGGCGATCGACGAACTGCTGGAAACCATCGAACCGGACATTGCGCTGGTGCAGGGCGACACCACGACGGTGCTGGTCGCGGCGCTGGCGTGTTTCTATCGCCGCATTCCGATCGGCCACGTGGAGGCGGGCCTGCGCACGTGGAACATCTGGTCGCCGTTCCCGGAGGAAGTCAACCGCCGCCTCGCCTCGCCCATCGTCACGCTGCACTTTCCGCCCACCGAATTCGGCCGGCGGAACCTGCTGAAAGAAGGGGTGAACGACGATCGCATCTTCGTCACCGGCAATACGGTGATCGACGCGCTGCACATGGAAGTGGCGCGGCAGGAGCAGGCGGACGCGAAGGCCCGGATCGACCGCCAGCTCGCCGAGGCGATCGGCGATGACTGGTCCGACAAGCCGTTCGTGCTGATCACCGGTCACCGGCGGGAGAACTTCGGTGAGGGATTCGACCAGATCTGCCGCGCCCTGCGCACGCTGGCCGAGCGATTTGCCGATCACCGGTTCATTTATCCGGTGCACCTGAACCCCAACGTGCAGAAGCCCGTATACGAGAGATTGGGCGGCCTGGAGAACATCCGGCTGATCCCGCCGCAGGCGTACAGCGCGTTCGTGGCCCTGATGAACGCGAGCACGCTGGTGCTGACCGATTCGGGCGGCGTGCAGGAAGAGGCCCCGGGTCTGGGCAAGCCAGTGCTGGTGATGCGGCAGACAACCGAGCGGCCGGAAGGCGTGGACGCGGGGACGGTGAAGCTGATCGGCCCGAACGCCGACCGCATCATCGATCACGTGGGCAGGCTGCTGAGCGATCCGGCGGCGTACCGGGCGATGGCCGAGGCGAAGAATCCCTACGGCGACGGCAAGGCGGCCGGGCGAATCCTCGACGCCATCCGCGGGCACATTCACGCGGCGGCCGATGAGGCGAACTGACGAGACGAAAGGACGGTCATGAAATCTCTGGGTAAGGTGCTGGTCACCGGCGGGGCGGGGTTCATCGGGTCGGCGGTGGTGCGGCGGCTGATTCACGACACCGACAGCCAAGTGCTCAACGTCGACAAGCTCACCTACGCCGGCAACTTCGAATCGCTGGCGGAAGTGGCGGATTCGGATCGGTATCACTTCCTGCAGGCGGACATCTGCGACCTGGCGGCGATGCGCAAGGCGTTCGCCGACTTCAAGCCCGACGCCGTGATGCACCTGGCGGCCGAATCACACGTCGACCGCAGCATCGACGGGCCCGCCGCGTTCATCGAAACCAACCTGATGGGCACGTACATCATGCTCGACGTGGCCCGCGGTTACTGGAGCGAACTGCCCGAAGCAAAGCAAGCCGCGTTCCGGTTTCACCACATCTCCACCGACGAGGTGTACGGCAGCCTCGGCCCCGAAGGCCTGTTCACCGAGCAGACGCCCTACGATCCCCGCAGTCCCTACTCGGCGTCCAAGGCCGGCAGCGATCACCTGGTCATGGCGTGGTTTCATACGTTCGGCCTGCCGGTGGTCATCACCAACTGCTCGAACAACTACGGGCCTTATCACTTCCCCGAGAAGCTGATCCCGCTGGTGATTCTCAACGCCCTGGAGCGCAAGCCGCTGCCGATCTACGGCAAGGGCGACAACGTCCGCGACTGGCTGTACGTGGACGATCACGTGCGGGCGCTGCACCGGGTGGTCAGCGAAGGGCGGGTGGGCGAGACCTACAATGTCGGCGGCAACAACGAAAAGACGAACCTCGAAGTGGTCGAAACGATCTGCGGCATGCTCGATGAGCTGCGCCCGCACGACGACGGGCCTTACCGGGCGTTGATCACCTTCGTGCCCGATCGCCCGGGCCACGACAAGCGTTACGCCATCGACGCATCGAAGCTGATGAAGGAATTGGACTGGCGACCGGAACAGACGTTTGAGTCGGGCATTCGCCAGACGGTGCGGTGGTACCTGGACAACGACTGGTGGTGGCGGCCGATCCGCGAGAAGAAATACGCCGGTGATCGACTGGGCGCGGCGAAGGACACGAAAGGCAAGACGACATGAAGGGCATCATTCTCGCCGGTGGCAGCGGCACGCGGTTGCACCCGATGACGATGGCGGTGAGCAAGCAACTGCTGCCGGTGTACGACAAGCCGATGGTCTATTACCCGTTGAGCATGTTGATGCTCGCGGGGATTCGCGAAGTGCTGGTGATCTCCACCCCGACCGATCTGCCCCTGTACCGTAAGTTGCTGGGCGATGGAAGTCAGTGGGGCATCAGTCTGGATTACGCCGAACAGCCGAAGCCCGAAGGCCTGGCCCAGGCGTTCCTGATCGGCGAACCGTTCCTCGCCGGCGGCCCGGCGTGCCTGGTGCTCGGCGACAACATCTTCTACGGCACGGGCATCGGCGGCATCCTCCAGCAGGCGTTCATCACCGCCACCAGCGGCGGGGCGGTGGTGTTCGGCTATCGCGTCGCCGACCCGCAGCGCTACGGCGTGGTCGAGTTCGACGACCAGCGCAACGTGCTGAGCATCGAGGAAAAGCCGGCCAATCCCAAAAGCAACTACGCCGTCACCGGGTTGTACTTCTACGACAACCAGGTCTGCGCGCTGGCCAAACAGGTCAAGCCCTCTGCACGCGGCGAACTGGAAATCACCGCGCTGAACAACCTGTATCTCGACCAGGACAAGCTGACGGCGAAGCTGTTCGGCCGGGGCACCGCGTGGCTGGACACCGGCACGCCGGACAGCCTCGCCGAAGCGACCAGCTTCATTCAGGCCATCGAGAAGCGACAGGGCTTGAAGGTGGCGTGCCTGGAGGAGATCGCCGTGCACATGGGCTTCGTCACCGCGGCGGACATGCTCAAGATGGTCGAGGACAAGAAAGGCGCCTACTTCGCCTACATCCGCGAACACCTGCGGGAACCGGCGCAGGGCTGACGGCACGGCCATGGCTGATCCACCGATCCTGGTAACCCGCACTTTCCTCGCGCCGCTGGACGAGTATCTGCCCTACCTCGAGCAGATCTGGTCCACGCGCATGATGACCAACCAGGGCCCGATGCATCAACGGCTGGAAGCGGAACTGACCGCGCGGCTCGGGGTGCGGCACACCGTGTGCGTGAACAACGGCACGCTCGCGCTGCAACTGGCCATTCGCGCGCTGGGGCTGAAGGGCGAAATCATCACCACGCCCTTCACCTACGCCGCCACCGCCTGTGCGATCCAGTGGGAACACTGCACGCCGGTCTTCGTCGACATCGATCCGCACACGTGGAACCTCGACCCCCGCAAGATCGAGCCGATGATCACCGGGCACACCGTGGGCATCATGCCGGTCCACGTGTTCAGCGCCCCGTGCGAGGTGGACGCAATCGGCGCGATCGCCCAGGCCCACGGGCTGAAGGTGATCTACGACGCGGCCCACGCCATGTGCGTCGATCTTGACGGGCGCAGCGTGATGAACTGCGGCGACATCGCCTGCACCAGCTTTCACGCGACCAAGCTGTTCAACACCTGCGAGGGCGGGGCATGCTTCGTGCGGGACGATGAACTGGCCGCCCGCCTGCGACGGCTGCGGTTCTTCGGGCACGACCAAACCAAGGACGTGGTGGACGACGGAACCAACGCCAAGCTGACCGAAGTGCACGCGGCGCTGGGGCTGGCGAACCTGCCTCACCTGGACGATGTGCGCCGCCGCCGGCGGGAATCCTGCCAGCGGTATCGGGATGGCCTGGCGAAGGTGCCGGGGTTGACGTTTCAGCGGTACGATCCGGCCTCATACAACTTCAGCTACATGCCGGTGCTGATGCCGGATGAGGCGACGGCGGACAAGGTTCTGGCGGCCCTGGGCGAGCAGAACGTGCACCCGCGCCGTTACTTCCATCCCGCGCTGCATCGCACGCAGGCTTTTTCGACTGTCCCGCGCGGTGATCTCTCCGTCGCCGAGGACATCGCAGCCCGGATTCTCTGCCTGCCGATCTACTACGACCTGCCGCTGGATGCCGTCGACCGGATCGCCGGGGTTGTGGCCGCGGCCGTGAGCCAACAGGACGGCCGAGAGCGTCCGGTAACGTGAAACGAGGCGAGTCAATGGGCGATTTCCTCGAAGCAGGACTTGCCTCACACCGCTTGAGCGTGTAACGTCTCAAGGGAGAAAGTGGCCCGTTTTGGCCGCACGTCCTCATTTCATTGACTCATCAATTCGAGAGGGCAAGAACAGTGACAAGTCGAACGAGCAAACGGTATTGTGAGGGCTTCACCCTTGTTGAGTTGCTGGTGGTGGTGGCGATCATCGCCCTGCTGCTGGGCATTCTGCTGCCGGCCCTGGGCCGGGCACGCGAAATCACCAACCGCACCGTCTGCGGCACGAACCTCGCGGGACTGTACAAGTCGATGTACACCTACTCGGTGAGCAACGGCAACTGGTTCCCGATGGCATCGGACATCAGCGCCGGCGGTAGCGTCATCGTCGGCTTCGAGCACCGCGCCCGCGACAGCGAAGACCCCGTCCTGGCCGATCTGGCCAAGAACGGCACCGCCAGCCTCTGGATTCTGGTGCGCGACGGGTCCGCCGGCGCCAAGAGCTTTATCTGCCCGTCCACCAATGACGAACCCGATCCGCTGACCGACAACGGTCAGGCGACCGGCGATTCGGCCCCGCTGAACCAGATCTTCGATTTCTACACGGCAGACAACCTGTCCTACTCGGCCATGCACATGTTCCATGAGGCACGCAACGTCAACTGGACCACCAACGTCCTGCCGGGCTGGGTCATCATGTCCGACGATTCCAACGCCCCGCCGGACGGCTTCGACGCCAACGTTCATACGCTCGAAGCCGCGGGCAATCCAAACAACGAAGACATCGAAAACCTTGAGAACAGCCGGAACCACGATGGCGACGGCCAGAACCTGATGTTCGGCGACGGCCACGTCGACTTCGTCACCGATCCGTTCCAGGGCCCGAGCAACGACAACGTGTTCGGCCGCGACACCGCCAGCGCCGGAAGCGCCGAGCAATCCGAAGGCGCCCGAACCTGGGCGCTCGATAGCGGCAACGGTGTCTTCAACAAAACCAACTCCGACTGCATGATCGTTCCCGTCACCGGAGGGCCGGCGGCCGTTCGTAACCTCGACCCGGATGACTGATCGCCGATCGGCCGCGGTTCGGTCGCACCCATCACGCCAACACCACCACCCCGGGCCACTTTCGCGCCCGGGGTTTTGGCATGATTCGGCCCTGTCGCAGGCCCTGAACGCCAAAGTCGACCGTGCCCCCAACCGATGGTAACCGCAGGCGGCGGTCGCCGCGGCGCGTGTTGTGCCGGTCCACCGCCAGGGCTATCATCCGGCGTTGCCCGGCGCGATTCCGGGAAATCCAGAGCCAGGGTCCGATCAACAGCGCGGCGCGATGACCCACACCTTCGACCAACTCGACGACTTGCTGGACACCTGCGGCGGATCGGCCTACATCCTCCTGCCGGACCGCTTCGCCGCCAACGTCGATGCCTTCCTGGGCGCCTTCCGCGCCCACTATCCCCACACCAACCTCGGCTATTCCTACAAGACCAACTACCTGCCCGCCCTGTGCGTCGAGGCCCATCGCCGCGGACTCTACGCCGAGGTCGTCTCCGGCATGGAGTACGAAATCGCCCGGGCCTGCGGCGTGCCGCACGACCGCATCATCTTCAACGGCCCGGTGAAGACCGAAGCCGAACTCGACACCGCCCTGACCGGCGGCGCCCGCGTCAATGCCGACAGCCTCGATGAACTGGCGACCATCGCCACGGTCGTCTCGCAGCACCCCGACCGCCGGTTCTCAATCGGCCTGCGCTGCAACCTGGAGATGGCATGGCAAGGCCGGGCGTCCCGTTTCGGACTCAGTGATGCCAACGGCGACCTGCGGCGGGCCGCCGAGGCGGCAGGCGCGATGCCCAACGTCCGCCTCGCCGGCCTGCACTGCCATTTCTCCTACGACCGGTCGGCCGCTTCCTACGCCCGGCGCATGGCGATGATGATCGAGATCGCCGAACGGCTGTGGCCCCACGCCCCACCGGATTACCTCGACCTCGGGGGCGGATTCTGCGGCCCGATGCCACCGGCCCTGCGCGAACAACGCCCGGACGAACCACCCACGTTCACCGACTACGCCGACGCTGTCGCGCCGCGGCTGGTCGAAGCGTACGGCACCGACGACGGACCGGAACTGATCCTCGAACCGGGCGTGGGACTGGTCGCCGATACGATGTCGTATGCATGCCGCGTGCAGACAACCAAGCGGTTTCCCGGTCGCAACGTTGCCGTGACCGCCGGCAGCGTCGACCACCTGAAGATCGTGGCCAACGAGATCAACCTGCCCATGGGGGTGTTGCGATCAGCGCAACCCGCGTCGACCGATCCGCCGGCTCCGATCGACGTGGTCGGATTCACCTGCCTCGAACACGATCTGATGTATCGCGACTGTGAACAATCGATCAGCAAAGGTGATATCCTTGTGTTCGATAACGTCGGCGCTTACTCGTTCGTCACCGCCTCGCCTTTCATTCGCACGACGCCGCCGATCGTCACCGGCGCGTCGGGCGGCGGCTGGCGAACGCTCATGCGACAAACGCCCGCCACGGAGTTCATCGCCCGGTTCAACTGGTAAAACCACCGGCGCGATCATGGGAATCCCGACCGACGATGACTGACGAATCGCACGTCCTCAAACACGAAAGCGACCGGTCAGCCGAGTTCCAGCCGAACCCGAGACTGGTCGAACTGATCGGCGAACTGCGTTCGATGCTCGAACCGGTGCAGGCCGAGCAGAGCGCCCGCTTCACCGCGCCGCGCCGGCCGGTCGCGGTCATCGTGGGTTGCCCCCGCAGCGGGACCACCGTGCTCAGCCAGATCCTCGCCGCCACGGGCGACTTCGCCTACCCGTCCAATTTCCTGTCTCGCTTCGCCTACGCCCCCCGCATCGGCGCCATGATTCAGAAGATGCTGTTCGATCCCGACTTCGATCATCGCGGCGAACTGGCCGACATCCAGTCCTCGTCCAACTTCAGCTCGCAGATCGGCAAGACCGACGGCGCCCTGGGCATCAGCGAGTTCTTCCACTTCTGGCGGAAGTTCTTTCCCAATCACGACCCGGGCCATCTGACCGAGGAACAACTGGACCGGGTCGACACCGACCGGATGCGCCGCGAACTGGCCTCCATCGAAGCGGTGTTCGACAAGCCCTTCGCCTCCAAGGGCATGATGATGCAGTACAACCTCGGCTTCTTCGCCGAGCGCGTGCCCGAGCTGTTCTTCATCCACATCCGCCGCCGGCCCCGGTTCCTGATGCAGTCGGTGCTGGTTTCGCGGAAGAAATACTACACCTCCCCGCGAATCTGGTGGTCGGTCAAGCCGAAGGAATATCCATGGCTGGCCGACATGGACCTGATCCACCAGGTGGCCGGGCAGGTGCTGTTCACCGAACGGGCGATCGACGCCGGCCTGGCGGAGGTCGAGGACGGGCGCAGGCTGGTGTGCGATTATCAGACCTTGTGCGCCGATCCGTCAGGGTTCTACAGCCAGTTGCGGGCGAAGTTCGACCGCCTCGGCTGTCCGCTCGACCCGTATCGCCTGGAGCAGACCTTCCCCTGCGGCGATCGGGACCGCCTGCCCGCGGAGGAAATCGAAGCCTTGCAGGACGCCTATACTCGTATGGCCGAATCGTGAAACCCCGGAGAAACAGGGCGGGTGCCGAGTATGATGACTCATGAATGTTCTGATCACCAGCGCCGGCCGACGCAGCTACATCGTCCGATTCTTCCAGGAGGCCCTGGCCGGTCGCGGTCAGGTCATTGCCGCCAACATCTATGCGTCCCAGGCCACCGCCGCCGCCGACCGATTCTACATCGTCCCCCCGAGCTTTGACGAAGACTACATCCCCACCATTCTGGATATCTGCCGCCGGCACCAGATCAAGCTGCTCCTGTCCCTGCACGACCTGGACGTGCATCGACTCGCCCAGGCCAGGGACCAGTTCGAACAGATCGGCGCTTATCCCCTCGTGCCCGACCCGGAACTCAGTGAACTGTGCCTGGACAAGTACAAAGGCACCCGCCATCTGAACAAGCACGGCTTCAAGACGCCCTGGGTTTCGGTCACGCTCGAAAAAGCCTTGAACCGTCTGCGCGACGGGCGCGTGGAATACCCCCTCGTCCTCAAGGCCCGCATGGGGTTTGGATCGCTCGGTCTGCATACCTGCCACAACGAGTACGAGCTGATCCAGTGCTACGAAATGGTCAAACGCCAGGTCAGCCGGTCGGTCATTCCCCGCATCGCCCAGGTCGATCTCCGCCATGCCGTGCTGATCCAGCAGTTCGTCCGCGGCCAGGAGTTCTGCGTCGACATCGTCCATGACTTCCAGGCCCGGCCCGCAGCCATCTTCATGTGCATGATGCACGCCATGCGGGCTGGCGAAACCGACGAGGTCACCACCCTCGATAACCGGAAAATCAACGATCTGGCCGCCCGGTTGGGCCAATTGACCCAACACGCCGGCGTTCTGGGCTTCGATGTGATTCTCGACCGGGGCATCCCGCGCATCATTGACATGAACCCCCGCTTTACCGGAGACTACCCGTTCCACCACGTGGCTGGAGCGAACATCCCCGCCGCCCTGATCGCCTGGCGCCTCGGCGAGCCGGTCAACCCCGACTGGCTCCGCCCCCGCCCCGGCTTCCGCGGCTACAAGGAACTGATCCCCGTCGTCTATCCCGAAAAACGAATCCACCAGGCCGAACCGGATTCTGATGAACC
>CAYNCM010000108.1:0-8953 GCA_964395825.1 uncultured Planctomycetaceae bacterium
GTTTACCCGAAATCATCGCGTTTGTCGGCAAGACCCACGGTTAGAATCCCCCAAACCCCCGCCGCCGCCTCCACCAGGGTCCTCCGGCTCGGCCGCCCCTGTCTTCGCCGCCGCCCTCGCCCCAGTGCTCCGCCCCTTCGACCGGTTCACCCCCAGGCCGGGCAGGAAACGGTGGAAGCCCTATTTCGCCTCGAACCATGATCGGCCGTGCGACAGGTCCACCTTCAGGGGCACCGCCAGATCCATCGCGCCGGTCATCTCCTCGCGCACGATTCGGCCCATCGCGTCGGCGCGGTCGGCGGGAAGCTCGAACAGCAGTTCGTCGTGAATCTGCACCAGCATTTTCAGCGGCAGATCTTCACCCCTGATGCGCCGATGCAGCCGCACCATGGCGAGCTTGATCAGGTCCGCGGCGCTGCCCTGCACGACACTGTTGATCGCCATGCGCCGGCCGAGCTGCCTCTCGTTGTTGTTGCGGGAGTTGATCTGCGGAATCGGCCGCCGCCGGCCCATGATGGTTTCCACGTAGCTTTTCGTTTCGGCCTGCCGGACGCAGCGGTCGAGGAAGGTGTCGATCTTCGGGTAGCGGCGCTTGTAGTCGTCGATGATGCCGCGGGCGCGGTCGACGTTGTCGCCGGCGTCGGATTCGGTGCGTCCGAGGCGTCGAGCCAGGCCAAACGGCGTGATGCCGTACACGATGCCGAAGTTGACCATCTTGGCTCCGGCGCGTTGCTCGGGGGTTACTTCGTTCAGCGCCACGCCGAACACCTCCGCCGCGACGGCGGTGTGAATGTCCAGATCCCGCCGAAAGGCGTCGATCATGGCCTCGTCGCCCGACAGGTGCCCAAGCAGGCGCAGTTCGATCTGCGAGTAGTCAGCGCTCAGCAACACGCAGCCGGGCGGTGCGACGAACGCCTTGCGGATTTGCCGGCCAAGCTCGGTTCGGATGGGGATGTTCTGCAGGTTGGGTTCGCTGGACGACAGGCGTCCGGTCGCGGCGCCGGTCTGGTGGAAGGAGGCGTGAATGCGGCCGGTGCGGGGATTGATCGCCGCCTTGAGGGATTCGAGATAGGTGTTGCGCAGCTTGGTCAACCTGCGATACTCGAGCACGCGCTGGGCGATCACCGCGCCGGGCCCCGCCTGTTCATCGACGATCCGCTGGAGCACCTCGCTGTCGGTTGAGGGGCCGGTTTTGCGGCGTTTGACCACCGTGCACCCGAGCTGGGCGAACAGCACATCGGCGAGTTGCTTCGGCGAATCGGGATTGAAGTCGACCTTCGCGGTGTCGATGATCTCACGTCGCAGGTCGATGATGCGCTGGTCGATGGCGGCGTTCTGGCGATCCAGTTCATCGGGATCGACCGCGATGCCGTTGTATTCCAGTTCGGCGAGCACTTCGACCAGCGGCATCTCCAAATCATCAAACAACCGGCGCAGGCCCATCGCCTTCAATTGGGGCGCCAGGGCGCGCTTCAGTTGCAGGGCGATATCCGCATCTTCCGCGGCGTAAGGCGTGCCCCGATCGAGCGGAACCTGGTCGAACGTCCTGGCCGCCTGACCCGACCCCAGCAGATCCGTGATGGGGATCATCTCGTGGCCCAGGAACGCAAGGGCGAGGTAGTCCAGCTTGTGCGACGACCGGGCCGGATCGATCAGGAAGCTGGCGATGAGGGTGTCGAACGGCAGTGCAAAGTCCGGGGCTTCGCCACCGCGGCGCCGCGTCTTGGATTGCGGCCTGCTGAGATGCGCCTCCAGTCCGGCGTGGCGGAGCACGTTGATATCGAACTTGAGGTTCTGGCCGATCTTGGCGATGCCGGGATCGTCCAGAACAGGGCGCAGGGCGTCGAGCACGGTGGGCGTGTCGAGGTGTTTCGAAGGATCGGGTGAGCGGGTGGGGATGTAGACGGCGGTGATGTCATCTTCACCCTCGCTCCACGCCAGGCTCACGCCGCACAACTTCGATTCCAGCGGGCGCAGGGAGTCGGTTTCGGTATCCAGCGCCACTTCCCCAGCCCGGCGCACCGCGGCGATCACCTCGTCCAGTTCGGCCCGGGTGGCGATACAGCGATAGTCGGCCCGGGTCGCGGCGCCGGGGGTGGCCAGGAGCGGTGACAGGTCATCGGCGAGGTCGAACAGCCCGGGCGAGTCGGGGGATGCGGCGCCGGCCGATGCTGCGGCATGATCCGCAGAACCGGCGTTCGACGACGCTTCTTGCTGTCGCTCGGCGCCGTTTGCCGCCGGCGAAACAGCGGTTCCCGTCAGTTCCTCCAGTTCCTTAAGATGCCGGTGGAAGCCGAGCTGTTTGAACAGCGGTTCGAGCTTCTCGGCGTTCAGCGCCTCCGCCGCCGCCTGGTCCAGTTCGAAGTCAAGCGGCACGTCGTTCCGCAGCTTCACCAGTTGGCGGTTGAGCGTCAGCCGATCCCTCGCCGCCTCGACCTTTTCCCGCTGCCTGGGCGTCAGTGCGTCGAGGTGTTCGAGCAGGCTCTCGATCGAGCCGTACTGGGCGATCCACTTCGCCGCGGTCTTGGGCCCCACGCCCTGCACGCCGGGAATGTTGTCGACCGTGTCGCCCATCAGCGCCAGGACATCGACGACCTGCTCCGGCGTAACGCCCTTGTCCGCCGTCATCCGCTCGACGTCGATCAGTTCATCCTTGTGGATGTCGAACATGGCCACGCGCTCGCCGAGCAGTTGCTGCAGGTCCTTGTCGCGGGAAACGATCCGCACGTTGACGCCCTGCTGGTCCGCGAGGCGCCGGCAGATGGTGGCGATGACATCATCCGCCTCGAAGCCCGGCACGCCGATCACGGGTATGCCCATCAATCCGCAGATCTCGGTGATGCGGTCGACCTGCGGGTGCAGATCTTCCGGCGGGGCTTCGCGGTTGGCCTTGTATTGCCCGTCCAACTCGTTGCGGAACGTGCCTTGGTCGCCCGACACGTCCAGCGCCATGGCGATGTAATCCGGATCGTGTTCGCGGTAGAGCTTGAGCAACATGCCCACGAACCCGAACGTGGCGTTGGTCGGTTCCTGCGTGACCGGCGAGTTGAGCGAACGGATCGCGTGATAGGCGCGGAAGATCTGGGCGTGACCGTCGATCAGATAGAGCGTCTTGGCCATGGATGCGATTGTAGCAGCCGGTTTCGCCCCCGCCGAGCCGCCGGCTGACAGGAGCGGTGATCTGACACACAGCCGGCGGCTCATAGCCGCCGGTCCGGTCCGGCGGGCGTGGCCCGCCGGCTGACTAACAAGAGGGCGCTTTGAAGAACAGTCCCCGATGTGAGGGCAGATACTCATTCACCAGATAGTCGCGGTGCGCTTCGTCTCGCACCGCCTTGTTGCTGGCGTTCTCGCTGAACCACCTGCGTCGGCCGAATTCCGCGTTGAGCTTCCGGGTCAACGAAGACTTGACGATGGTCTGCATGTGCTTGGGTGACCGGTCATCCCGCCACCGGGCCAGCACGTGCAGGTGGGTGGGGTCGCTGCCCACGGCGAGCAGGGTGAAATGCTGACAACGCGCGCTGCGATGCAGTTCATCCATGGCGGTCTGCTGAATCGACGCATCGAAACGAACCGGCCGATCGGTCGCATTGCGGCGGTAGCGTGCGGCAAGATCCTCATCGGGCGGTCGGATGCCCTGCCCTCGCCGCACATACCCGCGGCGATGATCCGGCATCCACGAGCAATAGGCGTGGTAGGTGATCAGATGGCAGGGCATGGGGGAATTGTATGGTCAATAGCCGGCGGCTCATAGCCGCCGGCCCGGTCCGGCGGGCGTGGCCCGCCGACTGAAGGGGGTGTGTTACAATGGCGGGATGGACGATCGCACGCCGGACAAACCGTTGACGTTGAAGGTGCTTCGCCGGATGGTGGCCGAGGGCCAGCCCCTGGCGATGGTGACCTGTTACGATGCGACCACGGCACGTTGGCTGGCGGCGGGCGGGGTTCCGATGCTGCTGGTCGGCGACTCGGCGGCGCAGATGGTCCTGGGTTATGATTCGTCGATTCACGCGCCGCTGGCATTCATGCTCCAGCTCACCGCGGCGGTCAAGCGCGGGGCGCCGAACTGTTTCGTGATGGGCGACATGCCATTCATGAGTTACCAGGCGGCGGACGCGGAGGCGATCCACAACGCCGGGCGTTTTCTGACCGAAGGGACGGCGGACGCGGTAAAGGTGGAGGTGGACGGATCGTTCGCGGCACTGGTGGGCAAGCTGTCGCGGGCGGGGGTTCCGGTGGTGGCGCACCTGGGCTGGCGGCCGCAGCAGGTGCGCCAGGCGGGGGTGCGCACGGCGCTGATCGCCGGCAAAACGGCGGCCGAGGCGCGGGCGCTGGTCGAACAGGCTGAGATGATGGAAGACCGCGGGGCGGCGATGCTGCTGATCGAGCAGTGCCCGGCGGAGGTGTCGCAGCGGATCGTCGAGCGCGTGTCGATTCCGCTGATCGGCTGCGGGGCCGGGCCGGCCTGCCACGGACACGTGGTGGTGCTTCAGGATTTGCTCGGCATGAGCGAACGCAGTCCGAGCTTCGTCAAGCCGGTCGCGCAGCTCGGCGAGGCGATCGCCCAAGCGGCGGCGGACTGGGTGGCACGGGTGGCCAGCGGCAGATACCTGGCGACCGATCACCCCTACCACATGCCGGATGAACAGGCCAGGCGCTTTGCGCGGGAGTGAGGGGGCGGGCGACGAACGCCCAGGCGTCTTTGCCGCGAACCGTTCGCCGCTGCGATTGAACTTTCCGGCAGGTTGGGGCGTATGATGGGCAAGGCCCGCCGGGCGCGCGGGCGTCGGCAATCCATGACACACACGACCGATCAGGAGACTGGCGACATGGCACGAATTCGCAACTACGGACCTTCGCTCGTCCTGCTGGTGACGATGCTGGCGGCGCTGTTGGCCGGGCCGACGGTCATGCGGCAACTGGCCCACGCGGATCAGGCCGCGCAGATTCAACTGGCGGCGAATGAGTTGAAGACTTCGCACTTGGCCGAAATGAGTCGGGCGTTCCGCCTGGTCGGCCAGCGCGTCGAGCCGAGCGTCGTGCACATCGCCGTCAAACGCAACATCAACCAGCGCCCCTCGCGCACGTTCGGCGAGGGCATGCCCCGTAGTCCTGAAGACCTGTTCCGCTGGTTCCGCGAGCGCCGCCAGAACCCCGACGCGCCGGACGACGACGAAGGCCAAACCCCCGCACCGGACGCCGATGACATGGGCCGCTACAACCTGCCCCGGCAGGTCGGCAGCGGGAGCGGCTGGGTGTACAGCACCAAGGGCCACATCGTGACCAACTATCACGTGGTGCGCAACGCCGACGTGATCGAGGTGAAGTTCTTCGACAAGTCGACGCGCGTGGCGGAGTTGATCGGCCACGACGAGAAGACCGACATCGCCGTGCTGAAGGTCGAAGAACAGCGGTTGCACCCCGCGATGCTGGCGCGGGAGGCGGTGCAGCAGGGCGACATCGTGTTCGCGTTCGGCTCGCCCTTCGAGTTCGAATTCTCGATGAGCCAGGGCATCGTCAGCGGGATCGGCCGGCGACTGGGCATTCTCGACAAGTTCGACCGGTTCGGCCGGCGAATCGTGGCCGGTTACGAGAACTTCATCCAGACCGACGCGGCGATCAACCCGGGCAACTCCGGCGGACCGCTGACCAACATTCAC
Source organism: uncultured Planctomycetaceae bacterium (assembly GCA_964395825.1). Classification (GTDB taxonomy): domain Bacteria; phylum Planctomycetota; class Phycisphaerae; order Phycisphaerales; family Zrk34; genus JANQFT01. The sequence goes on from CAYNCM010000108.1 coordinate 5,661, forward strand.
GGGGAGGTGGTGGGCATGAACACCGCCATCGCCACCCGCACCGGTGCGAACAACGGGCTGGGCTTCGCGATCCCTGCGGACATGATCCGCAACGTGGTCCATCAACTGATCGACAAGGGCCGGGTGAGCCGGGGATACCTGGGCGTGTGGATCGACGACCTGGACCCGCGGATGGCCGAGTCATTCGGCTTCAAGGGCGAAGGCGTGCTGGTGCAGCGTTTGGCCGGTGAGAAGAGTCCGGCGGCGAAGGCGGGCATCGAGGCCGGCGACATCATCACCGAGATCGACGGCCAGCCGGTCCACGGCGCCGGTGATCTGCGTCGGCGGGTGGCGGTGGTCAAGCCGGGCGAGAAGATCAAGGTCAAGGTGTTCCGCCAGGGCGAGATGAAGACGGTGACGGTGGAGCTGGCCGAACAGCCGGACAACCTGGCGAACCTGGATGACGCGGACAGCGTGATGCCCGGCACGAATGACGAAGTGGATGACGATGCGCTGGAGCCGTTGCGTAAACTGGGGATCGAGGCGGTGGGCGCGGTGCCGGAGGAACTGGCCGAGCGGCTGGGCCTGCCGCGGGGCAAGGGCGTGGTGGTCGAGGGCGTGCGCCCGCACAGCGCCGCGGCGGCCAAGGCCCTGCGACCGGGCAGCGTGATCACCCGCGTGATGGGCAAGCAAGTCAACAGCGCCAGGCAACTGGCCGAGGCGATGGGCGACGTGGACCTGGCCCAGGGCGTGCGCCTGCGCGTGGTCGAACAGGATTCCGAGCGGTTCGTGCTGCTGGCGCTGCCGGAAGAATGAGCGCCACGGCCTGGGCCTTTCCGAAAAGGGCCGGTGCGCGCATCACCCGCCTGGCCGTTGTACACTCCACCGATGACTTCATCGGTCAACATCGCCGCGCGCCTGCACGGTCGGCGCGACCTGCGCGTCGAACCCCTCGACCACCCCGGCCCGCCGCCGGACGGGTGGGCGCTGGTGCATCCGACCGCCGTGGGCATCTGCGGGTCGGACCTGCACACGTTCACCGACGGCCGCATCGGCGACACGGTGCTGCAGGGCCCGCTGGTGCTCGGGCATGAGTTCGCCGGCGTGGTCGAGCAGCCGGGCCAAGGCGCACTCGACGGCAATGGCAAGCCCCTGCGCGAAGGACAACGCGTGGCGGTCGACCCCGCCTGGCCGTGCGGCAAGTGCGACCTGTGCGCTGCCGGTCATCCAAACCTCTGCCGCGATCTGCCGTTCTGCGGGCTTTGGCCGACCCCGGGCGCGATGCAGCAACACCTGCACGTGCCGGCGTCGGCGTGTTTCCCGCTGCCCGATGAAATCGACGACGTAGCGGGCGCCGTGCTCGAACCGTTCGGTGTGGGTTTGCACGCGGCGGACCTGGCGCACATCCAACCCCACCGGTCGGTGGCCATACTCGGCGCCGGGCCCATCGGGCTGTGCGCGCTGATCGCCACACGCCTCGCCGGCGCCGCGGAACGGTTCATTCACGATCCGCTGCCCTGGCGACAGGCGATGGCCGAGCAATGCGGCGGCAAGCCGTTCGACCCGGACCATCCGCCGGAGGTCGACATCGTCATCGAGTGCGCCTGGTCGGATGCGTCGATCCAGCAGGCGGCCGACATGCTGCGACCCGGCGGACGCATGGTGGTGGTGGGTGTTCCCGGCGACGACCGCTTCGCGATGACCCACTCGACCGCCCGGCGGAAGGGCCTGACCCTCGCCTTTTGTCGCCGCATGAAACATACCTATCCCCGCGCCATCGACCTGGCGCTTGGCGGCCGGGCCGATCTGAATGTCATGGTCACCCATCGCTTTCCGCTCGCGCAGGTCGACAAAGCCTATGACATCGCCGCCCAATACCGCGCGGCAGTGGTGAAAGTGATCATCGATGTGCCGTGAGATCCGGTGCGGCCCAAGCCAAAGCGGGCCCGCAGGCCCACGCCCATCGCAAAGCCCACGCATGGCCATGCGTGGGCTTTGGGGTTTTCAAGCGGAGGTCGGAGACTTCAGCTTTCCGATTTCACAAGTCGTTCACTTGTTCAGCGCGGCCTGGGCGGCGGCGAGGCGGGCGATGGGCACGCGGAACGGCGAGCAACTGACGTAGTTGAGCCCGACGCGGTGGCAGAAGGCGATGGACGACGGGTCGCCGCCGTGCTCACCGCAGATGCCGCACTTGAGCGACTTCTTCACGCTGCGGCCCTTGTTCACGGCCATGTCGACCAGTTGCCCCACGCCCGTCTGATCGAGCGACTGGAACGGATCCTTTTCGAGGATTTCCTGTTCGATGTAATCAGGCAGGAAGGTGTTCACATCGTCGCGGCTGTAGCCGAAGGTCATCTGCGTCAGGTCGTTGGTGCCGAAGCTGAAGAAGTCGGCGTCCTGGGCGACGTCATCGGCGGTCAGCGCCGCCCGGGGGATTTCAATCATCGTGCCCACGGGGATGGCCAGTTTGCCGTTGAACTTCTTCTCGGCCTTGACCTGCTTGATGGTGGCCAGGGTCAGCTCGCGCAGGATGGTCAGTTCCTTCTGCGTGCCGACCAGCGGGATCATGATTTCGGGCTGGGCGTCGATTTTCTTCTTGCGGCAGTTGATCGTGGCCTCGGTGATGGCGCGGATCTGCATTTCGAGAATTTCCGGATAGGTCACCGACAACCGGCAGCCGCGGTGGCCGAGCATCGGGTTCATCTCGTGCAACTGGCTGACGCGGGCCTTGACCTTGGCCGGCTTGACGCCGAGCGCCTTGGCCACCTCCGTCTGGCCCCTGGCGTCGTGGGGCAGGAACTCGTGCAACGGCGGGTCGAGCAGGCGGACGGTGACGGGCAGGCCCTTCATCGCCTTGAAGATGCCCTCGAAGTCCTTGCGCTGGTAGGGCAGGAGCTTGTGGAGGGCGGCGCGCCGGTCGGCTTCCTTCTCGGCGAGGATCATCTGCCGCATGACGAGGATGCGGTCGCCCTCGAAGAACATGTGCTCGGTGCGGCACAGGCCGATGCCCTCGGCGCCGAATTCGCGGGCGCGCCGGGCGTCGGGGGGGCTGTCGGCGTTGGTGCGGACGTTGAGCTTGCGATACTTGTCAGCCCATTTCATCAGTCTGGCGAAATCGCCCGACAGTTCGGGGTCCTGCGTGGGCACGGCGCCGGCCATCACCTCGCCGGTCGAGCCGTTGAGGCTCAGCGTGTGTTTCCCGGTGAACTTGCGGCCGTTGATGGTGATGTTGCGGGCCTTTTCGTTGATGGTGATGTCGCCGGCGCCGGCCACGCAGCACTTGCCCCAACCGCGGGCCACCACCGCCGCGTGGC
>CAYNCM010000109.1:0-8654 GCA_964395825.1 uncultured Planctomycetaceae bacterium
CTTCAATCGCCACCGATTTGATCGGCATGGAGGTGCGGCGCAGCAGATAGAGCGCGCGGTCGGCGCGGCGCTGTCGGATGTAGCCGGCGATCGACCGGCCGGTCGACGCGCTGAACAGCCGCAACAGGTGATTGTGCGACAGGTCGGACCGGGCCACGACGTCGGCGACGGTCAGCGTCGCGCTCAGGTGGGTTTCGACGAACGCCCGCGCGGCGGCGACCGCGGGATGTTCGCCCCCAGCGGCGGGCGGATGCTGCCCAATATCGACCAGTTGCCAGAGCACATCCCACAACCGCGCCCCGGCCCGGGCGGGCTGGCGCTCGAACCACGCCAGGCCCTGTTCCATGGCGTCCCACAGGGCATCGGCCCGACCGGCCAGGTCGAACGCCGCGGGCACGCTTACCGCGGCCCGGCCCTTGGGCGGCAGTGAGAAGTGGGCGCAGAGCTGATCCCCGGTGGCGGAAAACCGGTATCGCGTGGGCATGCCGGGGGCCACGAGGCTCGCCCAGCCCGGGCCGACCTCGAACGCCGAATCGCCGATCCACAGCCGCGCCCGGTAGCGGTACAGGTGCACCTGCCATGCCCCTGGCAGGCCGAAGCGAAGGTCCATGCCCGCGCGGTATCGCGCGCGGCTCAGGAAATGCACCCGCGGCGGCGAGGCCAACGGTATCGTCCAGTGCGACGGCATAATGAAAATATACCAGTAAAGGTGAATCCATCCAATTGTACGATGCTCGTGGGGAGCCTACATTGTCAACGGGTCGACGATCGTTCGACCCGCACGCAAGGAGCCGGCCATGAACGGATCGCGCGGCCTGTCGCCGCAACAGCGCTCGCAGTTCCGCGAGCAGGGCTACCTGATCGTCAATGACCTGTTCACCGAGGACGACCTGCAACCGGTGATTGACGAGATCACGCAGACGATCGACCGGCTGGCCGATGAACTGGTCGACGCGGGCGCGTTGTCACAGACCTATGCCGATCTCGACTTCGCGCATCGCCTGGCGGCGATGACGCGCGAGACGGACCAGGTCGCGGTGAGCATGTGGAACGGCCAGCTTCACGGCCGGGCGTTCTTCGAACTGATCCGTCACCCGAAGTTGCTGGACGTGGCCGAGTCGATCGTCGGGCCGGAAATCATCGCTTCCAGCGTGTACCGTTTGCGTCCGAAGGTGCCCAGCCATCGCAAGTCGCCGGTGCCGTGGCATCAGGATTCGGGCTACTTCGAGCCGTACTGCGACAAGGCGCTGGTGCTGACGGTGTGGATTCCGCTGGTCAACGCAACCGAGCAGAACGGTTGCCTGTGGGTAATTCCCGGCGCGCACCACGACAAGGTGGTCACGCATCGCCGGCACCCCTCGCGGCCGTACCTGGTGATTCCCGATGCATACCTGCCGGCGGGCGAGCCGGTGTGTTGCCCGGTCCCCCGGGGCGGGGCGCTGCTGCTGCACAATCTCACCCCGCACGCCAGTTTCGAGAACAACACCCATGCGGTGCGATGGAGCATGGACCTGCGATACCAGGGGGCGGACCTGCCGACGAACGCGCCAATCGATCGGTTGCCGGGCGAGACGGTCGGCCGGGGCGAGGCGGATGACGTTCCGCCGGCCTGCTATCCGCCGGAGGCCGACTTCCTGGTCCGCAGCATCGCGCGCCCGCAGCAGGTGGTCACGGACGCCTCGACGTTCGCCAGGATTCGCGAACGCCACCTGGGCGGCCCGGTCACGCAGCGCTGGCAGCCGGCCGCGGCGGGCGAGGTGAATGAATGACCACCACCGATACGACACCGACATCGAAACTGACCAGCCGCCAGCGCATCCGCCGGGCCATGCGCGGCCAGCCGCACGACCGCATCCCGCGCGACGATCACTTCTGGAAGGAGACCATCGCGCGCTGGCGGCGCGAAGGACTCCAGGGCGACAACCAGACGTTGCGCGAGATGCTGCAGAGTGATTTCGTGCAGGTGTCCTGGGCCTGGCCGAAGCCGTTTCCCGGCCGGCACGATGGGATCGACCAGGACGAGCACACCCAGACCTTCATCGATGAACTGGGCAACACGGTTCGGATGCACAAGCAACGCAGCGGCACGCCGGAACACGTGGCGTTCGGCTGCACGGATGTTGAGCAGTGGCGCGCCGACTATCGGCCGCGGCTCGTCGCCAACCGACAGGCATTCGACGAAGAGGGGGCGATCGCCCAGGCCCGGCGCGCCGAGCGCCAACAGCGATGGCTGCACCTGTCGGGCATCGGTCCGGCCACCGGTGTGCATCAGCAGATCGGTGATGAAGCGGCGATGATCGGATCGCTCGACGATCCGGAATGGCTGATCGACATGGCCGCCGTCTACACCGATGCCATTCTCGCGATCTTCGAGCGGCAACTGAAGGCGATCGGCGGCTCGGCTGACGGGATGTGGATCTGCGACGACATGGGCTACAACCGCGGGCCGTTCTTCTCGCCGGAGGTCTACCGGCAAATCTACCAGCCGCAGCACCGGCGGATGGTCGACTGGGCGCACACGCATGGCATGGACGCCATCCTGCATACCGACGGGGACGTGCGGGTATTGATGGAAGGGATTGTCGAAGCGGGCTTCGACTGCATGCAACCGCTGGAGGCCAAGGCGGGCATGGATGTGCGCACGCTCTCCGGGCAGTACGCCGATCAACTGACGTTCTTCGGCAACATCGATGCGATGGTGCTCGGCAGCAACGACCGTGAAAAGATCGAACACGAAATCACCACCAAACTCGCCGCGGGCATGGCCCAGCGCCGGTACATCTACCATTCCGACCACACCGTACCCCCGGACGTCAGTTGGCCGACTTACCAGTTCGTGATCGAATTGCTCGACCGCCACGGGAACTACGCCGGTTGACCGACGCGCCCGATCAAGGGCCCAGGTATTCAGCGGCGAGAATCTGCCAGACGCTGACCGACCAGGTGTACGCCGGGTCGTAGTGGATGACACCGGTCAGGGCGTCGTGGTTTTCGCCGAAGCCGTGCGTCGCGCACAGGCGGCAGAAGCGCTCGGCCAGATCGCGGGCCAACTCGTCGCGGCCGGCGTCGGCCAGACCGTCGATGATCATCATCATCGGCGGGGGCCAGATGGCGCCGCGCCAGTAGCCCTCGGGCAGGAACTGGGGACTATCCACCGCCTCGGTGGCCAAACCCCATTCGGTCAGGAAACGCCCTTCGCGCATCAAACCGTCGATCATCGCGTCGAGTTGCGCGGCCGGCAGGCGATGCCCCAGCACCAGCGGGATGAAATTCAGCAGCGAATCACCGGGCCCGCCGTGGCGGTGGGTGCCGCTGGTCATCGAGACGAACTGCCCATCGCGCCAACTGTGTTCGATCAGTCGGCCGAGCATGTCGGCGCTGCGATGTCTCCAATGTTCAGCATCAGCGGTGCGTCCGAGCCGGTCCGCGACCTCGCCCAGCACGTCCATCTGCACGACCAGCAGCGCGTTGACATCGGGCGCCTCGTTGGGCGACCCGATGTCGAACGCCGAGGCATCGTCCCAGCCGCTGTCGTTGCCGTGGTGGTACTGGCAGATGCCATCGCCATCGTCATCGCGGTAGGTGAACCACCATTCGGTCCAGCGGCACAGCGGTTCGTAGACTTCTTCGAGCCGCGCGTGGTCGATCGCGTCGGTCACGTTCATCATGCGCCCGAGAATCCATCCGTGGACCGGCGGCTTGGTGTAACTCCAGCCGATCGACTGCTCGTTGATGCCATCGCCCAGCGCCCCGGTCTCGTGCTGATGGCGAATGTGCAGCCGGTACTGGTTCCAGGCGAAATCGGGATCGCGGTAGGCGCTTGCCCAGGCGTTGAAATAGTTGTCCCAGTTCCACGTGTTGACCATCCAGTTCTTGCTCATGAGCATGGCGGGCGCGAAGAAGTTGCCCTGCGCCGGCACGACAGCCGACCAGCCGATGTAGGCGGCAGTGGCCCGTGCGTCGGCGTAGTGGGGCGGCACCAGCGGCGAGGCGTCCAGCCACCCCCGGAAGTCGGCGGCAACGCGGTCGCGGGCTTCGTCGAAGGTTTCACGCATCACGAGCGCATCGGCGTCGGGCGGCAGCATCTCGCTCTGATAGCCGAACAGCAGCAGTTCGCCATTCTCCGGCAGTTCGGCGATTATCGGATCGCAGCCGTGATGGCGGTGGCGATCGCCCGCTTTGGGCTTCCATGCGCTGGTCACGGTCAGTTCACCGGCCAGCGGAACCCACAACAGCTTCGACTTGCCGATGATCGACCGCCAGCGATCGCCGCCCGCGGGAACCAGCAGCGACCACTGCGGCCCGAGCCCCGTCAGACGCAGGCTCAGCCCGGCGGTGCGAACGCGGATGACATTCGGATCGGGCATGATGATTTCCGCCGATCCGCCGGACGCGGTCAGCGTGAACGTGTCGGTCGTGGCCGAGGCCTGCGCTTCGACCTCCGCACCGTCGCACACGGCCTGAAGTGCGAAAACCGGCAGATTCTTCCCGCCGTAGAGGTGCCGCAACACCACCTCGCCGATCGGTGGCAGGTTGCGATGAAAGTTGCGGTTGATCGCGTAGTTCGACTCGCGCCGGCTGAACGAAACCTGGTCGATATTCAGTGGCAAAGGCAAGGCGTGGCTCCTCAGGTCTGGATTAGTCCTGTTGGGCGGGTGTGCGGAATTGATCGAGTATCGCGTCGGCCAAAGCATGGTTGGCGTCGAGCGGGTGGCCGTCGTTGTGCCACTTGCCGACATGGACGGTGTGATAGCCCGACCCCTGCAACCAGCGCGGCAGCAGCATGTAACGCGGATCGATCGGCTCATCAAACCACCGACAACCGTTGCGGAGTCCGCTCGCGCCGGTGAGCAGCTCGGCCCGTGCGGGCGTGCACACCGGGCAGGTGGTGTAAGGCTCGACGTAGCTGCCGCCGCGGACCAGCCGATCGAGATTCGGAGTTTGCACCGAAGGGTGGCCAAGCGTCGACAGTGTGCCCGGTGCCTGGTCGTCCATGACCATCAGGAGAATGTTTGGGCGTTTATTCATGTTTGGGGCTCAAGTCTGTACCGCGCCCGGCCTATCCTGGATCGCGATCAGGCGTTCGATCATCGCCTCGACGCGCCGCGGCTGATCGTCCCAGCGGTTGTTCATCTCCGCCAGGTCCCGCGCCAGGTCGTAAAGCATGCCGCCCGGCTCCCCCTCGTGGGGCTGGGCCCAATCGCGGTGGCCAAAACTGCCGTCATCGCACGCGTCGATCAGCTTCCACTGCCCTTCGCGCAACGCGAAGCGCCCCATCGCCGAGTGTTGGATGAGGTGTGTGCGTACCGGCTGGGCATCCGCCGGGTTTCGCAGCAGGGGCAAAAAGCTGACCGAGTCCTCGGCCGCGTGTTCCGGCAGCGGCTGGTCCACGATCTCGGCCGCGGTCGCGAACAGGTCCATCAGGCTCACCAGGTGACCGCACACCGCGCCCGCGGGCGCCACGCCCGGCCAGCGGGCGATCAGCGGCACGCGGTGGCCGCCCTCGAAGGCCATGCCCTTCGTGCCACGCAAAGCGCCGTTGGCGTGGTGGCCTGCCGCCTCTTCTTCCGGTCCGCGTAGCGCTCCGTTGTCGCTGGTCACGATCACCAGCGTGTTCTCAGTCAGGTCGTGTTCGTCCAGAACGCTCTGCACCCGGCCGACGATCCAGTCGATCAGACACACCAGGTCGGCCCGCGGCCCCAGCCCGCTCTGCTCACGCACGTGCCCAGGCGGCAGCCACGGCGTGTGCGGCGCCGAGGGGGTGAGATACAGAAAGAACGGCCGATCCGCGTCCCGCTCGCGGATGAAGCGTTCGGCTTCTTCGGTATGCCGCACGTCGACGTTCTCGAACTCCCACCCCGCGACCATGTTCCCACGCGGGCAGCCCTCCTTGAACGAGTCGTCCGGCTCGAACGGCTGGTCCGGCACACCCACCGTTTGCCGATCCCGAATAAAGCAGAACGGCGGCATGTTCAGCGAACCGGCCAGGCCGAAAAACCGGTCGAAACCCAGGTCGCACGGCCCGCCGGCGATCGGTCGGGTGTAGTCGATGTTGGGCGGTTCGGCCCAGCCCTCGCGCACGTTGTCGGTCCGGCGCTGGACAGGCCAGTCCAGACCCAGGTGCCATTTGCCGACCGCCGCGGTCTGGTAGCCGTGCTGCTGAAGGAACCGCGCGACGGTGCATCGCCCGCGGTCGATCAAGGGCGGGTCGAAGCCGCCGACCAGCCGGCGCTTCAGCGGCGAACGCCAGTTGTACCGGCCGGTCATGACGCTGTAGCGGCTGGGGGTACAGACCGCCGAGGTGGCGTGGGCATCGGTCAAACGCACGCCCTCGGCGGCGAGGCGGTCCATGTGGGGCGTGGGAACCCGGCCCGTGCCGTAGCACGCCGGGTCGCCGAAACCCATGTCGTCGGCCATGATCCAGATGATGTTCGGTCGGTGATTCACGATTCAACTCCTGCCAAGGGGGCTGGACTGCGTGCTCAAGCGCTGCGAGCAGCCTACTCAAAAAATTTATCTTTCGCTTGCGGACCCCCTGATCGTCGGATATATTAACCTTTGAAGTTCGAGCCTTCAACTTTATGACGGGTGAGGATTTGACGCAAACCCACTCCACCACGCTTCAGACAATCGCCGATAAAGCCGGCGTCTCCATGACCACGGTGTCCAACGTTCTCAACCGCAACCGCATCGGCGAACGGTCGGACGCCCAGCGCAACGCCCGGCGAATTCGCGCGATCGCCGATCGGCTCGGCTATCGGCCCAACACCGCCGCCCGCGCCATCCAGACCAACCGCTTCCACGCCATCGGCCTGATCGCCAGCACCGAGCCCCGGCGCTCGGTCTATCAGCCCTACCTCGGGGGCCTCACCCGCGCCTGCCGACGAAAAGACCTGCACCTGACCCTCGGCGAGGTCGTCGATGAAAAGCTCGCCGACGAACGCTACATCCCCAAGGTCCTGCGCGAGTGGGCGGTGGACGGCCTGCTGATCGCCTACATGCTCGAATTCCCGCCCATGCTCGCCCAACTGATCGAGCAGTACCGCATCCCCTCGGTCTGGCTCAACGCCAAACAAGACCACGACTGCGTCTATCCCGATGACCTGGGCGGCATGAAACAGGCGACGCGCCGGCTCATCGACATGGGTCACCGCCGCATCGCCTTCCTCGCCACCTACCCCGAGGGGCACCACAGCTCCACCGATCGCCGCCGCGGTTACGCCCGCGCCATGCTCGACGCCGGCCTCCAGCCGCGGGTGCTCTACCCCGACCTGACCGAGAACGTGTTCCTGAGCACGGTGCTCGATGACCTGAGCGCTTGGTTCCGCCGTGACGATCGGCCCACCGCGCTGGTCTGCAACGGCGATACCCCGGCCATGACCGCCTACCACGCCGCCCTCCACGCCGGGCTCAAGGTCCCCCGCGACCTGTCCATCGTCGGCGTGTACCACCAGCCGATCGTCGGCATCGGCCGCAACATCACCACGCTGCAACTGCCCACCGCCCAGGTCGGCCTGGAGGCGGTGGAGATGCTCACCCGCAAGATCGCACGGCCGAACGAGCCGATCGCGCCCGTCGCCGTGCCGCTGACGCTCGAAAACTTCGACGACAGCACCGCCCCGCCGCTGGAGGCCGGGGCCGGTTGACTTTTGACGTTTCCGCGGCCGCGCTGTGTTGGCCGGCCGCATGTTTCTTTTATGGTTCCCCAATAAGGGAGGTTTGCACATGTTCAGAATCACAAAGCATCTCGGAAGTTTCGCAGCGGCCCTCGCGGTGCCCTGCCTGTTCGCGGTGTCGGCGGAGGCAGCCGTGATCAGCGCCAACTTCAGCGCTGCATCGGATGCGACGGAATTTGGCAGTACTGACTGGTCCAGCACCTTCGACCCGGCCAAAACCCGGATCGAAGGTGCCGAGCAGACCGGCGTGGTCAGCGTCGGCAACTGGACCAACACGGGTCAGGCGACGAGCACGACGCTGTCTGATCTGATCGACGATTCGGGGTCGGTGACCACGGCCGATCTGGTGCTGCCATTCACGCAGTACCACCAAGGTCGCGGCTTCAAATCCACGCCACCCGCGTCAGTGAACGCCGAATTGTTCGGCGCGATGGGCGGTGCCATTTTTAACGCTGGCGCAACTTATACAGTGTCGGTCGATCAGATTCCGTTCAGCATTTACGACGTGTATGTGTACGTGGCCATGACCGACGACAACGGACCAACCCAGGCGGCGGACTTCACGCTGACGCCCGACGGGAGCAGCGGACAGACGGTGTCTGTCGCACTGGAGAACGGCTCCGGCACGTTCGACGATGCGACCACGGATGGCACCGGCAACTACATCCTGTACTCCGGGCTTACCGCCGACTCGTTCGACCTGCTGGTTGACAGCACAGCCGGCAACGCGAGCACCTTGGCGGGCTTCCAGATCGTTGAAGTCCCCGAGCCGGCATCGCTGGCGCTGATGGGGCTGGGCGGGCTGCTGATCGCCCGTCGCCGAGCGAGCTGATTCCGACCGCCGCGCGTGGAGTTCAATCAACCATTCCGCGAGCCGTCGCCTGACCGCGACGGGTCGCTTTCGATCAGCGGGCTTCGCGGAGGCCGCGGTTCGGCGCGGCGCCGGCCGTGCTTCCGCCATTGTCAAAAAGGCAGGCC
>CAYNCM010000110.1:0-8596 GCA_964395825.1 uncultured Planctomycetaceae bacterium
AGGCAGCCGCACCATATGGGAGGCGGGCGTGTATCAGCCCGGCTCGGAAGCGTTCGCCGGCATCGCGTCGATGTGTCACGGGTTCAGCACGGCGCCGCTCCTGGTGCTGAACCGATGGGAAGGCGAATCGGTCCACGTCGGATCGTCGCTCGGAAGCAGGGCCACGTCATGAGTTTCGCCGCCCCGGACCAGCCGAAGGCCGCCAGACCGCATGCGCCTGCGTCCGCGGATGAAGCGCGCACGAGACACCGGGCATGGCGGCGAACCCAGTGGCGCCCGATTCGGCGCCCCATCCTTTGCATGGTCCGCAAGTGACACGATCCGAGCATGGAACCCCCAGCCGGTCCTCATTGAGAAGGGAGCACACATCATGGCGAAGACGATTCTGCTCATCGGGACGATGGACACCAAGGGCGAGGAATATGCCTTCGTGCGACAGGCGATCCTTGCGCACGGCCATCAAGTTCTGGTGATGAACACCGGCACCATGGGCGATCGCGGCCCGTTCGCCGTCGATATCGAGGCCGATGCGGTGGCGCAGGCCGGCGGTGGCGATCTGCTGAAGTTGCGGGAGGCCCGCGATCGGGGCGCGGCCATGAAGGTGATGGCCGCCGGCGCTGCGGATCTGGCCGCCGGATTACACCGCGAAGGCCGCATCGATGGCGTGTTCGGGATGGGCGGCACCGGGGGCACGAGCGTGGTTACAGCCGCCATGCGGGCGCTGCCGGTTGGATTTCCGAAGGTGTGCATGTCCACTGCCGCCGGCGGCGATGTGTCGCCCTATGTCGGCGCCAAAGACATCACAATGGTCCCCTCGATTGTCGACGTCGCGGGGATCAACCGCATCAGTCGAATGATCTTCGCCCGCGCCGCGGGGGCGATATGCGGAATGGTCGACGCTGAGCCCGAATTGAATGATGATGACCGCCCGGTTATCGCCACGTCGATGTTCGGCAATACGACCGAATGCGTCGATGCCTGCCGCGAGCAACTCGATCGTGCCGGGTATGAAGTCCTGGTCTTTCACGCCACCGGAACCGGCGGTCGGACGATGGAGTCCCTGATCGATGAAGGGCTGATCGACGCGTGCCTCGACATCACGACCACAGAATGGGCCGACCATGTCTGCGGTGGCGTGTTTGACGCCGGCCCCGATCGTCTGGCGGCGCCGGGGCGGGCGGGCATTGCGCATCTGATCGTGCCGGGCTGCATCGACATGTGCAACTTCGGCCCGATGGACACGGTGCCGGCAAAGTACCGCGACGCCGGCCGGCTGTTCTACGAGTGGAATCCGTCCGTGACGCTGATGCGAACGAATATCGAGGAGAATCGGCGCATGGGCGATGCCTTCGCCGCGAAGGCGAACGCAGCCACAGGCCCGGTCGCCGTGCTGATCCCGATGCGGGGTGTGTCGATCCTCGATGGTGATGGCGAACGGTTCTGCGATCGCGCCGCCGACCAGGCGATGTTCGACGCGCTGAAGGCGAATCTCCGTAAGGATATCGACGTGGTGGAACGGGACTGCAACATCAATGACAAGGCATTCGCCGACCAGGCAGTGGCCATGATGCAGGGACTGATTGGCCAGGCGAACATCGCTTGACTCTACAACACCGACAACCAAGAGGAGCCATGAACATGGCGTTCACACGACAACAGGTAATCAACCGACTTCGCAACGTCATCGGCGAAGGCCGACCCATTATCGGTGGGGGTGCGGGCAACGGCATCAGCGCCAAGAGTCAGGAAGCCGGCGGCGTGGACCTGCTGATCATCTACAACTCTGGCCGATTCCGGATGAACGGTCGCGGGTCGCTGGCCGGATGCATGCCTTATGGCGACGCCAACGGCATCGTCATGGACATGGCGGGCGACGTCCTGACCATCGTGAAGAATACCCCCGTCCTGGCCGGCGTATGCGGCACAGATCCCACGCGTCTGATGGATGTGTTCTGCAGGCAGGTGCGCGACGTGGGCTTCAGCGGCGTGCAGAACTTTCCCACCGTCGGCCTGTGCGATGGCATGTTTCGGGCGAATCTCGAAGAGACCGGCATGGGCTATGACCTGGAAGTCGCGATGATTCGTACGGCACACGCATTGGATCTGTTCACCACGCCCTATGCGTTCAACGTGGAGGAAGCTGAACAGATGGCGGACGCCGGCGCGGATGTCGTGGTCGCTCATATGGGGCTGACGACAAAGGGGGCCATTGGCGCACACACCGCCAAGACGCTTGATCAGTGCGTGACCGATGTTCAGGCGATCGCCGACACGGTGCGGTCGGTGAACCCGGAGGCCATCGTGCTCTGCCATGGCGGACCGATCTCCATGCCCGACGACGCAGCGTATATCCTGCAACGCACCAGGAACGTCCACGGGTTCTACGGCGCATCAAGTGTGGAGCGTTTGCCCACTGAGACAGCGATCACCGCGCAGATGCAGACGTTCAAGTTCATTCAATTCACCCCATGATTTGGTCCATCTTCCATCTGGGAACTCTTCGCGTACTGACGCTGTCCAGCGGCGCTCGAATCGCATCACGGCGCGACCAGCATGGCGGCCGTGTGCGGGATTGCTCTGCGGCAGATGCCCCGATGAATCGACTCTAAGCCAGGGCTCCGGCCTGTATGCTCCGGAGGAGGTGTTTCATGAAGATCACCCGACGACGATTCTTGTGTTCGGCTGCAGTGGCGGCGGCCTCCACATCTTCACTGACCCGACGCGCCGCCGCGACCCCCAAGCCTGTCACACAACCCAACATCATCTTCATTCTTGTTGACGACCTGGGTTACGGCGAGGTGGGCTGCTTCGGCCAGAAGCATATTCGCACCCCACACCTTGATCAGATGGCGCGCGAAGGCATGCGGCTGACTCGTCACTTCGCCGGTGGCCCCGTGTGTGGCCCCTCGCGTGCCTGCCTCATGACCGGCCAGAGCCAGGCCATCGGCCACATCAAGGGCAACCCCGGCGGAGACGCCGACCGCGAGAACCTGAGGCCCCAAGACACCACCGTCGCGCAGTTGCTTCAGCAAGCCGGTTACGAAACCGCCTGCATCGGCAAATGGGGGCTGGGCCCGCGTGGCATGACCGGCTATCCCACACGCAAAGGCTTTGACCATTTCGTCGGCTACGATACGCATCGCGCCGCGCACGACTACTATCCCGACAGGCTATGCGATGGTGATGGCTGGTTGTCGTTGGAGCCGGACACCTATAGCCACGATGTGTTCACCCGCAGGTCCCTGGAGTTCCTGGCTGCCGAGCACGATCGGCCCTTCTTCATGTACCTGGCATACACGATTCCGCACGGCCCCCACGACCCTCCGGACCTCGGAGCTTATCACGATCGTGACTGGCCTGACGCTTACAAGAAGTACGCATCAATGATCAGTCGCATGGATCGAGACATGGGACGTCTGCTACAAACCCTCCATCGCACCGGCCAGCACCGCAACACCCTCGTGATCTTCAGCAGCGACAATGGACCGCATCCCGGCGGCCAATGGGAAGAAAGCGCAATAGGCCGGTTCTTTGACAGCAACGCGGTTCATCGTGGGATCAAGCGGGATGTATTCAACGGAGGCATCATCGTGCCGACGATCGCCTGGTGGCCGGGGACGATCGAAGCGGGGACGACCAGCAGCCATGTCAGTGCGTTCCAGGACTTCCTTCCGACTGCCTGTGAACTGGCCGGCATCGAGCCGTCGGTAAAGACTGATGGGCTTTCATACCTGCCAGCCCTTCTGGGGAGATCCGAGCAACAGGCAGCCCACGACCGGCTGTATTGGGAGTTCATTTTCATGGGGCCGCGGAAGGCCGGGCGACAGGCCGTGCTCGATGTCCGGCGCAACGTCAAGGCGGTGCGGTTTGGTCGCACGGAACCTGTTCGTCTGTACGACCTGAATACGGATCCGCAGGAGGCCGACGATCGCGCCGCCGCGATGCCGGATGTGGCCGAAGATCTTGCCGGATATATGGACAACTGCCGTAGCGACAGTGCGCTGTGGCCGACCGCCTGGCATGACAGGGGATGGCGGATTCCCGAACAATGAGCGGCCCTGTGCCGGTAACATGATTCGACTTGGTCGGCAGCATCGATGAATCGACACCAGCGTGCCTTACCGTAGGACTTCGACGTGTTTCAGATTTACCATCTCTGCGTCAACGGGCGACCATCCGACAGCGTCATCGACGAGCCCTGTCCGCGGTTCTCATGGCGATTGCGAACCACGGTTGAATCACCGGGTCTCGCGCTGGTCGCGTTTCGGGTTCAGGTGCGTCAAGCCCGGGCCGCGGGGATTGCCGACAGTGGATGGGTGATGGCCAACGATACGGCATATCGGTTCGAACGGGGCCTGCCGCTCGTTTCAGATACCCAATATGACTGGCGGGTGTCAGTCCGATGGCGAACGCCCGATGGCCTTCACGGCGAAGCACACAGTTCGTGGTCCGAGTTTCACACCGGGCTGATGGAACCGCAGGACTGGCACGGCGCCGCCTGGCTCGGCGTCGAGGCCGAATCGGCGTGGCTGGATCGATGGGAGCAGCGCAAACAGATCGACCGGCAGTCTCCGATCGCCGTGCCGGCCGGACGCCGCGACCAATGGTTGGACATCTGGCAGTGGCGACAGCGATATGAATCGACGCCAATCGAACCCAATCCAACATTCCGCAGGCGGTTCAGTATCAGCACTGAGATCGACGCCGCGACTTTGTACTGTTGTGGACTTGGCTACCTGGAAGCCAAGATCAATGGTGTGCGCGTCGGTGAGGACACACTCGATCCAGCCTGGTCGGACTACACCCGGACCATCTACTACCGCAGGTTCGATGTTACAGGACTTCTGCGGCAAGGCGAAAACGAGATTGATTGCCTGCTGGGTCGTGGGTTCTACTGCATGCCCACGGGGCACAAGCGGTTCGACGGGACCAAGTGGCGCGGACAACCCAAATTGCTGGCCTGGCTGAGTTGGCGGGACATTAAGGGCCGGTCCGGTCACCTGGTGAGCGACGCCTCCTGGGAAGTGACGGACAGCCATGTGGTTTTCGATGCCCATTGGCCAGGTGAGATTCATGACCGGTCCCGGCCAACGCCGGCGCCGAGTAAGGCGGTGGTGGTTGAGCCGCCGCCCGGACAGTTGCGGGTACAGCCGATCGCCGGCATCAAACCGTTTGAAGGCATCCGCCCGTCAACAGTTCGTCGAGTCACGGTGGATCGTCACCTTGTGGAGTTCCCGCAGGTCGTCGGCGGACGAATTCGGTTGCGGTTGCCCGCCGCCCAATCAGGCCGCCGCATCACCATTCTTTACAGCGAGCGGCCACCGACCGATGAGCAGCGGCTGCCCTGGCGCCATGTGTACCAGCAATTCGGACTGGTGCCCGGTGAAGACACCGCCATCTTTCATGAGCCGCACTTCACCACAACCAGCTTTCGCTGGATCGAGATCGTCGGATACCGCGGCGAACTGACGGCTGATGACCTGCTCGCCGTTCCGGTGCATTCACCGATGCCCTCGGCCGCTTCGTTCGACTGTGACGTTCCAGTCATCACGAAGATTCACAAGGCCGTCGGGAATACGTTGCAGGCGAACTGGATGGGGCTGCCCACGGACTGCCCGAATCGCGAAAAGGTGGGCTGGACCGGCGACGGACATCTTGCCTGCGAGACCACCTACGCGATGTTTGAGGTCGAACCGCTCTTCCGCAAATGGATCAGAGATCTCTTCGATGCCCAGCGCGACGACGGCCAGTTCCCGGCGTTCGCACCGGATCCCGGATGGGCGCCGGTGGTCGATCCCAACTGGAGCGCGGTGGCCGTGCTCGTGCCCTGGCAGCACTATGTCACGACCGGGGATCTGCAACTGCTCGCCGAGTGCTATCCGGGCATGCGGCGTTACGTTTTGAGCATCGAGTCCGAACGCAGTGCTGATGCGGGTCCGCACATCGTGCGCGGGATGTTCGGAGACTGGCTGCCGCCTGACGCCATCTCTTTCCCCTGGTCCGGACCCGAATCGGGCGAGCCATACGGCACCGCGTACTACTACATTGTGACCCGCCGGCTGGCTGACATCGCGCATGTTTTGGGCAAGCATGAGGACGCGACCATGTTTGGCCGCCGCGCCGACGCAATTCGCCAGGCGTTCCACGCGGCGTTCTACAGCCCCGATGACGGTTGCTACCACAGCGCCCGGCGCACTCAGTTCCGCCAGAGTCTGCAGGCGGTGGCGCTATTCGCTGGCCTAGTTCCCGACGACCAGACGCCGCGTGTTCTTCAATCCCTTGTCGATGACATCCGCAATCTTCGCAACGGTCACCTGAATACCGGCTTCGTCGGCACGCGCAGCCTGATGGATGTGTTGCCGGCGTCGCCCAACGCCTCCATTGCCGCTCAGCTTGTCGCGAACACCACCTACCCCAGTTGGGGCTACTGGCTTGAACATCAGAACGGCACGACGATCGCCGAGAACTGGATGGGTGTCGATGAGACCGGTTCGCTCAACCACCCGCCGCTGTGCAGTGTAGGCGCTTACATCATCAAGTACATCGGCGGCATCCAGCCTGATCCGACGGCCCCCGCGTATGGGCGGGTCATCTTCGATCCCAAGGGCGCCCCGATTGTCCGGTCGGCCAAGACCGTCCTTCAAACCATCAGGGGCGAGGTCGCCTGCGAATGGCGATGGGATAAAGCGGACAGTTTCACAGAAATCAGCCTGCCTCCCGGAGCCGAGGGAGTCGTGCGCCTGGATGGTCGCGATATCCGCTGCAACGACAGCCCGCTGTCGAACTGCGACCGGCATTCGGGATTGCTCGATGCAGCCAACCAGGATGACGCCTGGACGATTCGGGTGAGGTCAGGTCGATACCGGTTCGAATATTGCGTTGCTCGACCCGTCGGTGGACACTGAACATCGGCCGTGGACACTTGGTCGTGTTTCGCGCATCACGTTGCGATTGGCGGTGTCTGCCGTGCGGGGTGTGATGCGTGATGGTCGGGGCTGGCTGGATTCAGTTGTCGGGTTCCGACCGGCGGGCAAAGCTTTCCCGTTTGAGGAGCTTACGGATCGTGGGTCACCTGTGCTCTGGGCAAGCAGGTGCGCCGCCGCGCCCAGCAAGCTCATCGGCTTCGCCTTACGTTGGCCACCCGTCGCGCCACGTTCGCCCGTGTCGCGTTTGGTCTCGGCCTTGGCGTTGGTGCTTGCCTTCGCCGGTTGTTTCACCGGGTGTGGCGCGTCGGCCAGTTGTCGGCGAAGGCGCTGCGCGGTCTTGATGCGGATGGTCTTTCCAGTTTTCACACTGGTGCCGTCCCATCCGCCGCCATCGTGGGGCCGGGCAATCTTCACCGGCACCAGGTTGCCGGCCACCTTGACCTGGTAGGTCGCTCCGATTTTCACATCGCTCTGCCCTGTTGACACCTTCTCCGCCCCGCCTCGCGCCGCCTAACGCCGCAGGGCGTAGGCCAGCACCCTCATCGCCGTGTCGATCATCCGGGCGCGGTCCGTCTTCGCGTTCAGCATCGAGCCCGTCGTCCGTTTCAACGCGCTGTTGTAGCACTCGACCAGCCAACGCCGGCCATAGCCCAGCTTCTTCAGCGTCGCCTCGGTCATCAGCGAGCGATACGTCCCGCCCGGCCTGCCGTCTTTGTGCCTCGCCGGCTTGATCACCGGCATCACGCCCCAGTCCTCGTGGCAATAGCGATGCACCCACTCCGCGTCGTACCCGGCGTCCGCGTACAGGATGTCCGGCTTCACGCTCCGCGCCGCCTTGTCCATCAACTCCTTCGCCTGCGTCTTGTCGTTGCCCGGCCCGTAGCCGAGCACCGCCGACGCCGGGATCAGCGAGCCGCACAGCACCAGCACCGACAGCTTCACGAACCCCTGAGCAACTGCACGTTTTACTGCAGATCATCACGGAGAAGGAAATCGGTCGGCTGCAGCGGGCGTTCGACAAGATGGATGTGCCTGAGGACCAACGCGTGCCCTTCCTTGCCGACGACTATTCACCGTTCGTCTCGGTGCAGATGTACGAAACCTTCATCCTACCCTATCAACTGCAGTTGCGGGATGCGTTCACCGACACTCTGGACTTCCACTCCTGTATTCCCGCCAAGCAGTTGGCCGAACATTGGCGGGACAAGCTGAACATCCGCCTGTTCAACGGCTTCAAGCCGCAGGGCGGCCTGACCACTCTCAAAGAAGATTTCCAACCCATCGCGGACGTTTTCGCGGGTCGCATCTGCATGGAACCGGATCTGGACGGCGCTAACACCATGTCCGCGTCAGCCGAGCAGTTGCAGAAAGCGACGCTCGATTGGCTGGGCGTGTTCGGTGCGCACGCGGGCGTGAAGCTATGCGCGACGCTCAGCGGCGGGCACACTGCCGACGATCTGGTGAAGATGAATGTTTTGAAACAGACTGTGCTCGAACACGCCACGGCTGCAAGAGCTTCCGATTAATACTACAGTTGCGCTTTTGAATCGTGGGCTCGCGCGCGGCAGTGACAGCGTCTTGCGATCGCTTGGTGACGTCGGCGCCAATGCGATCAGGGTAACCGTTCACACCCGTTGGCGAGTTGGCAGGGGATGATCCGATAACCATGG
>CAYNCM010000111.1:0-8396 GCA_964395825.1 uncultured Planctomycetaceae bacterium
ACCGTTGATGGGTACAGGCTCCGCCCGTTCCATTAGAACAGCGCGCCACAGTTGGAGGCCGATCATGCCAAAACAGAAGCGTGTCTTTCAGCTAGCACGTGAACTGGGCATCGCTTCACGAGTGATCACAGAATGGGCTGCCGAGAACGGTGAGTCTGAGATCGCGAACCACATGAGCGTAGTCTCATCGGATTTACAGGAAATTATCCTCTCGACTTTCGGCGAAGGCCCACCATCGAAACGAAAGCGACTGCTGTCCATCGACGTCAGCGGTCTTTTCGCTCGCGCCGATACCCACATTGGCCTCAAAACCGACGATCGCGTCACAATCCTCCACGGCCCAAATGGTTGTGGCAAGACCACTATCTTGCGACTGGTGGCAGATGCCCTTGAAGGTCGTATCGAGCGGCTGTTCCAGATGCCTTGCGATATCTTGGGGCTTAGGTTTGATGATGGCACGCATGTCGAGATTAGGAAGACCAACGCCAAACGAACCGAGAGGCCAGAACACGACTTCCTGCCCTCCGAGATCGACATTGCGCTTGATGTTGAGGTCAATGGACGTAATGCGGGGCAGGTGCTTGCGATTCCAGAAGAAATACGTGAACGTCTCTGGCATTTTCCCAGCCATATTCTCCGTGGCGTCGAGCAGATCGGCGAGGATCGCTGGCTCGACCATCGTGCTGGCAGCGAGCTCACGACAGAAGAGTTCCTAATCAGATTCCGCGATCGACTACCGCGGTCAATCCGCGAATCGCTGAATGAGGCTGGCGGGCCGGCTCGTCAAGAGCTGGCCAAAGCGCTCGATGGCGTAGAAGTATTCATGATACACACCCAGCGTCTTGTCACAGAGACAACACGTGACGAAGAGGTCGAGTCGCGACAACGACGCCGGGAAGATATCGGCAATGCTCCCACGGTTGTCAGCGATGCGGATCACCTTCGGCGTGAGATACGTGACCGCGTGCGTCGGTACGGAGAGAAAGCGGGACAACTTGATCGCACGCTTCCCAAGCGCATTCTCGGCAAGGGCGGGAAGAAGGTCAGTGATGACAAGCTACGTGCCCGCTACGAGCGAGTGATCGATCGACGGAAACAGCTTGTTGCCGCGGGCGTGATGACCGAGACACGTGAGGAGGAGATCGAACTGCCTAAGAACGAACTGGATCAAATGACCAGACGTGTTCTAACCACCTACCTTGATGACATGGAATCCAAGCTAGCCGTCTTTGACGGCTTCGTAGAGCGAGTCGACCTGTTTACAGAAATGATCAACGACCTGTTCGAACACAAGCAGGTCGAGGTGTCGATGCGACACGGCTTCCGGTTCTTGACCGAGGAGAAACAGCTTTTGCCCCCAGACCGCTTGTCGTCTGGTGAACAGCATCAACTTGTTCTTCTATACAATCTCCTGTTTCGAGTTCCTGAGCATGCCCTCATACTTGTTGACGAACCAGAACTGTCGCTTCACGTTACATGGCAGCAACAAGTAATCAGAAACTTCATGTCGATCTCGCGGCTGCGTGACTTAGACTTCTTGATCGCCACACACTCGCCCGAAATCGTATTGGTGCCACTGACGGGGGAATAGGTCTGATGCTGAACACTGTGACAGGTCGTTCCGTAGCTGCACGCTTGAGAATGCTGCGTACAACGAGCCCCCAAAAGGCCATCTTATTGGTGGAAGGCGGCAGTGACGCTCAGACATTCGGTGCATTGGTGTGCCCGAACCACTGCAGCGTGCAACCCGCACACGGTCGCCCTAATGCTATCGATGCACTCGACGATCTTGATAGGAGCGGATTCAATGGTTTGCTTGTCTTGGTGGATCAGGACGACTGGGTATTCACAGGCCGGCATAAGAAGCACAAATCGCTTCTGTGGAGCGACGGAAGAGATCTCGAGTCGACTCTATTGCGAGCTGGTGTAGGCGTCCGCATACTTGCTCAGTACGGCGACAAGGGGATCGTGGCTCAGATTGAGAAGGAAACGGGGCGACCACTTCTTGACCTTATCGCCGAGTGGTCGGCTGTCGTTGGGGTCATGCGATGGATTTCACAGCGGGATGGCTTGGGGCTTCGTACTAACGGCGTCAACGCGTTCGACTATGTCGATCAGAAGTCGCTCGAAATTGCCGTTGAGGATGCAGCAAAGGCGATCGTGGTACGCACGAACGGGAAACTGCCGCAGCCTCCGCACGTGTTGATCTCGCGTGTCACTCGAGAAGCAAAGAAGGTTCTTGCCAAATCGCCGGACGCTTGGCTGTTCTGCAGCGGTCATGATCTATGCCACACGATGGTTGGCGGATTGATTGAGGAGTTTGGCAGAACAATGTGCTCAAGACTGACTTTTGAGTTGCTTGAAGCGGCTGTCCGGGCCGCTATCGCGTGGAGTGACTTTGAAGCCACCGCGCTCTACGAAAAAATGCGAGCGTGGGAGAAGGCAAACAAGCCATACCGCATCTTCAGCACGACACGCTAATGTAAGACCAAGCTGCTGGATTGACACCCAATCTCGATACCTTGGACCCGGGCCCACTTCAGTTCATCGTGAGCCCCGAAATACGTTCTTCTGCTCCTCCCACCGCACCGGCAGGTTCTTCCGCAGCTTCTCCAGACTGAGGCCGTCGGGCTCGTTGCCACGCAGGATCGCCTCGATGATGTCGGGCGCGAGGCTGGTCAGGCGGAGCATCCTCCTTCGCCACGGCTTCGGAGGACAGGTCCGGCCGACGTAGGTGAGCGCTGTCATGGGTGGGCTTTGCGCATGGCGTTCTATTCTTCACCCCCGAAGCGCCCTTGAATCCATCCGCCGCCCAACGTACGCTGGCCTGCTTTATCCAACCCCCTGGCGCAGAACAGGTGTCACCATGGCGAACAAGCGAGCGATCATCATCGGGGCCGGCGGAATCCTAGGGGCCTGGCACAAACCGTTGAAGGCCGAAGGCGTGGAGATCGCTGCCGTGGTCGACCTCGACAAGGCGCTGGCCGAACGGAAGATCGACCATTTCCAGTTCACCGGCGCCAAAGCCGGCGACGATCTGGCCGCTGCCCTTTGCGAGTGCGAGGCCGACTTCGCGGTGGATCTGACGACGCCCAGCGCGCATTGTCAGGTGGTCTGCCAGGCGCTCGAGGCCGGCCTGCACGTGATCGGCGAAAAACCGATGAGCGAGAACATCGATCAGGCCCGCAAGATGGTCGCCGCCGCCGACCAAGCCGACCGCCTGTACATGGTCAGCCAGTCCCGCCGGTACAACGCCACCCATCAGCGGATCGCCGCGACGGTGCGCGCCGGCAAACTGGGGCGCATCACCAGTGTGCATTGCGACTTTTTCATGGGTTGTCACTTCGGCGGGTTTCGCGATGTGATGGATCACGTGCTGCTGAACGACATGTCCATCCACCACTTCGACATGGCTCGCCTGTTCGTCGAGTTCGATCCAGTCCGCGTCTACGCCGAGGAATACGTCCCCGCCGGTTCGTGGTACAAAGACGGACCGAACGCCCACTGCCTGTTCACCATGACCGACGACATCCGCTTCACGTACCGCGGTTCGTGGTGCGCCGAAGGGATGCACACGTCCTGGGAAGGGGCCTGGCGGATCATCGGCGAACAGGGCACGCTGGTCTACGACCGCGAGGTGCTGGCCGGTCAGATCGTCGCCGGCGATGAGGGCTTCAACCGCCCGCTGGCCGACCTGGAACTGGCGCCCGAACCGCAGGTGGCCGGCGGTCAGCACGGCGCACTGAGGGAATTTCTCGCGGCCCTCGACGGCGGGCCCGCCCCGCAGGGCGAGTGCCACGACAACATCAAGTCCATGGCCATGGTCGACTACGCCGTGCAGAGCGCCGAGGCCGGCCGCCGCGTCGACGTGGCGATCTGACCCCGCCATCAATCAACATAAACCGCTTCAAATGAAGCAGTTATGGCCGTTCCTGGAGATACGCATTTAAGTTAAATGTGAATACCCCGGCGCCCCGATCCTGCCGCCGGGCCCCTTAGCCGGCGGACTTCATCCATCGCCCTGCTTCGGCCAGGCCCCCGCCTCGGCGCCGGGGCGACTATCCGCGCCGCACGGCCATGCGCCAGCAGCGGTGAATGCGCTGGTTGCGGAAGTCCCCGGGAACCGTCTGCTTACTGATCTCGCGCACATCCAGATATGCCAGCGCTGCTTCGTCCAGTTTGAACCGTCGGAAGTTCGTCGAGAAGAAGATCGTCCCGCCAGCCGACATCAGCTTTGCCACCGCGTTGATCAGCGCCGCGTGATGCCGCTGCACGTCCCAGTCTCCATCAGCCATCGTGCTGTTGCTGAACGTCGGCGGATCGATCACCGCCAGGTCGTAATGCTCGCCGGGCGCATGCTCCAACACCCACCGCGTCGCATCGGCCCGCACCAGTCGATGCGCCGGGCCGTCCAATCCGTTCAATGCCAGATTCGCCTTCGCCCAGTCGAGATACGTGTTGGACAGGTCGACCGACGTCGTGCACACCGCCCCACCCGCCGCGGCGTACACCGTGAACGCTCCCGTGTAGCAGAACAGATTGAGCACCCGTTGGCCTGCCGCCGCATCGCGCACCATCGACCGTGTGATCCGGTGATCGAGGAACAATCCCGTGTCCACGTAGTCCGACAGGTTCACGATGAACCTCAATCCGCCTTCGGTCGCTTCGATCGTGTAGCCGCGGTGGTCGACCACTTCGTGCTGCGACCTGCCGCGCTGCCGCCCCCGGAACTTCGCGAAGACATGTTCGGGTTCAACGTCAAGCGCCTCGGCCGCCGTGCGCCGCATCAGGTCCAGCCACTCGGCGTGCTGGGCCGGGGTGTGTTCGTTCGGCCGCTCGTACTCGCTCAGGTGCAGATGGTCTTGATACCGGTCCACGACCAGCGGCACATCGGGCACATCGCGGTCGTACAGGCGGAAACAGGTGATGCCCTGCCGCGTGGGCCACCGTCGAAGATGCCGGGCGCGGTTCTTCAGGCGATTGGCAAACTCGGTCGCCTGTCGGTCGCTGCCGTCGGGCAACCCGCCGAAGACCGGGGTCACCTCTTCCGTCCCACCGCGTCCATCCTTTCGATCCTGCTTCCGGGGGTGGCGGCGCGAGCCCGGCGGCGGGCCGTGAAACTGGTAGTACGTGCACTCGATGCGGCCGTTGTACAGCTTTCGCCGGCGGTCGGCGGTCTGGCCGATCCGCTTCTCAAAGTCCGGGTATGCGGTGAGGATGAAGTGGCTCCAGGTCGGCAGCCGCCGCAGCACTGCGGGAATCGACTCGTACAGCGCCGTCAGTTCCCCCGCGTCCAGCCGCCGACCGTACGGCGGATTCGTAATCACGCAGCCGTGCTCGCGCTTGCTGGAAAGGTCGGCGAAGTCTCGCTGCTGGAAATGGATGTCCTCTTCCACGCCCGCCTGCTTGGCGTGATATCGCGCCAGGCTCAGCGCCTCATCGCTGATATCGTAGGCTTCGATGCGCTCGGGCAATGGCCCGACGATTGTCGCTTCGGCTGCGTCGCGCTCGGCCCGCCACAGCGACGCCGGCACCCGCGCCCATTGCTCGGCTGCGAACGTGCGCAACCTGCCCGGCGCGATATTCCGTCCCATCATCGCCGCCTCGATCGGGATCGTCCCCGTGCCGGAGAACGGGTCAATCAGTGGCCGACCGGGCTCCCAGAAACTGAGCCTCACCAGCGTCGCGGCCAGCGTTTCCCGCAACGGCGCCTCGCCCGACAGCTTACGATAACCCCGCCGGTGCAGCCCCGCGCCCGAGGTGTCGATGGTCAGCGTCGCTTGGTCTTTCAGCAGCGCGACCTCAACGGTGTACGTCGCACCGGTTTCCGGCAGGTCCGTCACGCCGTGCGCTTCGCGCAATTTCTCGACAATCGCCTTTTTCACCGCCCGCTGGCACGCCGGCACACTGGACAGTTGACTCTTGACCGATCGGCCGTTGACCGGAAACTCCGCGTCCGCGGGCAGCCATTCGTGCCACGGCATCGCCCGAGTGCGGTCGAACAGTTCACCGAAGTCAATCGCGTCGAACGCGCCGATCCGCACCAGCACCCGCCCCGCCGCCCGCAGATGCAGGTTCGCCCGGCAGATCGCCCGTTCATCGCCGGCGAACTGCACGCGGCCGACGCCGAGCGTCTGCGTTTCGTAGCCCATCGCCTGCAATTCCCGCGCGACCACCGCTTCGCAGCCGAAGCTTGCCGTCGCCATCAGGTCGATCATCGCCATGGTTCGCGGTTCCGCATGAAAAAGGGCGAGCCGCGCTCGCCCGTGGGAACCGGTGAGTGTACCGATGGGTTGGTGTTCTGGTCAAAACGGAGCGGGGCATCGCCAGGGCAAACGCACGTGCCTTGGCCGCTCGCCACGTTCCCTGCCGGGATCGCGGGGCGGACTATTTCGTGTACGAAACGCTTGCGCCGGTGACGGTGTCGATGCGGACGGCCTTGGGTGGTTCGAAGCCCTTGGCGGCGGCTTCGGCGACGTTCTCGTCCTGATCCACGCCGTCGCCGCTGACACCCACGCCGCCGACCAGCAGCCCGTGCTTGTAAAGCGGCAGTCCGCCGGGGAATTCGATCAGGCCCGGATCGGTGTTGGAGTTGCCGATCCGCCACAGCGGTCCGCCCGGCTGGGACAGTTCGCCGATCGCCCGGCTGGTCAGTGCGTTCTCGTTGCTGCTGAACGACATGGCGGTGAACGCCTTGGCGTTGGCGATGGAAATGCTGCCGGCCCAGGCATCGTCCATCGAACGCCGACCGATCACCTTGCCGCGGCGATCGACGACGATCAGGTGCATGCGCGTCGCCTGCGGTTCGCCTTCCCGGTTCACGCGGAGCAGCGATTGCTCCTTCCACGCCGCCGCTTCGCCCTGGGCAAGGATGAGATCGACTTCCGTCTGCGTCAGCGACATCGCCGGCGCGTAACCCAGTTCCAGGCCGCCGCCGCTGGGCGTCGCTTCGCAGCCGGCCATCGCCGCCAGCAGCATCAGTCCGATCACGCTGTAACCCGTTCGCCTTGTCATGGTTGTCTTCCTGGTTGAGGTGGATGCTCGCACGACCGGGCGACCCGACAACTCACACCGGTCGCCCGAAGCATAGGCCGCCCGCCGCGCGTCATCCATTGCGATGGGCGGCGAAAGTGATTCAACGATCGTATCGCCCGTACTTTTGAATGGCCGCCATGATCAGCCTCATGCCCGTGAGGCGCGAGCCGTTGTTGATCGATCCGGCGGTGGCGAACTTCAGGCCCTTGCTTTGGCGGGCCTGGTCGAAGTCGCGCAGGAACTCGAGCACGATGTTGCGTTCCTCGTTTCGGCTGAAGGTGAACGGCGCCAGACAGCCGTCGATGCGGGTGCTCGGCATGTGCGGTCGAATGTCTTCGACCAGCACCGTGGGCCCGAAGTTGCAGCCGGTCAGGTTCAACCGCGCCAGAATCGGCAGCAGATGCCCCATCGCCGAATCCGAATGCTGGAACCGCCGATCGCCCGGATCGGGCGCGTAGCGCTCGAACAGGGCCTTGAGAATCGGATAGCCGAACATCTCGTACAGGTCCGGCGTGAGCAGGCAGCAGTTGTCATCGGCGAAGGAGAAACCGCGCGGCGCGGTGTCCGGCGTGTAGCCGGCTTCCTCATCGAGAATCCTCGCTCGTTCGAGCATCGCCCGCAGAATCGTATCGCGCAGGCGCTCGGCGAGGTTCGGATGGTCCATCATCAGAAACAACACGTTCTCCGCCCCGCAAATCGAGGTGGCAAACGTGACCGGCCCGCGTTGGTGTCGATACAGCGGCGGCGGCACGCCCAGCGCCGTCAGCCGATCCTTCTCCGCCTCCCAGTGGTCCGGAAGCATGAAGGCGCGCAGATTCTCGCATCGCTCGTTCACACGATCGATCAGCGCCTTCAGTTCATCTTCGCCATGCGCCGATTCTATAATCCAGTACGACCAGTGATGCCACTCGCGTCGGGCCTCGAAGAGGTCGGCCAGATCCTTGACCGGCGGGTATTGCCGATCCGCGGGGGGGAACGACTCGCGAAGCAGTCGCCGGCCGACGATCTGCTCCGCCTTGTCGTTGTAGGCCCGGTTCAACTCGGTCCGGTATTCCCAATCGTGGTGATAGCGATACCAGTCTTCCTCGATGCCCAGTTCATCCCACACCGCTTCGCCGCTCATCGTCACGCCGCACGGAACCTGCGGACAGTCGTCGGCGAACGGATCCACCTTGGCCTTCTCATCGTCCGCCCAGAACCGCTCGAGGTCGATCGGCGCCAGCCCGTCATTGGCGTGCATGCGTTCGACCAGTTCATCGGCGATCCGCGCGTGGTCCTCAGTGATCGTGTTCATGCGTGTTCCCCGCTAGTATTGCGTCTGCACCCAAGATTCGGGCATCGGTTTTGGCCGCGACCCGCAG
>CAYNCM010000112.1:0-8307 GCA_964395825.1 uncultured Planctomycetaceae bacterium
GCATCACCGTCGACCAGGTCGTCAACCACGTCTCCATCTGCCGATCCCTCCTGCACCGACGATTCAAGAGCAGACTCGGCCGCACGCCCCTCCAAGAAATCCACCGGGTTCGACTCGAGAACGTCCAACGCCTGCTCACTGATACCGATCTGTCCATCACCCAGGTGGCCGAAGCCGCCGACTTCCGCGACGCCAAGAGCCTGCACGCCTTTTTCGCCAAGTTCACCGGCATCTGCCCATCCGACTACCGACGCCAGCACCGACTGCGCTAACAGTCTGTCGGACTTTCCTCGCACTGGGATTGCCCTGGCTCGCGTGTGAGGCTGTTTGGGCTGTGGATAAGTGTCGCTTTGTTGCGTGACGGCGGCGGCGAGGGCGATGCGATGCTCGAACCCCATCCGCCCGATCGCCCGGCGCAGTGGGTCGACAAGGTGGCGCTCCCCGCGGTAGAGCCGACGACAACCGGTCACATCGGCCAAGAGCCCGGACAGGGGATGGCGGTGCGAGGGGTCGGGTTCATCGGGTTGCACGCGGGGCAGGTAACCGTTGGCCCACTCGGCCAAAGCCCGCAGGGCGGCGGCGCTGCGGGCGGGGTGATCCGGTTCGACGTGGGGCTGGCCATGCCGGATCAGCGCGCGGGCGTGGGACAGCGCCATGCCCGGCCTGACGCCGGCGGCGCAGGCGGCGTTGCGCCAGGTTGATCGGCCAGTTCGGAAGGTAAAGCGATAACGCCCTTCGCATCGACCCTCACGCTGCGCTGGAGCATCCGCGCCCGGCCGCTGCAACGCGGTCACCCCTTCCGGCGGTTCCTGGGGCGGGGGATTCGATCTGCCGAATCCGCCCGGCCAGTTGGGCGAACGTGATGGCCCTGGCCTTTGAATTTCGCATTATGTCAGGGTGTCACGGCGAATTGTCAAGCCCGCGCGGCGTGCCACCACGTCAATGATTCATCCAAAGGGTGTTAGCGGGTTATCGGTCGCGCCGATCGCCTCACCGGGCCCGCAGAAGTTCAACGGTCGGCAGCGGGCCGACGATCGGCCGGGCGTAGCGGACAAAATCATCGGCCATGTTGCAACCGTCGACGATCCATTCTTCGGGCAGGTGGCGGGTTTTGGCGGCCACGTCGTTCAACTCGATCCGCTTGTATTCCACGCGGTACGGATCGTCGCCGATGCGCTGAATGGCGATCGACCCGTCAACATCCCCGCTCAGCGAACACTCGGCCGCCTTGCGACCGGCGGCGCGGGCTTCGACCTGGTCGGTCTTGGAAACGCAGCCGGGGAAGCCTCGCTGCAGGTAGCCGAACGTGTCCGCCCGCACGCGCTTGATTTTCAGTTTTTTCTTGATGAGTTGGCCGAGGAAATCGCCCAGCGCCCCGGTGCCCGAAAGCTGCACGTTGCCGTGGGCGTCGCGCTCGACGTGGTGGCCCTGCTCCACGGCCAGCTTGATCGCCAGGGGCACGTTTTCCTCATCGTGCACGCCTTCGGAGACGGCAATCACACATCGACCGAGTTTCTTGTACACCCGTTCCACGTCCGCGAGGAACTTCTCCTGGCCCAAGGGGAACTCGGGCACGTAGACCAGGTGGGGTCCGCTGTTGTCGCCGGCCCGGCCGAGCACGCTGGCCGCGGTGAGGAACCCGGCGTGGCGGCCCATGACCACGTCGATCTTCACCCCCGGAAGCGCCCGATTGTCCAGGTCGTCGCCCATGAACGCGCAGGCGACGAATTTCGCCGCGCTGCCGTAGCCCGGCGTGTGGTCGTTGCACACCAGGTCGTTGTCGATGGTCTTGGGGATATGGAAGGCGCGCAGCTCGTACTTCGCCGCCTTGGCCATTTCGTTGACGATGCGGCAGGTGTCCGACGAATCATTGCCGCCGGCGTAAAAGAAATAGCGCACGTCCCGCTTCTTGAAGATGTCGAAAATCTTCTCGCAGTAGGCTTCATCGGGCTTGTCCCGGCTGGAGCCGAGCCCGCTGCTGGGCGTTTCGGCCAACCGGTCGAGCCGATCCTGCGGCAGGTCGGCCAGGTCGATGAAATCCTCGGCCACGATGCCGGCCACCGCGTGATGGGCGCCGAAAATCCTGCCCGCAAAGCCGCCGGCCTTCAGGCCTTCCACGCAACCGACCAGCGACTGGTTGATCACCGCCGTCGGCCCGCCGGACTGTCCGATTACCGCGTTACCCTTGAGAACATCCGCCATCGTGCTCATCCTTCGTGTCAGTGGACTTTACAACCGGGAAAACCAGCGCCGCCGGTCGCCGCGCCGAGCCGCCATTCTAGACATTCGCCGTCCGCGGGCAAGACGGCCGATCCGGGCGGCGGGCGGCGCTGCTATGCTGGGCGGCGATCATGTCGAACGCACTCGGGGCATGGCGATGGTGGTTTTTCGGGGCGATCGCGTCGGGCGCGGCGCTGTCATTCGCTTCGCTCGACGCCGGCCTGGCCATGGAAGACCATTACCAGCGCTGGGTGGTGCGCGGCTCCGAGCGGTTCGATCACCTCCTCCCCGCCCCGCTGGATACGTTCACGTTCCTCGATGGCGATGCCGAACGCACCGGCGCACTGATGGACCTGGGCGTGTTTCCCTGGTGGACCGATCCGCAGGCGAAGGCCGCGTTCTGGCGACCGCTGGCGGCGATGACGCAGTGGCTCGATTATCACCTTTTCACCGGCCGGCCGTGGATGATGCATGCCCACAGCATCGTCTGGTACGGGCTGTTGATCGGCGCGGTGGGATTGGCCTACCGGCGGATCAGCGGCGCGGGCGCGGCGGCGGGGCTGGCGGTGGTGTGGTTCGCGGTGGATGAGGCGCACGCGGTGCCGGTGGGCTTTCTGGCCAACCGCAACGCGCTGATGGCCGGGGTGTTCGGCATGGCGGCGCTGATGGCGCACCTGCACTGGCGGCGGGACGGAGGGCGGTGGGGCGCGCTGTTCGGGCCGGCGGCGCTGGCGTTGAGTCTGCTGTCGGCCGAGGCGGGCGTGGGAGCGGTGGCGTACCTCATCGCCTGGGCGCTGACGCTCGACCGGGCGGGCTGGCGATCGCGGCTGATGAGTCTGTTGCCGTACGTGGCGGTGGTGGCGGCGTGGCGGGTGGCGTGGGCGATGCAGGGCTACGGCGTCAGCGAGATGGTGCTGTACATCGATCCACTCGATCAGCCGTGGTCTTGCGTGAAGGCATTGGCCAAGCGGGCGCCGCTGGTGCTGGCCGGCCAATGGACCCAGCCGCCGGCGGAGGGCTGGTCGGTCCTGGCCGGGCTTGGGCCGACCGCCCGATGGGTCGCGCTGGCGCTGGTGGTGGGATTGGCGGCGATGGTCTGGCCGCTCGTACGGCGGGATCGGACGGCGCGGTTCTGGGCGATGGGCATGTTGCTGGCGGTTGTGTCGGTGTGTACGACCCTTCCCCACGGCCGGCAGTTGACGTTTGTGGGTATCGGCGCGTTCGCCCTGATGGGCCTGTGGCTGGTCGATGCGTTCCGCGGATCGCGCGGCCTCGAGCGTGGCCGCGGTGCGCGACGGTGGATGCGGCGCGCCGTCGGCGGGATTCTGCTGGCGATGCATCTTCTGATCGCGCCGGTGCTGTTCGTGCCCATGACCCGATCCCCGTTCGCCCCGCGCCAAGTGATGGGCATGATGAACGAAATTGCCGGGATCGACGCCGCGGCGGGTGAGACGCTGGTGATCGTGAATCATCCCCTGCCCCTGCACGCCGGTCACGCCATCGCCGACCGGGATGCACAAGGCCTGCCCATTCCCGGCCAGGTGCGCACGCTGGCCAGCGGCATGGACACCCTCACCCTCACCCGTGACAGCGCGCGGCGCATCACCCTCACCGCCGAGCGCAGCCTGGTGGATCTGCTCGGTCTGGTGCTGCAACACGATGCCGAACACCTGCGCGGTCGGCCGATCGAACTGCCCGGCCTGACCGTGCGCACCACGCGCTTCAGCAGCCGCGGCCATCCGATCGAAGCGACGTTTCGTTTCGACCGCCCGCTGAACGCCGACTCCTTGCACTGGGTCTGCTGGCGCGATGGCCGGTTCGAGCCGTTCACCCCGCCGCCGATCGGCGAATCGGCCACGCTCCAGGCGATCCACTTCAACATTCTCGGTGAATCGATTCCGCTGACCTGGTTGTTTGACATCGAATTGCTCGATCAGGCGAAGCGCCCGTAGCGATCGTGGCGGGTTGCGCTCGAAAACTCGCCGATGCGCACGTCCAGGCCGACCTCTTCGCGGAATTCGCGCCGGAGGCAGGCGGCGGGGGTTTCGACGGACTCGACTTTGCCGCCGGGCAACTGCCACCAGCCAGCGCAGACCACATCGCTCGGCCGGCGGGGGATGAGAATCATCGGCCCGGCGTCGGGCGGGCGGGTGAGCATCCCGATGGCCGCTTCGACGATATCCACAAGACACCTGGTCTTCGGGAGTGATCCACAAAATGTGGATAACTTGTCTGTAACCGTAGATAAGCACGGCCAGATGAAGCGGTTAGCAGGCCGGATCAACGTCCGACGACCCCCTGTGCCGCGGACAGGTTATCCACAAGCTGGAGTTGTAATCAGGTTTTGTGGATAACTTCGTTAATTCTTTATTATCCGACACTTATCAAATTCTACCTGTCGGCCCACATGGCCATTGAAACACCCATCGGCCAAAGCTACGATGGTGGTGCGATCCACATTCCAGACCAAAGCGGCTTCAAGCCGTGGCGACCCCCGCGACATGAATCGGAGCCGTGTCACGGGGGCTTTTTCTTTGACGCTTTCAACCGTTCACTCGGTTTGTCGCGCCGCGCGCACCGAAGGGCGCACCAGGCTCGAAGCTGTTAGCGATTGGCGGAAGGCTCCAAAGGCGGCAGCGCTTCTTCCAACACGCCACGGGCACGCGGCCACATCAACACCGCCTCGATCATCATCCACACCTGCAGGACCGTGATCGCGATCGCAAAGGCGAACAGCAACGGCTTGCCGCCGTCATGCCACGGCGCCCACTTGGTCACGGCCGAGTGCATCATCGCCCAGCCGGGCACAATGAGCATCGCGATCATCGGCAGCGCCACGAACCACACCCGCTTGCCCCGCCGCCACAGGTAGAACAGCGTGACCATCAGCGCCAGCCCCGCGAGCAACTGGTTCGACGCGCCGAACAACGGCCAGAGAATCAGCCCGCCGGTTCCCGGCACGCCCTTGGGGCCGGGCATCATCGCCATGGCCCCTCCGGTGACCACCGCCATGGCCGAGGCCACGTAACGGTTGCGCAGCGCGCCGATGCCCATGCTCTGTCCCAACTCACTGAGCACGTAGCGCTGCAGGCGCGTGGCGGTGTCGAGCGTGGTGGCGGCGAACGAAGCGACCAGCACCGCGATGATGCCCGCGCCCAGCGCGAGGGGAATCCCGAAGCTGCCCAGAAAGTTCGCTCCGCCGTCGACGAACGCCCCGACCTTCTGCGGCAGGCCGAACGCCGCCCAACTGCTATCGGGCGCATAGCGGCTGGCCCAGGCGGCATGGCCGGTCAGCGCCGCGCCGTCGGCTGAGGTCACCCCCATGCCCAGGCCGGCGCAGCAGGCCAGGATCACCATCACCGCCAGGGCCCCTTCCAGCAGCATCGCGCCGTAACCGACGTATTGGGCGTCACTTTCGCTGGATAGCTGCTTGCTCGACGTGCCGCTGGACACCAGGCAATGGAACCCGCTGACCGCCCCGCAGGCGATGGTGATGAACAGGAACGGCATCAGCGGCGGGGCATCGGCGGGAATCGCTTTCGCCACCGCCGGGGCGGCGCTCAAATCCGCCTGATTCGTCACGCCCGCCACCAGAATGCCCAGCATCAGCAGCGCCAGCGCCGCCACCAGTTCGTGGCTGTTGATGAAATCGCGCGGTTGGAGCAGTGTGGTCACCGGCAAGACGCTGGCGATGAAGCAGTAGATCATCAAAATGACCGTCCACACCACGATCGGCCCGCCCCAGTCGCCCAGGGCCACAATCGCCGGAATCTCCACCTGAAGCACCGGCAGGTACACCGCCAGCACGATCGCCAGGTACATCACCGCCAGCGCCGAGAGGCTGGTCCACCACAGGCCCCCGCCCTTCTTGTACACCCACCAGCCGACGAACAACGCCAGGGGAATCTCGATCCACACGCTCAGCACGCTCTGGGCGTAGTTATCGAAAATCACCGCGATCACCAGCCCGAAAATCGCGATCACGATCATCAGGCAGAAGAACAGCACGATCAGGAACAGGAACTTCGCCCGACGGTTGATCAGTCGGCCGGCGATCTCGCCCACGGTCTGGCCGCGATTGCGCAGGCTGACCACCAGCGCCCCGAAATCGTGCACCGCGCCGATGAAGATCGAACCGAACACCACCCAGAGCAACGCCGGCAGCCAGCCCCAGAACACCGCGATGGCCGGCCCGACGATCGGCCCGGTGCCCGCGATCGACGTGAAGTGATGGCCGAACACCACTTCCTTCTTGCTGGGCACGTAATCGGTTCCGTCGGTCAGTTGCCGGCTCGGCACCGTCGCGCTCGGATCGAGGTTGAAAATCCTCCGGGCCAGCCATCGGCCATACGTGTGGTAGGCCACGATGAAACCGACGAAAGACCCCACGGCGATCAGAAGCGTGAACATGAGCGAACGCCTCCCGGGGAATGGTCGCGGGGGCCATGTTAACCATCGCCGCGCCCGCCGAACAACCGGTCAGACCCGGCGAACCAGGTCCCGGTGGTCTTCGCCAATCCCCGAACCGTCATAATTGCACCTCCAAGGCCCGGTTTTCCGACAATGATCATAGCGCCGCTGGAGATTTTCCACCCGTCTTTCCGATCAGTCCGCAGCGGCGAGCGTACACCGGGAGGTCAATGCCGTGGGCCATAAAAGCATCGGGAAGCTGCTGATCGAGCGTGGCGTGCTGAGCATCGACCAGGTCAGCGAAGTTCTCGCCCAGCAGAACCAGACGCATCAGCGTTTCGGCGAGATCGCCGCCGGCACGTTCGGCGTCGACGAACAGGCGATCTGGCAGGCCTGGGGCGAGCAGATGATCCAGCACTGTCCGCGCGTGGACCTGGTCGTCGAGCCGCGCCACACCGGCGTGCTCCAGAGCATCGACGGTCGGACCGCCTGGCAATACCACCTGCTGCCGCTGCGGCGCGAGGACGGCCGACTGGTCTGCGCCACCACCCGCGAACACCTGCCCGGGGCCATCCAGTTCGCCCGCAGACACTTCGACACCCCCGTCCGGTTCGTCCTGGCCGAACGGTTCCAGCTCGAACAGTACCTCATGCGCGGCTATCCGAAGTGATCCGCCCGGATCCGGTGCGGCGGCGGCGAGACAGAAACCGAGTTCAGGCTCCGCGGTTCGGCGGTTTTGCTCTACAATCGTCTCATGCAGCTTTCGCTGGGTCATGGCCGGGTATTGCCGCTGGATCGGCCTCGGATCGTGGGCGTGCTGAACGTCACGCCGGACAGCTTTTCCGACGGCGGACGGTTCGCCGATGTCGATGCCGCAGTGGCCCAGGCGCGACGCATGCTCGCCGAAGGGGCGGACGTTCTCGACGTGGGCGGCGAATCGACGCGCCCCGGCGCCCGGCGCATCGATGCGGATGAGCAGATCGCCCGCGTGTCGCCGGTGATCGAGCAGATCATCGGCGAACGGCGCACGCCGGCCGGCGATGTGCCGATCGTCAGCATCGACACCACGCGCCGCGCCGTGGCCGAGGCGGCGCTCGATGCCGGGGCGATGATCGTCAACGATGTGTCCGCCGGGCGCGAGGATCCGGACATGTTCCGCCTCGTCTCCGAGCGGACCTGTCCACTCATCCTCATGCACATGCTCGGTCAACCGGCCACCATGCAGAACGATCCGCGCTATGACGATGTCGTCGCCGAAGTGCGGCAATTTCTGATTGACCGCGCTGAAGCCGGCGAAGCCGCGGGCATTGACCGGGCGAACCTCGTCATCGATCCGGGCCTCGGGTTCGGCAAGACGACCGAGCATAACCTGCAACTGATCGCCGGCCTCGACCGCTTCGTCGAAGCCGGTTATCCGGTGTTGCTGGGCGCATCGCGCAAGCGGTTCCTCGGCGCGATCACGGGCATCGCGCAAGCCGCCAAGCGCGACCCGGCCACCGCCGCGCTGACCGCGATCGCCGTGGCGAAAGGCGTTCGCCTGATCCGCGTGCACCACGTCGCCGCCAACCGCCAGGCCGCCGACGTGGCCTTCGCCTGTCAGCCGACCCGAAGCCCCGAAGGTGCCTAGTGCCGTGTCTGCCGTTGATCTTCGGCGGGAAGTTCAGCCGCCAGCCGTAG
>CAYNCM010000113.1:0-8083 GCA_964395825.1 uncultured Planctomycetaceae bacterium
CGCCGCGCTGGTGGCGTCGAGCGTGATCTGCCCGTCGTTGGTCACGCCGCCGCCGACATTGCCGCCGATACGGCGTTCGGCGACGAGGCGGCCGTCGCCGTCGATCTGGTGTTTCACGCGGGCGCGGCCGGCTTGAGCGTCGTCGACATCCGACCAGGGCGACCGGGTCAACGGCTCGCCCCGCTCATCCAGCCAGTTGGCCGCATCCTTCGCGTTGCCGCTCTTGCCCGGATACCGCCAGACGATCAGTGGCCTGGCTTGCCAGGTCTGCTCGGCGTCGAGGCCGCTAAACGGCTCGTCGAGGAGCATCACGGCGGATGCGCGATGGCGGTTTTTCGGAAGAACTCCTTGACTGGTCCGGGCCGCATGATACACTCTGAAGGTGTAGCGGTAAACCTCATCGCAAGGCAAGCCATGTCCGTGACACTGCAACAGGTCGCCGATCATCTGGGAGTCAG
Source organism: uncultured Planctomycetaceae bacterium (assembly GCA_964395825.1). Classification (GTDB taxonomy): domain Bacteria; phylum Planctomycetota; class Phycisphaerae; order Phycisphaerales; family Zrk34; genus JANQFT01. The sequence continues at coordinate 459 of CAYNCM010000113.1, forward strand.
CCGCATGGCGGTCTCCTATGCCCTGCGGGATCAGGGCAAGATCAGCCTCGACATGCGCCGGCGGATCAAGGCCACGGCTGCGGAGTTGGGGTATCGGCCCAACGCCGCCGCACGGTCCATGGTCACCCGCTCGACCGGGATCGTCGGCATCCTTGTCGCCAACCACAATACGCCCACCAAGTGGGTGACCCACCCGGCCCTGTATGAAGCGGTGCTCGGACTGAACCATGCCCTTGACGCGGAGGACTACGTCTCGGCGATCGTGCCACTGAGCGACCTGCCGCAGCCCGACCGGCGTCTTCCGCGGGTGTTCCGTGAGCAGATGCTGGACGCCATGGTGGTGTTGGGAGCGATGCCGGAGGATGTGCAGGATGCGGTGCGTCAGGTGGCTCGGAAGGTGATCTGGGCCGACGCGATGGTGTGGGAGTCGACCCACTGCATCCGTCGAGACGAATCGGCTGCCGGGGCGATGGCGGTGGAGAAGGCGGCCGACCGCGGCTATCGTCGAATCGCCTTCACCGTCCCCACCACCCCCGAGCCGCATTACAGTCTGGGCGAGCGTCTGGCCGGGGCGCAGCGGGCGGCCGACCGGCGCGGATTGGATGTCCAGACCGTCCCGTTGCCCGAATGGAAGAAGCAACCGGACCTGAGCACGATCGAGCCGCACATTCAGCCCGATACCTGCCTGCTCGCATCGGCCGCCTACCACGCCCAATGGCTGATCAGTCAGATCGGCCTGCCGGGCATCGTAACCGGACGAACCTTCGGCCTGGCCTGCTGCGAATCCAACGAACAGCTTCGCCGATCCACCCCCCAGTTCAGCCACGTTGAGTTCAACCGCTACGACTTCGGCCGACAGGTCGCACGGATGGTCGTCCAGTTGCTCGCCGACCCACCCGGTGACCTGCGTTCCCAACTCGTTCGATCGAACTGGCACGAGGGTTCCACCCTGCGCCCGGCCGACGGATCGGAGTTCATGCGATGAAACGTCGTTCCGCATTTACGCTGGTGGAGCTTCTGGTGGTCAGCATCATCGCGCTGCTGATCGCGATGCTGCTGCCGGCGCTGAACAAGGCGGTGGCCACGGCCAAGAGTGTGCGATGCATGAGCAACCTTCGCCAGCAGGGATTCATGTACCAGGTGTACGCTCACGACTGGAACGACCTGCTGCCAAGAACCTACTGGGATGAACTTGCCTGGCCGGATGAAAAGTACAGCGTCTGGTCAATGAAACTCTCCGCCTACGGCGGAGGCGAGGGCCAAACCGAGTCTGAGCGGGCCAAGCGGCTGGTGGACAACCGCGATACGCCCTTCGCCTGCCCCGCTGCCATCGAAGACCACAACCACCCCGGGGCCGTCAACGACAGTCTCGATCCCATCTACCCCTCCTACGGTCAGAATGAGTATGTCGGCTGGGCCGCGGCCGGCTGGAACGACGTGCAGAACCAGCCACGAAGTAACTACCTGCTGCGGATGAGGGATAGCCAGTTCCCCAGCGAAACCTGTCTTACCGGCGACAGAAGCGGCAACGATTTCAATCTTCGATCAGCGATCAACGACCATACCGAAGACGACGGCGTCGCACCGTGGCAGGTCAAATTCCCCACGCCTCGCCACCAGCTATCTCCCCAAGGCATGGCCAACTTCCTTTACTTCGACGGCCATGCCCAAAGCCTGGAATACGAGTCGATCCCGCCGGATTGGGACGTCACTCCCTTCTGGCTGGGCGGACGAACCCCTCACACCGGCCGACAAAGTCCCCCGGGCTATTGATCGGAGCCGGATCGAGTGGAACCAGAATGTCGTTCATGACCGAATGCCATGGGAGGACTGTGAATGCGAACACGAACCTGAGTGCAACCGTGAACCGCCTGAGCAACGAACCGCAACCGAATACCGAAACACTTGTGAGAAAGGAAACAAGATGATCAATCGTATCCAGCAACTGTGCCTCGTCGCCGTGGTCATGATGACCGGCCTGACCCACGCCGCCACCATCACCACCGAGGACCTCGCCGCCGATGGCTCGAACCTCGACAACAGCAACACCATCCTCTGGGCGTACAACTTCGTTCAGGACAAGGACGGCGTGTCGGACCAGACGATCAACGGCGTCACCTTCACCCCGTACGAAGCGGCCGAGGCCGGGACGAACACCGACCTTGGGCTGGCGGGCTTCGATGGCATGGGCGCAAACAACACGCCCATCTCGACGACGATGGGGATTACCGACGCGGCACTGGCGGAGGTCATGACCGAACGCTGGCAGACCCCCGGATCGGGTACGCCGAGCTTCAGCACGATCACGCTCAAGGATCTGTCGATTGGCGCTGAGTATCGCCTGCAGATGCTTGGTGGTCAGGACTCATCGGATCGTGGATGGGACGTTGAAGTCGGCAGCGACACGTTGGGTGTTCTCGCCCAGAAGAACACGCCCGGCCAACTCGTCACCGTCGAGTTCACCGCCGGCGCCACCACGCTTGATGTCATTCTGGACCCCGAGAGCGGCCGTGGTGTGCTCAACGCGGCGGCCCTGACGCTTGTGCCGGAACCGGCGTCCCTCGCGCTGCTAAGCCTCGGCGGTGCGCTGGTGCTGAGTCGGCGAGTCAAAGCCTGACGCCCCACGCCACGCTCAACGCGTGACGTCTGTCATTGCAAGAGTCCGTATCGTTGCACCTGTGAGGCGACGTGCACGGCAGTTGCGCCGTCGATTTGCCTCACTGACAAGCAAGAGAGAGACACGAGAACCATGATCGATCTGATGCATCCAGCGGCGATATGCGGCCTCGGCAAGCCGGCAAACGTACGGACCGACCGGGACGCACGTGGCCGGCCTCGCAGTCCCGCTCTTCACCGAGCTGGTCTCATGGCGATCATGCTTAGCGTGTTGGCGTGCGTGCTTGGCCCTATTGCGGCGTCGGCGAGGGGCGAGCCGACCGAATTGCTCCCGCAGGGCGACTTTCGTGCCGATGCCGACGGCATGCCGGCTGGCTGGAGCGTCGATGGCTGGTTGCGGCAATACGTGTCGTTGCTTGGTGAGGCGGACGACGCGTTTTTGCGGATCACGACCGATCGGGGCAATAACGACAAGACGATCTGGGCCCGCGACATTCCGCTGCCGAGGGGCGCGACGACCCTGACGGCGTCGTATCTCGGGCGGGTCGTTGAGTTGCAGCGAGGCAGCGCGGGCTACCAGACGGCGGCGGTCGAGGTGCAATTCCTGGAAGCCGGCGAGAAGGTCGGGCAGTTTCGCTTGCACTTGCATGAAAACACCCCGGCATGGTCGTTCGAGCAAGCGACGCAGTCGATCCCTGAAGGCGCCGACGCGATCACGGTGCGGATCGGGTTCTGGCGGGCTTCAGGTGCTTTCGACGTCCACGACTTGAGGATCACGGCAAGCCCACCTCTGCACGAAACGCCCGATCCGCCCGCCGGCCACGAGGCGCCGCTCGCATGGCAGGCTCCCGAGTCGGTCTTCCCATTCAACGGCAGCTTCGCCGAAGCCGACGCGGTCGAGGCCACCGGATGGACCGAGTCCCCGGGCGGTCTCGGCGAGGATCGCCCGCCGGCTCATCAGCTCGTCGACACGGGCGATGGGCGGGTGCTCGAGATCGACATCCCGAGCCAATCTTTCCTGCAGCTCACACGAGATCTGCCGGCCCAGCGTGGCAAGGTCTACCGCGTGACGCTCGATGCCCGCTGCGTCGGGCAGGTCGAGCAGGTCCACGTGAATCGGTTCCTGGATCACCGCAAGCGGCTGCGCTTGCCCTTGCATCGCCAGTGGTCGCCGTACGTCGTGCAGGCTCGCGCCCAGCGCGACGGTCGGCTGGACTTCGTCATGGAACTCAATGGGGTCGGCGCTTTTCAGGTGCGCGAATTTCGGATCGAGGAGTTGGACGATTTCGCGCTGGCCACCCCAACCGAGCCACCCCGCGGCGAGCTGCTTCGCAACGGCGACTTCGCCCTGGGCCACCTCGACTGGACGCTCCGCCACAACGAGCGGGATCGCAGCCCAATGTCGCCGATCTCATCGACGCAAGCCGTGGCCGATGCGCTTGAGGCGGGGGCGGGGCAAGGGTTGCAGCTCCCCGGCGAGCCGTTCCACCTGCTGTTCAGCGGCGTCCCGCTGCGTCTGGACTATGGTCGTGACTACCGCATCACGATCCGGGGCGACTTTGCGCCCGGCGACTTGGACGTGTTTCTCGTGCGCCCCGGGCAGTGGACGCATGACAACGAGCGGTTCGAGCCAACGTTTTCGGGCGGATCGGCAACCTTCACGTATCGGCCGCGCCCCGACGCGCAGATGGTCAGTGGTTCGAGCCAGTCATTCGCTCTGATGCTCCGCCACAACGGTGAATCGCCCGGCCTGCTGCGATCCGTGAGCTTGGTTGAACTGGGAAGCGACGATACGCAGGTTAAGCCGAGGCTCGGTCTCGATCTGGTCGATGAGAAGGGCCACCCCGACGGCATCCGGTTCGTCGGCGAGCCCGTGGTCGCCCGAGTGCGATGGGCCGACCTGAGCAACGAACAACCGGTCCGACTGGTGGTTACTGACGAGTCGGGCAGCGTCGTAAGCACCCTGCCCGTTTCTTTGAGAGACACTAAGGCAACCGGCGAATGGACGGACATTGCTCTTGAGGGCCTGCGTCAGGGGTGGTATCGGGTCAGCGCCGAGCGCGACGACGGAGAGTTGGTGGTGGTCAACGACGACCTGGCCGTGATCCCCCGGCCGCGCCCCGATCCTGTCGGCGGGTTTCTAGGCATGCAAATGAGGCACACCAACTACGCCGGCCATGCATCCACGCTCCGCGACATCGGCTTCAGTCGTGTGCGGCTCTACTACGGGTTCGAGTGGTTCGTCGCCCAACCCAAGGCCCACGGCCCCATCCGTATACCGATCGACGAAGTCGCGGCGCTGGCCCACGGCGGTCTGGAGCCGATGGCCATACTCTTTGGCACGCCCGAGTGGGCCTCGACCATGCCCGAGGGAACGACGGGGTGGCAGGCGTTCAAGAAGTACCCACCACGCGACATGGACGACTGGCGGGCGTTTGTCGCGGCGGCGGTCGGAGCCACCCGCGATCACGTGAAGTACTACGAGATATGGAACGAGCCCAACGGGCACTTTCTGCACAAGGCTCCCGACGACCCACGCTCGTTGGAGGACATTTACGCCGAGTTGGTGCGTACCGCCGCACCAATCATCAAACAGTTGGACACCGACGGACAAGTCGTCGTCGGCTCGACCGCCGGGTCGCCGTGGTTCCTCGTGCGGACGCTCAGGCAGCACCCCGACCTGATCGACCTTGCCGATGCGGTGTCTTACCACGCTTACGAATCGATGTACCTTGCCAACCGTGGGGCGCTGGGATTCTCGCACCGCGACCTGCGCCAGTCCTGGCTCCAGAACTACCTGAGCGAGGTCGGCCGCCCGGATATGCCGATCATCGATTCCGAGTCAGGATTGCACCGCACCTACGACGGCCCCGACGGCCGAAGCGTCGCGATGCTGACCGCCAAAGGTCTCGTCGCCCGCCAAGCCGCCGGGTTCGACCAGTTCTACCTCTTTCACGCCGCCCCCCGGTTGTACCCCGGGCAGATCGACATCGTCAACGTCTTCGGCTTCGCCGATCGCCCCCTGGTCAGCGTGCCCGCCTTCGCCGCCTGGGATCGACTGCTCGGCAATGCCGAGTTCGTCGAGACCCTTGGCGACGACGCAGCCGGCCGGCACGTCTACCGATACGTCCGAGATGACGGCTACCAGGTGCTCGTGGCTTGGAGCAGCGAGCCAGATGCCCGCGGCCCAATCGAGCAATCCCACCTCGAACGACCCGTCGGACTCGACTACATGGCCCGCCGCGTCACACCCGACGCCGGGCATACAGTCGTCATCCATGACGACCTCCGCTACTACGCCGAACCTGCATTACTCGAGATGCTCGGCCTCATCTTGTTGGCAACGCCCGCGGCCGCCATCGCCGACTACTCCACGTACGGGCGGATCACGCTGGAGACTCCGATTACGAACGTCTGGAGAACACCCACCTCCACAGCCAAGTACATTCACGACATCCACGCGCAAGGCGGGTACGAAGGGACGGCCTCCGGCGAATTCTACGCCGACCTCGTCGGCGCGTCCGTCGGAGCCAAGGCGTCGGCGCACAGCTTCCAAGTCTCCAACGCATGGGGCACGCCGCTGGCCCCGTCAGCACCACGACCATGAAGGACACCTTGCACTTCACCGTCGCCCCGGGAACCTATCCCAACGGCGTGGAAGTCAGCGTGCATGGAATTGTCGACGGAACCGCCACCGGCTCCTTCGGCCCGAACAGCAGCTTCAGCTACCAGTTCGTGCTGCAGAGCACACAGACATCCGACCAGTTCTTCGGTCCGACCAGCTTCAGCCGACCATTCACGCTGACACACAAGATCATTGCAGACGGTACCACGCTTAACGAATCCACCGAGGTTTCCGCGCCACTCTGGTCGACGCTCTCTATCGGGATCGAGGCGACCGGCGGGAGCCACATTGTCGTCGATATGTACTCCACCGGGCGCTATACGGGTGTGACCACACCGGCCGGCATCAGCAGTTGGTATGCCGAGTCTGGCTCGCCGCTGCCTGAGCCCGCCACGCTCGGGCTGTTGACAATTGGGGCATTGGCTCTGCGCCGCCGCCCACGGTGTCATCCCACGTTGCAGAACTGCGGAGACAGCAGAAGGGCGCTCACCGAGGCCACCGGGACGGACGATCACTCCCCGCGGGCCTCCCACCACATAGCCCGCCATTCGAGGACCACTGACGGCCATTGGCGGCCATCGGCTGCCAATGCCGAGGCAGGCAACCCTCTATCGCGAAACCATCGCGCCGAATCAACCCAAGCCCTTGCTGTGCCAATAGAAAAACGCCGTGTGTCATCGTCTGTCAACGGTGACCCACGGCGAGTTTCCAAGCGAGGCGGACGGGAATCGAACCCGCAACCTCCGGATCGACAGTCCGGTGCTCTAACCAATTGAGCTACCGCCCCTCGGGGCAGAGGAGACATGGTATCGTTCGGCCGATCGCTGTCAACCGGCCTGGCCGGTGCAGACGATGGTTGTGCACGGGGTCTTGGCCGCCAGTCATTCGCCGCGTTGTCTGGCTTCCCAGTTGGCCTTGCGTTCGAACTTGAGCTTCAGGCGTTCCTGGGCTGCCTGTTCGATCGCTTCCAACCGGGCGAGTTGCTTCTTGAGGTTTTCGATCTGCTCGGCGGGTTGGGGATCGTGGCGAACGAGGCGCTCGATGCGGGCGATCAGCCGCGTCTGTTCCTCCTTGAGGGTTTGGATCTTGGCTTCGAGCTTGGGGATGCTCATCATGCCGATCTTGGCCAATGCGGGCGAAGGTTCGCCCATGAGCATGGGCAGTTCGGGGCGCTTGTCGCCGCGCTGGGGACCACGTCCGCCGCCCGGGCCGCGCCGCGGCCCCCCCCGCTGCGGACCTCCCCCGCGTGGCGGACGATTGCCGAACTCCCGTCGCGGCCGACGGCCCCCGAAATCACGATCTGATGGTCTTCTGTCCATAGCCCGAATAGTTTACCCGAAATCATCGCGTTTGTCGGCAAGACCCACGGTTAGAATCCCCCAAA
>CAYNCM010000114.1:0-5218 GCA_964395825.1 uncultured Planctomycetaceae bacterium
TCTACTTCCACTGCGGCGGACTGGACCTCCACCCACGATAATGTCGGAAGGGCCGGATTTTGATATGAGTGACGCCACCCAAACCCACCGTCCGACGACGCGGCACGATCGCCCGTTCGATCACCGCGCGGCGCTCGATGGCTATCTCGATCTGCTCGGCCGGCACGCCGACGAATATCCGTTCTTTGCCGACCGCATCCATCAGGGCCACGTCAACCTGAACGACGTGTACATCAACTGGCTGATGCTGCCGCGTCTGGAGCAGGAGCGGCGCGGTGAAAAGGCGATGCCGTTGGATCGGGTGATTTTCGAAAACATGTTCATCAGGGCAGAGCAGCAGATCGAAACCAACTGGTGTATCCCCGTGCCGATCTGGATGCTGCTGCGCTACGGCGACTCGACGCAGTTCACCGACGAAGATCGCGAGCGGATGAAGTGGGCCATCATCCACAACAAACACTGGATGGACGAGCCGGGCGAAGACAACGGCTGCTACTTCACCGAGAACCATCAGATCATCTACCACGTCAACGAGTACCTCGCCGGCCAGACCTGGCCGAACGAGGCCTTCCCTTACGACCAGGCGACTGGGGCCGAACACAAGCAAAGGGCAGAAAAGAAAATCCGGCGCTGGCTCGGCTGGCGGATGCGCTTCGGGTTCAGCGAGTGGAAGTCGCTGGGTTATTCCGACGCGGACCTGAAGATCCTGCTGACCCTGCGCGAGTTCACCAAAGACGAGGACCTGCGCCGCCGGGCCGATATGGTGATCGACACGATCCTGCTGCAATACGCGCTGTATCAGTTCGACGGCGACCTCGCGTGCAGCCAGGGGCGCTCGAGCTGGTGGACCATCATGCGCGGCGACGAACAGATGCCCAGCTCGACGTGCCGTCTGCTTTTCGGTCGGGGCAAGCACACCGAGATCACCTCGGCCGCCTGCGTGCTGCTGGCCTGCGGCTCTTACGAGGTGCCGCCGGCCATCCAGGCGATCGCCCGCGATGACCAGCCCGAGCGCATCACCACCGAGCGCGAGAGTCTGAATGTCGAGGAGGCGAAAGATGTCGGCGTGGACCCGGCGGACGATGAAAACATCATGTTTTTCTGGGGCGCCCAGCTTTACGACCACCGCGACGTGATCGAGACGTCCCATCGCATCATGCCGTGGGACGGCTACTTCATGAACGGCCGCGTGCAGGCCTGGCGCGAACACTACCGCTACCGCGAGGCGAACGGGCTGCCCATCGACCCGGACCCCGACTTCACCGCCCTCAGCCGGGCCGACGAGTATCTGTGCAAGACGCCGCACTGGCAGCTCAGTTGCGTGCGTGATTTCCGCAAGGGCAAGCTCGGGTTCGGCCAGCACATCTGGCAGGCCACGGTGGGCGAGAAGGCGATGGTCTTCGCGACGCATCCGGGAGGAACGGGGTTGAAGGGCCGGCCGAACTACTGGTCGGCCAACAACCTCATGCCCCGGGCCGCGGCCCATCGCAACGTCTGCATCAGCATCCACTGGATCGACCCGGGCCGCGTGGATTGGCGCGTGCCTTTCTGGAACGACACCCATGCCTACTTCCCGAAGTTCGCCTTCGACGAAGTGATCGAGCGGGACGGCTGGGTCTTCGGTCGCAAGGGCGAGGGCTACGTGGCGCTGCACTCGATGCGGCCGGCGCGGTGGCGCGATCCGGACCCCGAGGTCATCGCGCAGATTTATCGCTTCGACGAGCAGGCGCGGCAGCGGGCGCTGGACTCGCAGTACGAGTTGCTGGCGTCGGGCCACGCCAACGCCTGGGTCTGTGAACTCGGCGACCCCGATCGCCACGGCGACTTCGGTGCATTTGTGGATGCGGTCGCCGAAGCAGCCGTGACCGGCGATTGGAAGGATCTGACCTACGACTCACCGACGCTCGGGCCGGTGCGCTTCGGCTGGGACACGCCGCTGACCGTCGCCGGCGAGCAGATCAACCTGCACCCGGACCAACGGCTCGACTGCCCGTACGGCGGGTCGGAATTCGGTTCCGGTCGGTACGAGGTGGAGTGTGACGGGCATCGGCTAATGCTCGATCACGAGCAGGGTACACGCGAATTTTGATCCGTCCTCCAACAATCGCAGAAAGTCTTTGCATGAATTACGCTCCGAAGGGAATGTTCGTCTGGGATGCCTGGTGCATGCTCAAGGACGATGAGGTCCACGTGTATCACCTGCAGCGCAACCGCCCCGATGCCGAGGTCGAGCCGGGCCTGCAGGAAAAGCTCGGGCACGCGGTCAGCCGGGACCTGGTGCACTGGGAAACCCGCCCGCCGGCGCTGGCGCCCGATCCGGCGAATCCGCACGACGACCGTCAGCCTTGGACCGGTTGCGCCTTCTGGCACGAAGGGCGGGGGCATTTGTATTACACGATGCGCGGGTCGGCCGACGACACGATGCTGCAGAAGATCGGCCTGGCCACGACCGATGATCCGGACCGATGGACGCGGCACCCGGAAAACCCGGTGATCGTGCCCGACCCCCGCTGGTATGCCGATGAGCAGCGCCCCTGTCCCGGCCGTGTCGATTGCCGCGATCTGGTGGTGATTGCCGATCCCAAAGGCGGCTGGCTGGGCTATTACGCCACGCGGCAGCCCGGTGAGGAACTGCCGGAAACCGCGGTGATCGCCTGCGTGCATTCCGAAGATCTGGTGCACTGGGAACACCGCCCGCCGGCGTTCGCGCCCGGCAAGTACGCCTGCATCGAGGTGCCGGAAGTCTTCCAGATGAACGGGCGTTGGTACATGACCTGTCTGACGGGCCACTGGTACGGCAACCGCGGCTACTGGGCTGACCCGAACCTGATCTGCGGCACGATCTTCGCCGTGGCCGAACAACCGGAAGGGCCTTTTGAGGAGGTGGTCAAAGACAACGCCTTGATGGCCGGTCGGACGACCGCGCCGCTTTCGTGCCGATCGTTTTTCTTCGAGGGCGAACAGCACGTGCTTTACACTGACCGCGAGCGGATCGGCCGCACCGATGCCGGCGACATGACGTGGGGCACGCTCAGCACGCCGAAGGTCTATCGCACCGATGGCGATCGGCTTTACGCGGCGTACTTGCCCCGGATTGAAACCGAGGTGACCAAGGAGTTGATCGGCCCGGATCGGCCGCCGGTCGAACTGACCGATCGGGTGTGGGGCAAGGTCTGGCAGATGCCGACGGTGCGCTGGACGAGGGAGGATGCGATCCATGGGGAGTCGCGGACCGGCTGGGACGTGATGCGTTTCGACGCGGCGGCGGAGAGTTTCATCTTCGAAGCGACGATCACGATCGAATCGGGCGAAGCGGCCGGGCTGGCGCTGCGGATGGATGACCCGATGATGGGTGCGGTGGTCGCGCTCGAGGCCGAGCAGCAGGCCGTGGCGTTCTACGCCGTCCCGGCGTTCGACTTCGCCGAGAAGCGCCGGACGCCGGTCCCGCGGGGCACGCCGATTCATCTGCGCCTGGTCAACCGACTCGAACATGTCGAAATCTACATCAACGACGAGCTTCGCCTCGCCTTCAGCCGCTACCGCGGAATCGGCGGCCACGTGGGTTTGTTTGTCGATCGCGCGACAGCCGCTTTCCAGAATATCCGACTCAGAGCGATGAACGTCCGCGCGCCGCGGTAACGGCCACAAGGCCCGGCCGCGCATGTCAAGCACATTGCTGGAGAAGCGAAGATGAACTGGACAAAGACGAGCACCGCCGCAGCAGAGAGTGACAACTCCTGGCTAGTCGTGGATGTCGCTGTTGGTGCCTTGGCGGCCTTCGACGGCGAGGTGAAGGTTGCGGGCCTGGTTCCAGAGTTCGCTCTCGTCGGCGTCGGCCGCGATGCGGTGGTCTTTGCCTTTGGGCTGGTACGGCGTGAGGATCGTGACCTCGATCCAGCGGCTGCTCTGGCGGCGGGTGACCGTGGCGTAGCGGCTGCCTCCGGGGGCGCGGCCATCAATGTCGATTCGCGTGATTCTCATGTCGTATCTCTTTGTGGATGATGTTGTTACAGACACATGAAGCCATGGAATCGCCCCGGCATCAAGGCTGAAATGCCCGGTGTAGTCAGAATCTGCTCGGCAATTCCAGTGACCGTCAGTGCCAACGCTCGCGCTTGCGGACTGCAGTGAACCGATGGGGATGTACAGCAGGAGTTAGCACGACTGAAGATGCAGTAGGATTGGGTTGCTATTGCCGCCGCAGTGTTCAGTCATCATTGCCGTGTTCGTTTTGCTTGAGCGATTTCATCATCTGGCGTGTCTGGTCAATGGCAACGCCTCGCGCGATTGCCTGCTGGAGCAGATCGCGTGCCTGATTCACATTGCCCTCGAACAAGGCGATCGATGCCTGGCCGTGCAGTGTATCGACGCAGCGGATGGCAGGTCGCTCTCGTGTTTCCGTCGCGAGCGTGGTCGGCCAATTTGATTTCGGAAGGCGATGCAGGCCGATGCCGGTGAAGTAGAGATGCACGCCGGCAGGTTGAACCATCGCGATCTCGCCGGACACGTGGACCGGCTTGGACCAGCGGTCGGTCGCGGCGTCGTAGGCTGTGACCCAGACGCCGCACCATCGCTGCTTCACTTCGAGCATGTAATCGTCGCGGCCGGACATATAGGCCGTGTGGATGCGAGGCTTGGCGTCGATGCCCGCCTCGGCCAGTGCTTCGCCGCGGGGGTAGGTCCGCCCGACATGGTCGACGCGGCTGATGATCCACAGTCGGTTGGGGTCGCGATCGTCAGCAAAGATCTGCGAGATCGGGGCGGGGGGCAGCGGGCTGTTGGCTTCAACCACGCCCAGCAGTTGGTTCCAATACACGAAGATCGGCGGATGCCATCGCCGTCGGACCGGGCCGTTGGCCGGAAGCTCCGCGAGCCCCCAGCCACCAGCCGCGAACACTCGACCGCCGGCCGACGCCAGGTGTGTCAGGTCGGAATTCGATGGCGGGGGCGCGGGTTGAAACGGACCGTCCAGGCCCAGCGACTGAAGCACATCCCGAGAGTCGGTCAGCGATTCGAATCCGGTGCCATCGGCGGCACCGCGATGGAACTGCCCATCATGACCGGTATAACCGAAGATGGTCTCATCGATGAAGGCGGCTTCGGTCAACAGTCGTGGAAGCTTGCGTTTGTCGAGCGTGCATCTTTGACCATCGAACCGGGCGACCGAGCCGGTGCGAAAGGCGATCGCGAGAATGGCTTTGCCATCGGCGGCGCGGCT
>CAYNCM010000114.1:5318-8006 GCA_964395825.1 uncultured Planctomycetaceae bacterium
AACGCGACTGGCTGAGGGTTGAGTCGGCGACATTGCATTTGATCGACCAGCCACCATGGCCCGCGCGAGCGGATATGCGCAGATCTCTCGATCGGCTCGATCCAGTCGCCGTACATCGCGGTGAGGGTGTCTGCCGGCGTGGCCGGAGGTTTGGAGTAGGGCCAGGCGCGTTGAAGCACCGCTCGCATCCGCTGCATCTTCTCTTCGCTCAGGTGAGTGCGGTGCCTGGCGAGGTATTCATCGAGCGTGCATTGCCTGCTGAGTCGGTTCGCGAAGTTCCGAACCGAGAAACTGCCAGCCGGTGCAATGGTAAGGGCGCGGTAGCTGTGCTCACTGGCCTCGTCGTGGCGGTCGGCGGCCCCGAGCGCTTCAGCGGCGCGGAGGTGCACATCAGTCGCCTGATAGCCATGAAGCGAGGGGTTCTCTGCCGCCAGCTTCGCCGCCCAGGTGAGGAACTCAGCGCGACGGACGGGCTGCTTCCGCCACCACCGGTCGAACATCACACCGCCGGGCAACAGATCGACCTGTGTGGCCCTGCCATAGCCTGCCCAGTCTGTCGCAGTGAACCAGTGTACATGTCGTTCAGCCGTTCGGATGATCTCATCGCCCAAGCGATCGAGTTCGGCCGGGTCATCGCGGTGCGTCTCGAACAACATCTCGAAGACGCTCATCACTCGGATGTACGCCCGCCGCCCTTTGTCGCGATCGATTTGCGAGAAGGCCAGGTATCGCCGCAATGCATCTAAGCTTGCTCGACGTACGTCCGGCACGCCATGTTCACGGCCGTGGGTCACGTAGGACATGCCCAGGTGGTAATGGGCCTCGGCGAGGGTCGGATCGAGAAAGATGATACGCTCGCAAAGGCGGATGCGGCGGGCGTGGTCGTCGCTCAACGTGATGTCCCGCAACGTGGTGTTGACCTCCGCCATCAATTGCGCCGCTTCGATCCGCCGCTGCGTTTGTTGGGCCTCCTCGGAATCGGTATCGTCTTCCACATTTGCCGCGATTTCGACTTTGGCTGTCGGCAGCGCGCTACCGATCTTGACCGGAAGCTCAGCCAACTTCGCAAGCGTGAAGGCGATAGTCGCCGATGGCAACACCTTGCCATCCCGACGGACAGTCAGTTTCAGTTCCATCGGCGTCTGGCTGAACGTCAGCTTCGGGTCCGGCTTTTCGCGATACTCGATGCTTACCACACGGTCGGCGGTCTCGGCGAGCACCGCCGCGTCCGGCCGAACCAGCCCCGAAGCGCCGAGGGTCGTTTCCTCCTTCAATCGCCCCGCGTACCGGCGGCGCAGAACACGGTATCCACGCTGCTCCAACCGCGATTCGGCAATGCCCCGAAGCGTTGCCTCCAGGTAACGGGTGCGATCGTGCGGACCCCGATCGGTCACATGCAGCACCGTCGCTGTGGGGCGATCGACCCGGGACCGGCTGCGTAAGATGCCCTCCTCGATCGCTTGAGTAAGCGTTTGGCTGATCTTCTCCAGTTGCTCCGCCTCGCGACCCACCGACCAAGCCCCCTCCGTGACGACATTGCCGCTGGCCACCTCGATTGCCAGCGCTTCGATCCGACGCGGCCTCTCATCATCCGTCCCCTCAGCCTGCAACAGCACGAGGTATTCGCAGCCGAGAAGCCCGCCCTGCCGAAGCGGTTGGCGGACCATCTGTTGCAACGACAATTCATGCTCGGCCAGCGTGGCATCAATCGTCGAGCGATCCACGACCGTCAATTCCGCGTCACTTAACCGGCGGGTCAGGTCGACGATCACCGCCTCCGCCCACGCCGGCTGGTCGCCGTCGATCGGCATCACCCCCACCGTCGGTGGAGCAGCCAGCACGGCGTTTGTCACAACCAACACCACCGATACCAACATCCGGCGATACACGCTCATTGCTGGCTCTCCCGTTCCAGTCCCGCCAGGGCCTTAAGCATCTTTCGTGTCTCGTCGACAGCGATGCCCTGTTCGATCGCCTGTTCGAGCAGTTCGCGCGTGCGCCCGAAGTCGCCCTCGAACAGCGCCGCCGAGGCCCGGCCATGCAGCGTGTCCGCCGTGAGCACTCGCGGCGGTCCGTTCTTCGGCCGTTGATCAGTGACCCAGGCCGACTTGGGCACTCGCCTCAGGCCGTCGCCGGTGAAATAGAGATGCTCGCCGAACGGCTGGACCATGACGTACCGTCCGTTGAAGCGCAGGGGCTTCGACCATGTTTCGGTGACCGTGTCAAAGCAAGTCACGAACAGGCCGTCGTCCTTGGCGAACTTCGGGTCCGGGCGTTTGCCGGTGACGAACTCACCATACTCGGGGAAGTAAACTTCCATCGGAAACATCTGGTGATCCCGGCTGATGACCCAGAGCTTATGCGGTTGAGTATCATCAGCCATGACCTGTCGGCTGGCGATCGGGGGCAGCGGGCAATTGCCTTCGATAAAGCCGCCGAGTTCCTGCCACGACCAGAACGTCGTGGGATGCCAGAACTGCTCGACCTTGCCGGTGATGGTCGCGACCAGTAAGCCGCGTTCGATGGCGATATAGATCCGATCGCCGCTCCGGGCGATGAGGTTGAACTTGGCGCTGAATCCCGCGTGACCCATCTGCAGATACGCAGGGATGCCGATGCGGCGCTGGATGGAGCGGTCATCGGCGATGGGCTGCATGGCTTGCGCGTTCCGGCTGCCATATCGGACGA
>CAYNCM010000115.1:0-4109 GCA_964395825.1 uncultured Planctomycetaceae bacterium
TCAATCTCTTCCGCGATCCGCGTTGGGGTCGCGGGCAGGAGGGCTACGGCGAGGACCCCCACCTGCTGGGACTGCTGGGCAAGGCGTTCGTCCGTGGACTGCAGGGTGACGATCCGCGCTACATCAAGGTGGGCGCGGCACCGAAGCACTTCGCCGCGCACAGCGGGCCCGAGGCCGAGCGACACCGCTTCGACGCGCGCGTCAGCGACAAGGACCTGAGCGAAACCTATCTGCCGCACTTCGAGGCATGCTTGCGCGAGGCCGGGGCGATCGGTGTGATGGGTGCATACAACAAGCTCAACGGCGAACACTGCTGCGCCAGCCCGACGCTTCTCGAACACGTCCTGCGCCACGAATGGGGCTTCAAGGGCGTCGTCCTATCCGATGGCGGAGCTCTGGACGACCTGCATGGCGAGCACGCAATGACCCGCGACGCCGCCGAATCGGCAGCAATGGCGCTGAATCACGGCTGCGACCTGAATCTGGGACGCACCTACCGGGCACTGCCCGAGGCGGTGCAGCGCGGACTGACCAGCGAAACGAAGATGGACGAGTCGCTCACGCGTCTGTTCGAGTATCGCGTGCGGCTTGGCAATTTCGATCCGCCACAGATGCTGCCCTGGTCCTCAATCAAGCCGGAGGTCATCAACTGCGCCGAGCATCGGGATCTGGCGAGGCGGGCGGCGCGAGAGTCGATCGTGCTGCTCAAGAACGAAGGACCACTGCTGCCGCTGGCAAAAGACGTCGGTGCGCTGGCGGTCGTCGGTCCGAACGCCGCATCGGTGCGTGCGCTATTGGGCAACTACTTCGGACTGAGCGATCGGATGGTCACGCCGCTGGAGGGTATCACCGGCGCCGTCGACCCGGGGGTGCATCTGTTTTATAAAGCCGGCGCCGATGTCCAAAGCGACCGGCGCAGCGGCATCGCGCACACGGCACGTCGGGCGGGAGAAGCCGACGTGATCGTCGCGGTCATGGGCATCGATGCCGAGGTCGAGGGCGAGTCGCTCGACCCCGAACTGTCGAAGCATCTAGGCGATCGGCGGGACCTGGCGCTGCCGGCGCCACAGCAGGAGTTGCTGGAGAAGCTTGTCGAGACCGGCAAGCCTGTGGTGTTGGCGCTCACCTGCGCCGGACCGCTGACCATCAACTGGGCCCGGCAGCACGTGCCCGCGATCCTCTGGATCGGTTACGGCGGGGAGGAGGGTGGAAACGGCTTGGCGGACATACTCTTCGGTGACCACTGTCCCTGCGGACGGCTTCCCGTCACTTGGCCGAAGTCCGTTGAGCAGTTGCCCCCGTTCGAAGACTACGCCATGAACGGGCGGACCTACCGCTTTATGACCGACGAGCCGCTTTATCCGTTCGGCTACGGCCTGAGCTACACGCAGTTCAAGTACAGCAACTTGGCGATGTCGCACGACCGGTTGCCCGCTGGCGAGGCCATAGAGGTATCGGCAACCGTCACGAACACTGGCTCGCGTGAAGGGGCCGAAGTCGTGCAGGTCTACCTTACCGATGAGCAGGCATCATGTCGGGTGCCCATCCGCCAGCTCGTCGCCGTGAAGAAGATTCGGCTTGAGCCGGGCATTTCGCGGACCGTTCACTTCACGATCCCCCCGACGGCGATGACGGTGGTCGATGACTCCGGTCGCCGCATCATGGAGCCGGGCACCTTCATCGTCACGGTCGGCGGGCATCAGGGCGATGAGGTGAGCCGACGCCTCACCGGATGCAGCGTTCTCACCGGCGCCTTTAAGCTCATCCCCAACCCACCGGCGGACGACGTCCGGATCATGTAAGGGCCGCCAATTGAGCCCGGGGGCACAATCTCAATGCCATGGCGCGGGACAAGAATATCAATCGGTCCGATCTGCCGCTCGAATGGCACACGAGGGCCCGTGGGACCGGATTTGACGTCCGGCGTTGTTCGCCAATCGGACACTGGCGCGGTGATCCCGCACGAGGTGTCCGCCATCTATCGCGTCAGCGGCAGGGGGCGCCAGCCCGTGGTTTCGGTGAACTCGCGGGCGGTGAAAACCCAGATAACGACCTTCTTGTTTTTCAGCCAGTCCGGGTCGCGGTAGGCCTTGCGGACCAGGTTGATGCGGGCAGGCGTCGCTCCCGAGCCGCGCACCGCGATCACCTCGGGGACGATGCCGGTGCGTAACGCCAGATGGTCGGCCAACCCGGCGCCTTTGGCGTGCATGTCCCCGCCGGCATGAAACACCAGCAGATGCGAATCGCCGAGCAGGAGAATGGGGGAGTTTTCGTTGTTCTCCAGCGGTTGGAGTTCATCGCCGACCTTCCGACCGATGACATCAATTTCAAGCTCTTCGGCTGCAATCGCCTGATCCTCAGCCATGTCGCGCAAGTCGCCGTTGATGGTGATCGTGCGTCGGTTATCCTTCAACTGCACTTTTCCGGCTTGCTGAAACCACTGGCTCTCGCTCATGTGCTGCTCAAGAAGCATGGCGGTCATGCTCATCGCGGGCATTGCCCAGTGCGTATCCGTCTGACAGTAAAAGGGAATTGTCGTCGCGCGACGGAACGCCAGGAACGCTGGCATCAGATCGACCACCTCAACGCCTTGCTTACTCAACTCGGCATAGAACGCGCGATGTGTGGCGTCGAATCGCACAATGCCATCCGAAGCATGCTCGACCTTTGCGGCCAATTCGTCACTGATGATCTGATCGTGATAGACCATCGCCTTCGGCGGGACGGGCACGAGGACCAGTTCGACGCCGAGTTCCTCGAGCTGCTTGTGGAAGTCGACGATCACAGGCAGCGGGTCGGCCCATTCGGGCTTGGTCGCCTTGCTGACTTGCTTTGCCCGTTCGCCCCAGAACTCGCCGACGCCGACGTGGCGCAGTTCGCTCGGCAGAAACAGCCAGCCGTCCTTGCCGCGCACGACCGGTTCATCGGTTTCGGCCAGCTTTGCCATCTCGGCGCGGAACGCTGTGGCCTGTTCTTCGGTGGCGACGGGAAGTTTGATCGCATCGTCGGCAACAAGCGTAGCAACCAGAACCAAACCCAATATCGCGATGGTCATGCGTTTCATTCAATCACCTCGCCCCAATACGCATCGAGGAACAACGCATCGGGGTCATCCAGTTCAAATCGGTTGTAGCTGCCATACTGCTTCTCGACCTCGGCCCAGGGGGTGAGTTTGACCTTCACTGTTTGGCCGACCCGCCAAGGCTGATCGACCAGCTTGTTGTCGCGCAGACCCCAGGTATAGACGAGGATCGGCCCGGTGATATTCCCGCCTTCGACCTGATCGAGTATCACCGAGATCACCGCATCGCGATAGGGCACGCTGCCCGGCCGGGGCGCCTCTGTCTGTGCGGTGATGGTCGCTGAGACATTAACCGCCTGTTCGCTGGTGGTCTGCGAATCGTCGGTTCGGGTGGGCTTGGGCAAATCCATCAACTTCCAATCGCCGCTGCTCAGTTCGCGCATCGCGAACTGCCAGATGACGACCTTCTTGCCTGCCAATCGATCGTTGCCGCGCGCCAGCTCGCCCACGAGGGCGCGTCGGGCGGCGTGCGATCCCCCGGCGTTGATCGCGATCACCTCCACCGGCTGGCCCAGTTCGTACGCCAACTGCTGGCCCAGGCCCGCGTTCGTGCCCCAGCCCAGGTCTGCCATCGAATAGATGTTGGTGAAACTGTCGCCGAGCAGGAGCACCGCGGCGTCCCCTTCCGGGGGGTGGGTGATGCGGCGGACCGTCACCGTCTGCTCATCAAACACCGTCTGATTATCAGGCAATTCCAGCATCACCGCGATGTCGCCCAGATTCGTCACTTCTTCCAGTTCCGCGTCTAAGCTTGTCGCGTTCCGCGATCCGGCAACCGGTCCGAGTCGCTCAGTCAACGCGGAGGCGATGCGCTGCATCGCCTCCGGCGTCCAGTGCGTGTCCGTTCGCAGGTACGACTCGGCGTCTCTCAGCAACCCCGTCGGGTCGAACACGTTCACACCGGCCGCCTGCAGATCCGCGAGGAACGCGTTGTACGAGCTGTTCACCAAGGCCCCCGGGAAGTTGGCATACCGCTCGGTAAACTTTCCAGGGGCGGCAGTGGGCTTGACCGGCGTGGGCATGACGA
>CAYNCM010000115.1:4209-7675 GCA_964395825.1 uncultured Planctomycetaceae bacterium
CGCCGCGTCAAGCGTCTTGGCACGGAAGAAGACCCACGCAAAACAGACGATCACGAAGGTGATGAGGATCCTGATCGGCTTCGGCAGCATGCGATACGGCGAGTCCTTGCCCTGCATGCGCTCGAATGCGAGCATGCCCCCGTGGATCGCCCCCCAGATGACGAAGTTCCAGGACGCCCCGTGCCACAGCCCGCCCAGCAGCATGACGATCGCCAGGTTTGCGTAAGTGCGGTACCGGCCCTTGCGGTTGCCGCCCAGGGGAATGTAGAGGTAATCGCGAAGCCAGGTGGACAGCGAAATATGCCATCTTCGCCAGAACTCGGTGATCGATTGGCTGATGTAGGGCGAGTCGAAGTTCTTGGGGAACATGAACCCCATCATCAGCCCCAGGCCGATCGCCATGTCGGTGTAGGCCGAAAAGTCGAAGTAGATCTGGAAGGCATAGGCGACGGCGCCGACCCAGGCGTCGGCGGTGCCGATCGCACCGGCGTCGAAGCACATGTCCGCGACCTTGCCGCAGGTGTTGGCCAGCATCACCTTCTTGGTCAGGCCCATCGCGAACAGCGCTACGCCCCGGCTGAACTTCTCGAAGGTGTGCGACCGCTTGCGCAACTGATCGTCGACTTCCTGAAAGCGGATGATCGGCCCGGCGACAAGCTGCGGGAACATCGCCACGTAGCAACTGAAGTCGACGAAGTTGCGGATTGCTCTTGCATCCCCACGATAGACGTCGATCGAGTAGCTCATCGACTGGAACGTGTAGAAGCTGATGCCCAGCGGCAGCGTGATCCGAAGCAGCGTCTGCCAGGCCATGCCCTCCATGCCGATGCCGTGCGCGATCGCGTTCCAGGAATCGATACCGAAGTTGAAATACTTGAAGAACCCCAGCAGCGACAGGTTCGAGCAGATCGAGATCGTCAGCGCGATGCGCTGGCTGGCCTGGCGCTGTCCCCCCTGGGCCAGCGGCTGGATCGGCTGCGACCAGTGCCACTGCCGACTGATGAACAGGCCGCAGATATAGTCGATGACCGTGCTGGAGAACATCAGCACGACGAACAGCGGGTTGGCCCAACCATAGAACAGGTAGCTGAGCAAGGTCAGCATGCCGTGGTTGATCCACGAGAAGCGCACGCCCGTCGCCCGCTCCAGCACCGCCCTGATCAGCAGCGACAGGTAATACCCCGCCAGCGCCAGCGGCAGGAAGTAAAACAGAAAAAGATGCGAGCTGAATACCATAGGATTGGCGTTGGCTTTTCAGCGCGGACGGTGCGGCGTTACTGGCGTCATCTGGCGTTCGGCCGGGAGGAACAGATCATCGTTCAAATTCGACAACGAAGACGGGCAAGTCGGAGGCGATCTTGAACCGGCTGTCCGTAACCGTGCCTCGGCCGATCTCCTTCAAATGCCAGTCGAGCAGTCGGTATCGCATGCCATCGAGTACGGGCGCATGGATGGTGCCGGCAACACGGGCGACCAGAACGGGCGTTCGGCCGGCCTTGGTCCCCTCCGGCGACCGGTAGGGTGTGGCCCATTCGCCTGAGCCGAACTCGAAGGCTGTGTTGAAGCTGGTACTGACGATCGACATCGAAGCGTGCTGCGTTTCGCTCAGTGGCTTGCCGTCTAGGGAATGTAAGGCGAAGGCGATGTAGTTCTGCTCTTCGGTTACCGGATCGTAGATGCCCTCGGGATGGGCGATGGCCACATCGGTTAGCGCAACGCTGTGCTCGAACTGCACGCGGTTGCCGACGTTGCTGAACAGGCCGGCGAAGGCGACGACTGCGGGAGCATCGATCTTGAGGTAGCCGGTTTTCCAGTCGAAACGGATCTGGTCGGTGGGGGTGTAGGGGTTGTGGGTATGGCGATCCTGGAATTTCACAACGGGGCCGATCACCTGGTCGTCTTCACGTGTGGGATCGATACGGATGCGCACGCCGTGCTGGTAGACCGTCTGGAGCATATCCAGGCCCGTCGCACCGTAACTGCCGGCGTAATCCATGCTCGCCGGGTCGTAGAGGGAGCGGCGGCCATAGACGAAAATCGTGGGATTTTCAGCGGGCGTAAGCATCTGACCCGTGAAGATATGGCCAGCGGCGCGCATCATGGCGCTTTGCACCTCGTCGTAGGTGTAGTGGTAGCCCTGAGGATGGCGGCCGGTGGTGATGTCGAGCCTCCGGTCGAAAGGTCGCTCCTCGATACCCGCGCGATTGACATTGTTATCCCCGAAGTAGTGCCAGCTTACCCAGTCCCAGTCCTGGATCGACGCCAGGGCGAGCAGGCGGAGCGGGAAGTCGGCTCGATATTTGGCCGGCTGCTGAATCTGCGTTTCATAGCAGAGGAACGGTTTTCCCTCGACCTTGTTATGTTCAAGCCAGGGCACGCCCAGCGCGATACCTGGCGGCTTGAGCAGCCAGTTCACCCAAGGACCGTCATTGGCGCTCATACGTTCGGCTTCGAGTTGCGCCAGCTTGCGGCGGTGTGAGCTCGACGACTGGTCGACCTTCGCAAGCAGATCACCTATTGCCGGACCGAAGCCGTTGACGTATGCGTCGTGGGCGACCGCTTCGGCGTTCTGATGCAGGTACTGACTCTGGATTTCGTAGCCGATGCCGGTGTCATAGATCATCGGCGACAGCCGAGTGCTTTTGCCTAGCGGTTTGATGGCCGCGGCGACACGCCGCTTATGGGTCAGTTGCAGGTCCATGAAGAACTCGAGCACGTCGGCGCCACGCTGCCGGTTGAAGTCGTCACGGCTGTAACTGTCGGCCAAAGCGACGATGGCTTCGGCGGCGTGGGGACTGGCGTCATTCAGCCCGACGGCCGGTGACGTTTCGCCCGCCATCGGCGCTAAAAGGATGGTGCCGCCGGAAAGAGCCTCGCCTTCCAGCAAACCGTCCCAGGCCTCGGCCAGTTTCTGTGGCGTGCCATACTTGTCGCGAACGAACGCGTTCCATCTGGCAATCAGGGAATTGCGGAAGAATGCCGGCAACTTCTGCCACCGGCCGCCCACCATCTTTCGCATCCACCACTCTTCGTTGCTCAGTTCCCAGACGGCGAAGACCGGATCGTCGCACCAGCGCAAACCGGTATAGGCATTGCGGTGGGTGGCGATGTCGATCATGTCACGAATGAGCAGCTTCTCCATTCGCGGATCCCAGATCTTCTCGATGCTCGGACGCAGACGGCGACCTTCAACCACTTGTCCGTCCACAATCTTGCACATTTCGGCGACGGCGTCGGCCCATGCCTCGGCGGTGGCCGGCTCGTGAATGATGCCGACATCGTCCGGCCGCGCATCACCGACCCGATTCATCGCCGCCAGCCAGATGCGGAAGCCGCGTTTCGACGCCTCGGTCATGAAGTAGTCGATCTGGTCCTGCTCTGATCCGTCACCGGGCGTATAGGTGCTTTCGCCGCGAAAGCCCGTCCAGAAGCGGAAGGCATTGAAGCCCAACGCCTCGAAGCGATC
>CAYNCM010000116.1:0-7631 GCA_964395825.1 uncultured Planctomycetaceae bacterium
CCGGCGCCGGCCACGCAGCACTTGCCCCAACCGCGGGCCACCACCGCCGCGTGGCTGGTCATGCCGCCGGTGCTGGTCAAGATGCCCGCCGCGTGGTGCATCCCGTCCACGTCTTCGGGACTGGTTTCCTTGCGGACCAGCAGCACCTTCTCGCCGGCCTGCGTGCGTTCGACCGCTTCGTCGGCGGTGAAGGCCAGCTTGCCCACCGCCGCGCCCGGCGACGCGGGCAGCCCCGTGCACAGCACCTCGGCCTTGGCCTTGGGATCGAACGATGGCAGCAGCAACTGGTTCAGGTCGTTCGGCGGGACGCGCATGACCGCTTCCTTCTCGCCGATCAGTTTTTCCTTGACCATGTCGCAGGCGATCTTCACCGCCGCCACGCCCGTGCGCTGGCCGTTGCGCGTCTGGAGCATGTACAGCACCGAGTTTTCGATCGTGAACTCGAAGTCCTGCATGTCCTTGTAGTGGTTTTCAAGCTTCTTCTTCACGTCGAGAAGCTGCTTGTAAATCTTCGGCTTCCACTTCTTCATCTCAATGACCGGCTGGGGGGTGCGGATGCCGGCCACGACGTCCTCGCCCTGGGCGTTGACCAGGAACTCGCCGTAGAAATCGTTGTCGCCGGTCGACGGGTCGCGGGTGAACGCCACGCCCGTGCCCGAGTCCTGCCCGGTGTTGCCGTAGGCCATCGTCTGCACGTTGACCGCCGTGCCCAGCAGGCCGGTGATCTCGTTGATCTGCCGGTAGCGGATCGCCCGCGGCGTGTTCCAGCTCTTGAACACCGCTTCGATCGACTTTTCGAGCTGGACCATCGGATCCTGCGGGAATTGCTCGCCGGTGTGCTTCCGGTAAACCTTCTTGTAAGCCTCGATCAGCCTGGACAGGCCTTCCTCGCCGAGCTCGGTGTCGAGCTTCACGCCGGCCTGCTTCTTGATCTTGTCGAATTCGGTTTCGTAATGGTGGTGATCGACGCCCATGACCACGTCGCCGAACATGTTGATCAGTCGGCGGTAGGCGTCGAGGGCGAAGCGGCGGTTCCTGGCCTTGACCGCCAGGCCTTCGGTCGACTCATCGGTCAGGCCCAGGTTCAAGACCGTATCCATCATGCCGGGCATGGAGACCGCGGCCCCGGAGCGGACGGAGACCAGCAGCGGATTCTCGTTGTCGCCGAACTTCTTGCCGGTTTCCTTTTCCAGCATCGCCAGGTTCTTGCGGACCTCGTCCATCAGGCCCCTGGGCAGCTTGCCGCCGCCGGTGTTGTAATCGGCGCAGGTCTGCGTGGTGATGGTGAACCCGGGGGGCACGGGCAGGCCGATGCTGGTCATCTCGGCGAGGTTGGCGCCTTTGCCGCCGAGAAGCTGCTTCATGTCCCGCTTGCCTTCGGTCTTGGTTTGGCCGAAGTAGTAGACCCGTTGGATCGACTTGCCGCTGCGCGATGCTTTCTTCTTTGCCATGGTCCGGTACCTTGTGTTGCTGTTGCGGCGACCGCCCCGAACCGGCCGCGGATGGTAGGCTTGATCGCCTGGTAACTCAGGGGAATGACCGTCCGGGGCGACGGTCGGGACCGATGAGTATAGTGACCCCACATGCCCCGTCAACGTGACCGCCAATCCGCCCCCGCCGCCGACCCGGCCCTCGAGGCCCTGGCGCAGGCCCCGCGCGATCGGCCGGTCGTCCTGCTCCACTCCGGTCGGCCCCACCGGCGATGGGCAAGCCGATCCCTGCTCGCCCAGCCCGTCGCCTGGTTCCGCCATACCGCCGACGGCCGCAGTGAAATGTCCGATGTCGCCGGTGGCCTGTCGCCGGTGAACCGCAGGTTCACGCACGATGTCTGGCGCGATCTGCGCCTGTTGCTCAATCACCCGGCCCTGCCCGGCAAGTGGTTCGGCTACATCGCTTACGACATTGCCCGCTTCGTCGAACCGCACAAACTCGCCCACACCCAGCGCCACCCCTGGCCCGTGGTCGAACTGGGCTACTGCCCGCAAGTGCAGATCTTCAAGCCGAGGACCCCGCGAAGCGAAGCCCCGGATTCCCTGAACCTGCCATCCCAGACTCCCAGGCTCGTTTCGAACTTCACCCGGCCCGAATACGAAGCCGCCGTTCAGCGGGCGCTGGACTACATCGCCGCCGGCGACATTTTCCAGGTCAACCTCGCCCAACGCTTCACCACCACCCACACCGGCGACCCCCGGAAGCTGTTCGCACGCCTCGCCGCCATCAGTCCCGCCTGGTTCGGGGCCTACGTCGAGTGTGGAATGCGCAATGGGGAAGGCGGCCTCAAGCCCCCCCATGGCTCGAAGGGCGTTGGCGGGGATCAGGCGCCGCGTCCGGCCGGCGATCACCTTCCTCACCGCGCGTTGCTTTCCACCTCACCCGAACTGTTCCTCCGCGTCGAAGACCGCCGAGTCATCACCCGCCCCATCAAGGGAACGCTGGAGAAACTCGAAACCCGAAATCCGCAACTCGAAATCGCCCAGTTGCTGGCCTCCGAAAAAGACACCGCCGAACTGAACATGATCGTCGATCTGCTGCGTAACGACCTTGGCCGGGTGTGCGCCTACGGGTCGGTGCGCGTCGAGAACCCTCGCGAAATCGAAACCCATCCCACCATTCATCACGCCACCGCCACCCTCACCGGCGAACTGCACCCCCGCAAGGATGTGGTCGATCTGCTGCGCGCTGTCCTTCCGGGCGGATCGATCACCGGCGCGCCCAAGGTCCGCGCCATGCAGATCATCGATGAACTGGAACCCGACCCCCGAGGCTCCTACTGCGGCTGCATCGGCTACCTGTCCAAGGACCAGGCGTGCCTGAACATCGCCATCCGCACGATGATGCTCGAACGGCGAGATCGACCGGCTCGGCCCGGCCTGGGGGAACCTTCGTTCGACGTGAGCTTTTCCGTCGGCGGCGGCATCGTCGCCGACTCCGTCCCGGCCGACGAATACGATGAAACGCTCGCCAAAGCCCTGGCCATCCGCCGCGCCCTGGGCACGGCGACCGCGTGACCCGTCGGGCCCGACGGTGACAATCCGGCCGGACGCGAGGGGTCTATCCCGGTTCGGCGAACAGGGGCAGTTGATGATCCACCGCCGGGCGGCGGAAGGCGGCACTGCTCAAGCCGCGCGTGCAGGCCGATTCATCGCACGTCGCCAGGCGGTGCCGACGCGCGAACACCTCGAACGTGCGGCCGATCTGTTCGGCCAGTTTGCCCGTGCCGCGCAGGCGGTTGCCGAATCGGTTGTCGTACAGTTTGCCGCCGTTGCACTGGCGGATACGCCCGAGCACCTTTTCCCGGCGGTCGGGCAAGTGTCGATCGAGCCAGTCGGTGAACAGGTCTTTCACGCCGTGCGGCAGGCGGACCAGTTCGTAAGCCGCCACATCCGCTCCCGCGTCTGCCGCCCGTTCGAGGATCGCCGGGAGTTCGTGATCGGTCAGGCCCGCGATCAGCGGCGAAGCCATCAGCATCACGCTGACCCCCGCCGACTTCAGCCGCCGCATTGTCCACAGCCGGTCGGACGGACTGGACGCCCGCGGCTCCAGCTTCGCCGCCAGACGGTTGTCCAGAGTCGTCACGCTGATCGCCACCCGCACCGCGTTATGCTTGGCCAACGCCTGCAACAGGTCCAGGTCGCGCAGAATCAGACGGTTCTTGGTAATCACCCGCACCGGCTGCCTCGCCTCGGCCAGCACCGCCAGGCACCGGCGCGTGATGCCCAGCTTCGACTCGATCGGTTGATAGCAGTCGGTTGCCCCGCTCATGACGATCGGCTCGGGTTGCCAGCGCGGATCGGCCAGCTCGGCGCGAAGCCGCTGGGGCGCGTCCGGCTTGGCCACGATGCGCGTTTCGAAATCCAGCCCGCAACTGAATCCCAGCATCTCGTGGTACGGCCGGGCGTAGCAGTAGATGCAACCGTGCTCGCAGCCGCGGTAGGGATTGATCGTCCAGTGGAAACACAAATCCGGGCTGTCCAGCCGATTGATCACCCGTTGGGTGCGATCCCGGAACACCCGCGTCACCACCTGCCGCCCGTCGGCCAGCACCGTCGGTTCATCGCACCACCGCGTAAGCTGCGCTTCGTGTTCGATGAACTCATCGAAGGCCTCGACGCGCCGCCCCTCGAACCGGTTGGCCGGGTTCCACGGCGCCGCCCGCCCCCGAACGTGGCGGCCCGGCGACCTGCGAACGTCGGCATCCCCCGCGCCCCGCGGACTTCCGCCAACCGTCAGCCTCACGGATTGGGCATCACACCGGATCATGACCCTAACATACACCGTACAGCCTGGCGGGTCAAGCCGAAAAACCGCCCTGGCCGGGGTAGGCGCGTTGGGGAGTTTCCAATGGGCGTGCTCCGGTACCGCGGTTGAAGCACCCCCGCGGGTTGCCTGGAATCGAAGATTGGCCCTTGCGGTGGAGGCGGATCACGGTGGCTGGAAAGCCAAAGGCTCTCGCCCTGCCGCCCGGGCCGTTACCGCGCACCGGGAATCCGCACCAGGTGGCTGGGCGCTTCGTAGAAGTCGCCTTCGCCCTGGCGCACCCGCATCGTTCGGCCGTTGACCAGGTTGTAGGGGTACTGATTCCGCAGCCGCTTCACAGCATCGCTGTACACGATCAGCCCGCCGGCGTTGTACCGGGCCGCGTCTTCGCCGAACACCCCCACCGTCACCATCGAACGATTGGGGCCATGGTAGAAATAGGCCTCCGTGCCTTCTTCCCGCAAGGCTGCCGCCGCCTTCTCCGCCGCTCGGCGGAAGTCCGACCCGAACCGCTCGTCGTACACCGCCATCTGCAGGGTATACACCCCCCGCCGCGCCGCCCGACGCAGATCGTACTGGGCCAGGCCGCCGACGCCGGCAGCCACCGGCCGGGCGATCGGCGTGAGCATCAGCGTCCGCGGCGTGATTTGCCCCCTCGCCGTCAACTGGTGCAGCTTCTGGAGATCCGCCCGCGCTGCCCCATCCTTCGGATCATCGTATCGACCATACAGCACCAGCGACGTGTTGGCCTCGTGCTTGACCCACCAGTCGCCCAGCTTCGTCTGGCTGACGAACTCCATCCGCCGCTGTTCGGCGAGCGCCTGGTGATTGGGCCCCTCAAACGCATCGGCGGCGATCGCCCAGCCCGACGCGGCCGCGCCGCCGCCAGGCCCCCCCGCCGCCTTGCCGCCGTCGCCGCAGCCGCCCGACAGCATCAGCAGCGCCGCCAGCATCGCACCCGTTGCCGCCGTCCCGTTCCAGGGTCGCATGGCTCGGTCTCCGTTATCGCCGACCGGGCATCCTAACACCCGCCCGCCCCCTTCGCATCTCCGGGTGATGCGCGGATTCGTTGCCCGGCGTTCCCCTCGGTGATTACGCCGGTCAGCCTGCTCCGATGGGCCTGCGATGGATCTCGTGCGGCTGCGCCGAACGTTGATCTGGCCGTATTCTACCCAATGCCGCCGAGCCGCGGGTTGGTGCGGGGTGTCGGTGCCAGACGCGGCGATGAAGGGCTCAGGAGGCGAGCAGCCATCGGTCTGATACGACCTCTTGATCCAGCGTCTGCCCCGACCGTTGCAGGCGACGAAGCACGGAACGGCCGACGTTGATGAACAACTCGCGTTCGAAAAGTCCGGGAGCAGCCAAAGGTGGCCGTCCTTCGTGCCCGATTTCTTCTGGCCGTCGATGCTCAGCAGAACGTACACGCCCCACGGCTTGCAGTCTTCGATGGCGTTGCACCTGCGCTGGCCCTGGATGCGACGGTGCTCAGCGCGGGGCGGTCCGGCGTGGTCAGCGCAGTTGCTCGTCGAGTTCGCGGACTTTTTCGACCAGTTCGGCGACGTGGGCGGCGGACTGGTCCATGAGCTGCTTCTCGTCGTCGTTGAGGTCGATTTCGATGACCTCTTCCACGCCGGCGGCGCCGAGGACGACGGGGACGCCGACGAAGAGTTTGTCGATGCCGTACTGCCCGTCGCAGTAGGCGGCGCAGGGGAGGATACGTTTTTTGTCCTTGACGATGGCTTCGATCATCTGGACGACGCCGGCCGAAGGTGCGTAGTAGGCGCTGGTGCCCATGAGTTTGACGATCTCACCGCCGCCGGCTTTGGCGCGGTCGACGATTTCGGCCAGGCGCTGTTCGCTGATGAACTGGGTGACGGGGATGCCGGCGATGTTGGTGAATCGCGGCAGGGGGACCATGTCGTCGCCGTGCCCGCCGAGCAGCAGGGCGTTGATGTCCTCGACGCTGAAGCCGGTCTCCATGGCGATGAAGGTTTTGAACCGCGCGATGTCGAGGCAGCCGGCCTGGCCGACGATGCGGCTGGTGGCAAAACCGGTCGTCTTCCAGGCGGTGTAGACCATGGCGTCGAGCGGGTTGGACACGACGATGACCATGGCGTCGGGGGCGTGCTGCTTGATCTGTTGCGAGACAGATTTGACGATCTTGACGTTGGTGGCGACGAGGTCATCGCGGCTCATGCCGGGCTTGCGGGGGATGCCGGCGGTGACGACGACCACATCGCTGGAGGCGATGTCGGCGTAGTCGGCGGTGCCGGTGATTCGCACATCGAAGCGTTCGAGGGCGCTGCACTGGGCGAGGTCGAGCATCTTGCCCTTGACCATGCCTTCGGCATCGGGGATGTCGACGACGATGATGTCGCCCAGTTCCTTGCTCGCGGCCCAGAGGGCGCAACTGGCGCCGACGTTTCCGCCGCCGATGACAGCGATTTTGGGACGTTTGGTCATGGGTTGGGTTCCCCAAATGTGGATGTTGGTGCGGGCTGCGGAAGACATTGTAGCGCCAGCGGCGGCGGGGGCAATGGGGGAATGCGGAATCGGGGGCTTGGCGGTCGCGGAGGGCGGGGGGAGTTGTTAGAATGATTGGTTGCGGGATTTCGCCCGAATCATGCCGTTCGCATCACAGGAGTGAGGTATCCGATGGCCAGAGTATTGCTTCAGGACGTCACGAAGATTTATCCGGGCGACGTGAAAGCGGTGGACCGGTTCAACCTGGAGATCGCGGACGAGGAATTCATCGTGCTGGTCGGGCCGAGCGGCTGCGGCAAGAGCACGACGCTGCGCATGGTGGCCGGGCTGGAGGAAATCACCGACGGGACGATCACGATCGGCAACCGGATCGTCAACGACGTGGCGCCGAAGGACCGGGACATTGCGATGGTGTTTCAGAATTACGCCCTGTACCCGCACATGACGGTGTACAAGAACATGGCGTTCGGGTTGAAGCTGCGCCGGATGCCGAAGAAGCAAATCGATCAGAAGGTGCGGGAGGCGGCGCGGATTCTGGGGATCGGCGAATTGCTGGAACGTAAGCCGAAGGCGTTGAGCGGCGGCCAGCGTCAGCGCGTGGCGGTGGGCCGGGCGATCGTGCGCGATCCGGCGTGCTTCCTGTTCGACGAGCCGCTGAGCAACCTCGATGCAAAGCTGCGCGTGGAGATGCGGGCCGAACTCAAGCGGCTGCACCTGAACTTGCAGACGACAACGATCTACGTCACGCACGACCAGGAAGAGGCGATGACGCTGGGCGATCGGGTGGTGGTGATGAAGGACGGTCTGATTCAGCAGTGCGCCAGCCCGCTGCGAATCTATCGTTACCCGAGCAACCGTTTCGTGGCAGGGTTCCTGGGCACGCCGCCGAT
>CAYNCM010000117.1:0-7516 GCA_964395825.1 uncultured Planctomycetaceae bacterium
GGGGGGGGGTTTGGTGGTGGGGGCTCCCGGGCATCGGGGGGTTGGGTTTGGGGGTTTGGGGGTTGGCAGGCTCGGGGCTGGAAGGATGAATGACAGGCGG
Organism: uncultured Planctomycetaceae bacterium; assembly: GCA_964395825.1. GTDB lineage: Bacteria > Planctomycetota > Phycisphaerae > Phycisphaerales > Zrk34 > JANQFT01. The sequence goes on from CAYNCM010000117.1 coordinate 101, forward strand.
CCCGTTCGCGGGGCGCGGTCGGCGCAACCGGAGGTTCGCCGATCGGGTCGGCGGAGCGGGACAGCAGCGGGCCGCGGCAATGGAGTGTTACCCATGAGTTCGATCACGACCGGCGTTGGTCTGATCAGCGGGATCGATACGGCTGATCTGATCGATCAGTTGATGGCGGTCGAGGCGCGTCCGCGTCAACTGGTCGAGCAGCGCGTGGCGACGTTGCAGCAACAGAAGACCGCGTTCCAGACGGTGAACGCCGGCCTGCTGTCGCTGAAGATGACGGGCAGCTCGTTCACCGACTCCAGCGTGTTCGGGGCGAAGACAGCGACCAGTTCCAACACCTCGCTACTCACGGCGACCGCGTCGGAAGACGCGGCGACGGGCACGTACAACTTCACCGTGGACAAGCTGGTCTCGACGCACCAGATGATTTCGCGGGGCTTCGCGGACGCCGACACCACCGCGCTGGGCGTGGACACGACGCTGCGGTTCGAGCCGGCCCAGGCGAAGCTGACGCGCACGGTGGAGCTGGCCGAGCTTAACGGTCACGCCGGCATCCGCCGCGGCATCCTCCGCATCACCGATCGCTCAGGCCAGACGGCCAACATCGACTTGAGCCGCGCCGTCACGCTGGACAACGTGATCCATGCGATCAACAACGAAACCACGATCAGCGTCACCGCATCGGTCGACGGCGATCGGCTGAAGCTGACGGACCACACCGGTTCGACGGCGAGCAACCTGATCGTGGCCAACGTCGGCACCACGGACACGGCGACCAGCCTGGGCATCGCGGGCCACAGCGGCGGCACGAACGAGATCACCGGAAGCCAGATCAACACCCTCTCCACCCACACCCCGCTCAGCGCGTTGAACGACGGCAACGGCGTGCGAATCACCAGCGGGGCGAACGACCTGGTCATCACCGACCACGGCAACCGCACCATCGAAGTGAATCTCGACGGGGCGCTGACGGTGGGCGATGTGATTGACAAGATCAACGAAGCGGCCGCGGCCGCAGGCTCGAGCGTCACCGCGGCGATCGGCGATGACCGCCTGTCGTTGAAGCTGACCGACGGCGAAGCCTACAGCGGCACCACGCTGGCGATCGCCGACGGCAATGCCAGGGACGATCTGGGCTTCGTCCTGCCGGACCTGGCGCACGGCGGGGAGCTGTCGGGCGAGCGGCTGCTGGCGACGATGGGGTCGAAGCTGCTGCGGAACCTGAACGGCGGGGCGGGGTTCACGGCACTGACGGGCGAGGTGAATCCCGACATCTGGGATCCCAACGCCACGCCGGGCGTCCTGGATGAGCAGACGCTGATCGCCGACCTGTTCGCCGGTTCGGGGTTGAACACCGACCCCACGCCGGGCATGGCGGACATGGCGGTGTGGACGCAGGACGGCAGCGGTCCCATGGGCGTGGATCTGGACGGGCTGACGACGGTGGGCGAGTTGATCGACGCGGTGGCCGCGCAGACCGGCGGCAAGGTGGCGGTCACGATCACCGGCGACACGCTCACCTTCACCGACCAGACGGTCGACGCCGGCAGCGACTTCCGGTTCGGCAACGGCGATTCACTATGGGGCAGCACGTCGACGGTGGCGTCGGACCTGGGCATCGCGGGCATCTGGGGTTCGGGCACGGTGGATTCGGTGGACGTCGATCCGGCCAAGGGCGGGCCGGCGGTGGTGGCGGGCGGTTCGCCCGGGCCGATCAGCGTGACCAACCGCGCCGCCACCAACACGGAAATCGACTTGTCCACCGCCCGCAGCGTGCAGGACGTGATCGATTTGATCAACCAGGCGGGCGCGGGCATCACCGCGTCGATCAACAGCGCGGGCAACGGGCTGTTGATCACCGACACCAGCGGCTCGACGGCGGGGAACCTGGTCATCGAGGACGTGGGCGACAGCGATCTGGCCGATGTGCTGGGCATCGACACCGGCGCCGGCGGCGTGGCGGCGAGCACGCTGGACGGCGGCGACGTGGATATGCAATATCTCTCCACCGCCACGCGCATGGACAATCTGAACGGCGGGCGCGGCGTGGCGGCGGGCAAGTTCATCATCACCAACTCCCAGGGCGTCCGCGCCACGGTCGATCTGACGCAGGGCAACGAGGTCACGCTGGCGGACGTGATCAGCGAGATCAACAGCCGCGGCATCGACGTGACCGCGTCGATCAACGCCACCGGCGACGGGCTGCTGCTGACGGACAACGCCGGCGGAGCGCTGGCAATGACGGTCGAAGAAGCCGGCGCCACCACCGCGGCGGACCTGAACATTTTCAACACGGCGAGCGGCACCGGCGCGGACAACCGGATCGACGGCACGTTCGAGCGCACCGTCACCATCAACGCCGACCACACGTTGCAGGACGTGGTCGACGCGATCAACAGCGCCGACATCGGCACCAGCGCCACGCTGATTAACGACGGCTCGCAGGTCAACCCCTATCGCATCAGCCTGACATCCGATCTGTCGGGCCGGCTGGGCGCGTTCCTGGTCGACGATGGGGCGTTGGACCTGGGCGCCGCCACGCTGGTCGAGGCCACCGACGCGGTGGTGTTCTTCGGTTCGTCCGATCCGGCCGAAGCCGTGGCCCTGACCAGCCCCACCAACAGCCTCGCCGACACGATCGACGGCGTGACGATCGATCTGCTCGGCACGTCGAGCGATCCGGTGCAGATCACCGTCGCCCAGAACAACGAAACCATTGTCAGCGCGGTCAAGAGCTTCGTCACCCGCTTCAACGAAGCGATCACGCAGATCAACAAGTACGACAAGTACGATTCGGAAACCGAGCAGCGCGGCATCCTGCTGGGCGACCCGACGCTCGCGGCCATCCGCAACCAGTTGTACAACGTCGTCAACCGCCGGTACGCCGACGTCTCGGGCCAGTTCCAGTACCTGTCGCAGGTGGGCGTGACCATCGGCAGCGGGGCGAAGCTGACGTTCAACGAAACGAAGTTCCGCAACGCGCTGGCCACCGACGCCGCGGCGATCGAACAACTGTTCACGCTCAAGACCGAAACGGCCAACCGGGACGAGCAACTCGCCGACGGCGTGACGATCCCCGCATCCGGCACCACGGTCAGCGCCTTCGGCGTGGGCGCGGCGCTGGAGGACATGCTCGACGGACTGACCGACTCGATCGACGGCCGGCTGACCCGAACCACCGAGAGCATCGACGACCAGATCGAACTGGCCAACGATCGCATCGACAGCCTCAACGTCCTGCTCAAAGCGCGGCGGGCCCGGCTTGAACAGCAGTTCACCGCCATGGAACAGACGCTCGCCCAACTCCAGGCCCAGCAGAACTCCCTGGCCAGCCTGCAGAACCTGGTGCTGCAGAGCGACCGCTAACGCGAACCGCCAGCGATCCGTCTGTCCAATCGCCCCGGACGCCCAGCCCCCCGACGCCCGACAAAGGGCCCGGGGGCTTGTGGTGCCCCTGGGCGGTTCATCACGATCTGGTATTGCCTCTGCACCCAAGATTCGGGCATCGGTTTTGGCCGCGACCCGCGGGGGAGCGCTTCGACACCGCGTTCGCCTACGGCTGGCGGCTGAACTTCCCGCCGAAGATCAACGGCAGGCACGGCACTAGGCCAGGAACCGGCGGGCGACCTGCCCGACGGGGCCGGCGCCCATGACCACCAGCAGATCGCCCGGCCGGCATTCGGTCTTCAGGTGATGGACGATGTCATCGAAGGCGTCGATGTGCCGGGCGGCCACGCCGCGGGCGGTCAGCTTCGCCACGAGGTCGGCGGCGCTGACGGCCCGCTGATCCGCCTCGCTGTCGCGGACAAAGTAGATGTGGGGCACGATGACCCGATCGGCCTCGTCGAAACTGGCGGCGAACTGATCGAGCAGGAAGCGCGTGCGGGAATGCTGATGGGGCTGGAAGACGCAGATCAGCCGCCCCTTGCCCTGTTGCGGTTCGTACTGGCGGCGCAGGGCGCGCAGGGTCTGGGCGATTTCGGTCGGGTGGTGGCCGTAATCGTCGATGACGGTGATCCCGTCGCGCTCGCTGAGCACCTGCATCCGCCGATCAAGCCCGCGGAAGTCGGACAGGGCTTCGGCGATGTCGTGCCAATCGGCGCCGAGTCGATGGGCGGTGACCGCGGCCGCGGCGGCGTTGGCGGCCATGTGCTCGCCGGCCAATCGACAGTCGAACCCGCACACCGGATCGTGTCGCCAGTTCAACGCCACGCGTTGGGCGTTGCCAGGCCGGCGGGTGCAGGCGATCGACCAGTCGGCTTCGGGGGCGAAGCCGATCGTCTCCACGCGGCAGGTCGCGCCGGCGGCCACGGCGGTGCGGTGGGCCGATTCGTGCCCGATCAACAGCGACCCGTTCGGCGGCACAAGCCGGGCGAAGGCGTTGAACGCCCCGACCACGCCGTCCAGCGTGCCGTACACGTCGAGATGATCTTCGTCGACGTTCAGCACCACCGCGTGGGTGGGATGGAAATGGTGGAACGAACGGTCGTACTCGCACGCCTCGGCGACGAGCAGGTCTTCGCGCCCCACCCGCGCCCCGCCGCCGATCTGTTCGCACGTGGCCCCGACGATGAACGTCGGATCGCACCCGCACCGGATCAGCGTGTGGGCGAGCATGGCGGTGGTGGTGGATTTGCCGTGCGTGCCGGCGATCGCCACGCCGGTGCGCCCGCGCATCAGCGCCCCGAGCAGTTCGGCGTACCGGGTGGTCTTCACGCCCCGCCGCCGGGCCTCGAAGCGCTCGGGGTGGTCGGGCTTGATCGCGGCACTGTACACCAGCACGTCGCAAGGCTCGGGCACGCTGTCGGCGGTCTGCCGCAGCACCACGTCGATGCCTTCGCGGCGCAGGGCGGCGGTGGTGGCGGTGTCGGCCATGTCGCTGCCGGTCACCCGGGCGCCCAGGGACCGGACGATCCGCGCCAGGCCGCTCATCCCGCACCCGCCGATCCCGACGAAGTGCACCGCCCGGTCGCGCAGGTTCAGCGGTGGGGCGTCGCTCATGGTGTGGAGCATACCACGTGGCCGGCTCAGGTATAGATCAACGGCGCGGGGGCGGACCGATCACAACGCGGGGAACTGGAAATCCTCATCGCCGGTGTCGGCGGCCCAGGCGCGGGTGCGGTCGTGCAGTTCCTTTCGCTTGGCGCCGAAGCGGGTGTTGTGGGCGAGGTTCGCCTGTTCGCAGGGATCGTCGTTCAGGTTGAACAGCAGCCAGGGCTGATGCTCCAGGCAGATGTACTTCCAGCCGTCGGTGGTGACCACGCCGCGGTAGGGCCGGTCGCACGAATCGCCATGGCCGGTCGGAACGACGAGTTGGCAGTAAGCCGAGTCCGGCGCATGGCTGTCGGATTTGCCGTGAACGCGCAGGTGGGCGTAGTCGGTTCCCTGCATCCAGTCGGGAACGTCGATGCCGCACAGGCCGAGCGACGTGGGACCGAGGTCGACGTGGTTGATCGGCGCGGCGGTCACGCCGTTCTTGTGAATATACCGTCGGCCACCGCCGAGGATCATCGGCACCTTCAGCGATTCTTCGAAGGGATTGGTCTTGCGGAACTGGCCGTGCGATCCGTGGCAATCGCCGTGGTCGGAGAAGAAGATGATGTGCGTGTCATCGTACAACCCGGTTTCTTCCAGCCGGGCCATGATGCGTCCGACGTTCCAGTCGAGGTTCTCGATCATGGCGTAGTAGCCGGCCAGCTCGCGCCGGGCGCGCTGGACAATGTGCGGCACGTCGGGCACGTTCGGGCGAAGCTGGATCTTCCCCGGGGTGTGCCGGCCCATCCATTCGGCGGGCGCTTCGTAGGGATCGTGCGGCGGCTGCACGCTGAGCACCGCGAAGAACGGCTCGCCGTCCTGTTCGTGCTGCCGCTTCGCCTGCTGCGCGATGAAGTCCAGCGCCAGGTTGGTCAGCTCATCGGTTTCGTAACCGGGCAGGCGATAGTGGGGGATTTCGTTGCCCGTTTCATCGTGGCCGTGCACCCAGCAGTCCCACTGGGCGTTGTTGTTCTCATAGCCGATCCACTGCTTGAACCCGCCGCGCCGCTCAGGGGGGATGTGATGGAACGCCGCCCGGCCGCCACGCTCGTGGAAGCCGTCGACGTGCCACTTGCCGAAGTAAGCGGTGTGGTAGCCGGCCCCGTTGAACGGATGAGCCACCGTGGGCAGGTTCGGATCGAGCGGATACTCGTGCCCCGGCACGGCCAGGTGCGGATAGCGCCCCGACAACAGCGCCCCGCGATAGGGGCAGCACAACGGGAACCCGCCGACCGCGCCGGTCGACCGCACGCCGCTGCTGGCCAGGCGGTCGACGTGGGGGGTGTGCAGGTTCGGATCGCCGTAACAGCCCAGCGCCTGCTGGCGGTGCTGATCGCCGAAGATCCAGATCACGTTGGGCTGGTCTTTGGGTTTGCGGGGGTGGTCGGGGGCGATGGGGGGATTCACGGGCGGGCTCCTTTTGATTGAAGGCCCAAGAGAGCGGATGTCGCCGAGGATTGCAAGCCGGCGGGCGGCGTGGCGAGGGAGTGTCAGATTGGCAGCCTCAACGGAGTCCAGGGCGCCGGTGGCAGGGCGCGGGGTTCGGCATCACGGTTTAAACTCTTAAAAATAATGAATTTATGGCGATAACTGCGCGGCACGGCCCTTGCCGCAGCGCCCTTCGGTGTGGCGCGTCCGGATCGTGGTGGCTACCGGCGGACGGGCTGGACAATCGCAAGCAAGAAACGAGGTTCGATATGTCACGACCGATTGGAATCGACCTGGGAACAACCAACAGTGTGGTCGCGGTGGTTGAAGGCGGCCAGAGCAAGGTGCTGGTCAACGCTTCGGGCAACCGGCTGACGCCTTCGGTGGTCGCGTTCACCGACAAGGGCCAGACGCTGGTCGGCCAGACCGCCCGGCACCAGCAGGTGACCAACCCCAAGCGCACCGTCTACTCGATCAAGCGCTTCATGGGCCGCCGGCACAACGAAGTCGGCTCCGAAGAGAAGATCGTGCCTTACGAAATCGTTGGCGGACCCGACGAACTGGTCAAGGTCGCCATCAACGGCAAGCAGTACACCCCCCCGGAAATCAGCGCCAAGGTTCTGCAGGACCTGAAGAAGACCGCTGAAGACTACCTCGGCGAATCGGTCGACACCGCGGTGATCACCGTGCCGGCCTACTTCAACGACTCCCAGCGCCAGGCGACCAAGGACGCCGGCGAGATCGCCGGGCTGAAGGTCGATCGCATCGTCAACGAACCGACCGCCGCGGCGCTGGCGTACGGTTTGGACAAGAAGAAGGAACAGACCGTCGTGGTGTTCGACTTCGGCGGCGGCACGTTCGATATCTCCATCCTCGAAATCGACCCGGAGGTCGGAACCTTCCAGGTCAAGGCGACCAACGGCGACACGCACCTGGGCGGCGATGACATCGACCAGC
>CAYNCM010000118.1:0-7400 GCA_964395825.1 uncultured Planctomycetaceae bacterium
GCAGGGCAAGATCGATCCGGTGATCGGCCGGGACGATGAAATCCGCCGCACCATGCAGGTGCTCAGCCGCCGCACCAAGAACAACCCCGTGCTCATCGGCGAGCCGGGCGTGGGCAAGACGGCGATCGTTGAAGGTTTGGCGCTGCGCATCGCCAACGGCGACGTGCCTGCTTCGCTAGCCGACAAGCGCCTGGTCGCGCTGGACACGGGGGCGCTGATCGCTGGGGCCAAGTACCGCGGTGAGTTTGAGCAGCGCATGAAGGCGGTGCTCAAGGAAGTCACCGCCGCCGACGGTCAGATCCTCCTGTTCATCGACGAGTTGCACACGGTGGCCGGCCTCGGCCGCACGGAAGGTTCGCCCGACGCGGGCAACCTGCTCAAGCCGATGCTCGCCCGGGGCGAGTTGCGCTGCATCGGCGCGACCACCCTCGACGAATACCGCGAGCACATCGAAAAGGACGCCGCCCTCGAGCGCCGTTTCCAGCCGATCCACATTGACGAACCGTCGGTGGAGGACACCATCGCGATTCTGCGCGGGCTCAAGGGGCGTTACGACGCCCACCACGGCGTGCGCATTCAGGACGCCGCCCTCGTGGCCGCGGCTCAGCTTTCCGACCGCTACATCACCGGCCGCTTCATGCCCGACAAGGCCATCGACCTGGTCGACGAAGCGGCCAGCCGCCTGCGCATCGAAAACGAGTCCATGCCCGCCGAACTCGACGAATTGCGCCGCCGCATCATGCAACTCGAAATTGAACGCGAAGCGCTCAAGAAGGAAACCGACCCCGGCAGCGCCCGCCAGCTTGAAAACGTCGAGAAGCAACTGGCCGAACTGGGCGAACGCAACGCCGCCCTCCAGGCGCGGTGGGAACAGGAGAAGGGCCTGCTCGACCGCACACAGCAGCTCAAGGCCGAAATGGACGCCAAGCAGACCGAACTCGAACAGGCCCAGCGCGCCGGCAACTGGGAAGCGGCCGCGCGAATCCAGTACGGCGATATCGTCGAGCTGAACAAGCAGCTCCAGGATGCCGAGGCGGTTCTGGCCGAACAGGCGTCCGGGGATTCACTGGTCCGCGAAGAAGTCAGCGCCGGCGAGGTGGCCGAAGTGGTCAGTCAATGGACCGGCATTCCGGTGGCGAAACTGCTGGAAGGCGAAAAGGAAAAGCTTCTGCGCATGGAAGAGCAGATCCGCAGGCGCGTGGTGGGCCAGGACGACGCGGTCCGCGCCGTGTCCGACGCGGTGCGCCGCAACCGCGCCGGCCTCGGCGACCCCCGCCGGCCCATCGGGTCGTTCCTTTTCCTCGGGCCGACCGGCGTGGGCAAAACCGAACTCTGCAAGGCCCTCGCCCAGTTCCTCTTCGACACCGAACAGGCCATGGTTCGACTCGACATGAGCGAGTTCATGGAACCGCACTCGGTCGCCCGCATGATCGGCGCCCCGCCCGGCTACGTCGGCTACGAGGAAGGCGGCCGGCTCACCGAAACCGTCCGACGCCGGCCGTATTGCGTCATCCTCCTCGATGAAATCGAGAAGGCCCACCGCGACGTGTTCAATATCCTCCTGCAGGTCCTCGACGATGGCCGATTGACCGATGGCCACGGTCGGACCGTCGACTTCGCCAACACCATCATCGTGATGACCAGCAACATCGGCTCGCAGGCGATCCAGGAACTCGCCTCCCGCGGTGCCGAGGACTTCGAGATCGAAGCCCAGGTGCGCGGCGAGCTCAAAGCACACTTCCGCCCCGAACTGCTCAACCGCATCGATGAGACGATCATCTTCCATCAACTCACGAAACAACAACTGCGAAGCATCGTCGACATCCAGGTCGATCAGTTACAGAAGCACCTGGCCGATCGGCGAATCACCGTGCAACTGACCGATGCGGCGAAGGACCTGATCGCCGAGGAAGGCTACGACCCGACCTTCGGCGCCCGGCCGCTGAAGCGCGTGATCCAGCAGCGCATCGAAAACGCCCTGGCCGCGAAACTGCTGGCCGGCGACTTCGCCCCCGGCGACACCGTCCACCTCGACGTCGAAGGCCAAAGCTTCACCTTCACCAAGGGCCGCGAAACCGTTGAAGCCGAGGTGATCGAAGAGTAGCCTTCCACACCACCAGCCGCGAGCGGAAGCTTGCGGCGAGGCGCCATGGCGGGCTTTTGCGGTTCGGGTGATGCCCGGCGATCGCCGCCGCGTGGACGTGGCGGACTTCGAGACGCTGATCGGTTAGGCCGATGCGCAACGTGGGGCGGCCTCATCGCGTGATGTGTTCGACGAAGCGCTCACCGCGCTGTTCGTAATGGTCGAACTGATCCCACGAAGCGCAGGCGGGTGAAAGCACAACCACTTCGCCGGGTCTGGCGTGGGCCATCGCCGCGTCGGCCGCGCGGTCGAGCGTCTCGCATCGTTCGATGCGGCAGGGCCAACCTTCCAGGTTCACCATCGCTTCAGCCGCGTCGGCGATCGCATCACCGGTCGCACCGATGGTGTAAATGCCGGCGCACCGCTCGGCGGCGTGATGGGCCAGTTCGGTCAGGTCGGCCCGCTTGTCGTACCCGCCGAGAATCACGTGCACGGTGCGGGCGGTAAAGGAATCGATCGCCAGCCTGCCGGCGTCGGGCGTGGTGGATTTCGAGTCGTTGTAGCACCGGACGCCATGGCGGTCGGCGACGAGTTGCAGGCGGTGCGGCAGACCGCGGAAATCGGCCAGCGCGTCCTCGGGTGTTTCACGCAGGGCGTGGCGACAGGCGGCGGTTGCCATCGCGGCGTTCATGCGGTTGTGTTCACCGGGAACCGGCAACGGACCGATGTAAGGTGCGTCGACCATCACCCGGCGCCCCGTGACGGGCCAATCGTCGATGCTCGCGCCGAGCACCGCGACATCGTCGGGCGACTGGAACAACACGATGTTCCGCTTGGCGGCGATGTACGCGGCCATCGTGCCATGGCGATCGAGGTGGTTGTCGCTGATGTTTGTCACCACCGCGATGTGCGGCGACCATTCGATCGCGGCCAGGTCCGAGAGCATGAAGCTGGACAGTTCGAGTACGACCCAGTCGTCGGCGTCGATGCGATCGACCATCGGCAGCAGCGATCCGCCGATGTTCCCGCCCACGTGCACCGGCCGGTCGCCGAGCGCCCCGCGCAGAATGTGCCCGATCATCGCGACGGTGGTGGACTTGCCCGCCGTGCCCGTGACGCCAATGGTGCGGAGGCGGTCGGGCAGACGCTCGACCAGCAGGCGGATCTCGCTGGTCAGCGGCACGCCCGCGGCCGCCGCGGCGCGGAGGAACCGGTTATCGCGCCGATCCACCGCCGGGTTGACCACGATCAGGTCGGCGGTGGTGAAATCGCTGACGTTGTGCCCGCCGAGGCGAAACTCGATGGGCAGATCGGCCATTCGTTTCATCGGTTGCGTCAGTTGATCGGCGACCAGCAGGTCGGTCACCACCACGTCGGCGCCCTGTTCGCAGCAGAACCGCGCGGCGCCCGCGCCGCCGCCGAAGCGGCCCAGACCCATCACGACCACACGCTTGCCTTCCAGCGACGCCATGACGATCATCATACGCGATTGAACCGGCGGGCCGGAATCGGCCGATCAACGGGTTAAGTGTACCGAACGCTGCGCCATGAGCGAACCGGATTACATCCTGGAACTGGGCGGGCGCACCGCGAACGGCGATGAGCCGCCGGCGCGCCGGATCGAGCGATCCTCCAGCTTCCGCGGTCGGCCGTGGCTGGCGGTGCACTGGAAGTGCTGCCACGTGTACAGCCGGGTCTACCGCAATCGGACGGGCACGGCATACGACGGGCGCTGTCCGCGCTGCGGTCGGCCGGTGCACGTGGGCATCGCCGCCGACGGCATCAACGTCCGGTTCTTCGAGGCGCGGTGAAGAGGCTGAACCGATCACTGGCGCCAGGATCGGCTGTGGTTGCGGACGGTGGAACGCTTGGCATCGCGCCGCTGCTTGCGCTCCATGGCCTTTTCCGCCTTCTTCGGATGATCCACTTTGAGGATGCCGATCGTCTTGCCGCCCGGCGCGCCGCTGGTCACGTAGGCGTAGTCGATGTTGACGTGTTCATCGGCCAGACGGCTGACCAGTTGCGCCAGCGCTCCGGGACGATTAGGCAGTTCCACGCTGATCACGTTCGTTTCGTGGATCGGCAGATTGAGTTTGCCCAGCACCTGGCGCAGGGCCGCGTGATCGTCCCCCACCACCCGCAGCACGCCGTGCTCCTGCGAATCGACAATCGTCAGGGCGACGATGTTCACCTTCGCGTCGGCGATCGCCTCGATCACCTGCGCCAGCACGCCCGGTTGGTTCACGAGAAAGACGCTGAATTGCTTGACCTGTTTCATGCTCGGCGTCCTCAGTTGAAAGAGCCCACGAAATGAACGACCTCCGTCAGATTAAGCATAGCACTCCGCGCCCGGCCCTGTCATGCATAAACTGCTCACGGGACAACGGCGCTCGCTTCGCGGCGTTGCAGGCCGTAAACTTGAACAGCGTGAACATCGCACCAACCCAAACGCATCGAGGGGATCGGGCCATGCGACGATCGGCAACGTGGTGGATCGTCATGGGATTGGTCGGCCTGGCGGGGGTGAGGCCGGCCGTGGCGGATTCACCGGCAGACGTGGGTGAGGCGGCGGTCGAGTTCGTGCAGCGCCGCGAGAGGCTGGCCCCCGATGACCTCGCCGGGCGCATGGCGCTGGGCGACTGGTGCGAGCGGCACGATCTGCTCATCCAGGCGGCGGAGTTATACGAGCGGGTCCTCGAACTCGACGTCGCACACGATGACGCTTACGAACAACTCGTCCGCATCCGAGACACCACCCGCCTGCCGGAAGACAAGGCCCGACAGGAGACACTGCACGAACAGTTCGGCGAGGATCTCGATCTGTTCGTCAGCCCGCATTTCCTGATCTTTTACCGGGCCGATGAACAGTGGATGCGGAACCGCGCCGCGCTGCTGGAACGGGCGCACGACGTGTTTTACAGCACGTTTCGGCGGTACAACTACCGCGTGATGCCGTTGCGGGAACGCCTCGTGTGCGTGTTGTTCGGCGATCACGCCGCTTACGCCGACCATGCCCGCACCCACGACGGCATCGACGTCGGCTGGATGACGGGCTACTACTCCCGTCGCACCAATCACATCCAGTTCTACGACGATCGGGATGCCCCGCATTTCAAGCCCGTCCTCGAGCGCGTCGAGCAACTGGAACAGGCCAACAAACAGTTGCTCGATCAGATGGCCGAAGCGCGGCGAATCCGGAATCATGCGATCACCATGGAACTGCAGCGGCGGCAGCGTCCGTTGCTGCGCGAGTTGAACTGGTACCGAAACCGCCACGAAGCGATCGCCCGCATCGGCGACGCATCCAAAACCGTGCACGAAGCGGTCCACCAGTTCGCGTTCAACAGCGGCCTGCAACGGCGCGATCGCGATTACCCGTTCTGGCTGCTCGAAGGATTGGCCACGAACTTCGAAACGGATGATCCGGCCAAGCCGTTCGGACCGCTGCACCAGGCCCAGTTCCGACCGCGACAGGTGCGACAACTGCTCGAACAGAACGCCCTGATCGATCTCGATCGCTTCGTGATGGTGCGGCAGGCCCCAGCCAGCGAGCAACTGGCCCACGTCGCCTACTCCCAGGCCTTCGCCCTGTTCCGATTCCTGTTCCGCTACGAGAATGACGGGTTGAAGAAGTACCTGCGCACGTTGAACACCGCGCCGCCCTGCCCGCGCTCGCCGGACGTGCTCAGGCAGGAGTTCATCGAGGCGTTCGGCCCGATCCGTCCGCTGGCCCAACGCTTTGAACGTTATGTGCAGCGCCTGGAATAGCTGGCTCGCATGATCGAACCGCCACTGAAAATCGACGACCCGCCGCCCGGCGCGGGGTTGCTCACCGACCCCAGCCTGGCCGGCGTGCGCCTGACGATGCACTGCTACCTGCGGTTTGCCGTGGCGGTGACCATCGCCGGCGGCGCCCTGTTCGCCCGGCATGCGGTCGGCATCGCCGCCCTCGACGTGAAGTACATCGTCGCGGTGGCGCTGGCGATCACGATCTACAACGTGGTGGTGATGGTGATCATCGCGCCGTGGCGCCGGCCCGGTCGCAGCGAACGCGGCTACCGCGTGCTCATCGCGGTCTGGCACGCCACGGTGACGGCCGATTACCTGGCGCTGGCCGGGTTGATCTACCTGGTCGGCGGGGTGCGCTCGCCGTTCCTGCCGTTCTTCCTGCTGCACGTGGTGCTCAGCGCGATCATGCTGTCGCGCCGGGCCGCCTGCGTGCACAGCGCCGTGGCTTACCTGATCCTGTGCGCCCTGGTCGGCGCGGAGTGGAGCAATCGGCTGGCGCCGCGCCTGCCCACCGGTGCGGTCATCAGCGATGAGCCGCTTGACGGCCGCTACGCGTTGACCGTACTGGTCATCTACGCCGTGCTGTTCGTGGTCACCGCATTCATGCTCACCAGCCTGGCCCATCTGCTGCGCCGGGGCGAGCGGCGGCTGAGCGACGCCAACGCCCAACTGCAGCGCCTCAACCAGTACCGCCGCGACTTCCTGCACGTGGCGCTGCACAACCTCAAGTCACCGGTCGGCGCGGTCACGATGATGCTCAGAAACATGCGGGCCGAACTCGGCGGACCGGTCACCGAGCAGCAGCGCCAGTGGATCGACCGGTGCCTGGATCGCTTGCAGGCGTCGACCGACTTCCTGCGCGACTTGCAGATGCTCGCAGCGATCGAATCGGGCGACCTGAACGCGAAAATGAATACAGTGGATCTGCGACCGATGCTGCGGGAACTGGTCGAAGAAAACCGGGACCTGGCCGAGCAGCGGGATCACGAAATGATCATCGAGGTGCCAGACGATCTGCCGCCGACGCGCGGCGTGGAACGCCTGGTACGCGAGGCGCTCGTCAACTTCATCACCAACGCCATCAAGTACACGCCGACCGGCGGACGCATCGTGGTGCGGGCCTTCCTGGCCGATGGCGATCGCACCCGGGTGGAGGTCGAAGACAACGGCATCGGCATCGGTCCCGAAGACCAGCAGCGCTTGTTTGAGGATTTTGTGCGGATCGACCGGCCGGACTCCCCCGTCGCCGATGCGCCCGGCACGGGACTGGGCCTGTCGATCGTCAAACGCATCATCGAAGCCCACGGCGGCGAAGTGGGAGTGGAAAGCGAAGTGAACGAAGGTTCGACGTTCTACGTCATGCTGCCCATTGCCGTGGCCGATCGGCCGGCGTGACCGTGTCGCCGACGCTGGCCCCCGTGCGCCCCGGCGGGTACACTGCGGCGTGTCGGCGCGCGTAGCTCAATCGGATAGAGCACCTGACTTCGGATCAGGAGGTTGAGGGTTCGAGCCCTTCCGCGCGTATTAG
>CAYNCM010000119.1:0-7135 GCA_964395825.1 uncultured Planctomycetaceae bacterium
GAATACTATTCTACAGCGGGCACTGGGCACGGCAATGATCTTCTGGGCTCAGGGCAGCCGTCGGGGCCCAAAAGGGGTCAGGCACCTTTTTTCATTCGCGTGTTGACGAAGCGTGTGCGGTGTTCTGTGTTTCCGCGAGCTTCCGCTCGCGGCTTGTGGGAGCGGAAGCTTGCGGTTACTTCGCGGGGTATTTCTCGTCGTAGGTTCCCGCGTCCATCAGGTCGTCGAGGGGAGAAAGGTCGGTCGTTTCGATCCTGATCAGCCAGCCGTCGCCGAACGGATCGCTGTTCAGCAGGGACGGGTCGTCGAGGGCCTTCTGGTTGACTTCGGTCACCTTCCCGCCGACCGCCGAGTAGATATCGCTGGTGGTCTTGACCGATTCGACCTCGCCGATCGAATCGCCGGCCGCCAGTTCCGTGCCCGCGTCGGGCAGTTCGACGTAGGTCACATCGGTCAGGGCGTCGACGGCATATCGCGTCAGTCCGAGGGTGACCCCATTGTGCTGGGGTTTGTGCCATTCGTGGCTTTCGGTGTAGCGACGATCATCGGGTGAGGCCATGGGCGCATCTCCTGCATTTGTTGCTTGGGCCCATCATAAGCTGCGGCGCAGCCAGAGCAAGGTGGCCGAAGAAACTCATCCCGTTCGTTGGCGTACGGCCCTGGGGGATCGTCCGGTGGCCTGTCGGATGCGTCGGGCCAGGGCGTGGGCGGAGGCGAAGCCGGCCTGCCGCGCGACCTGGTAAACCGGCAGGTCGGTGTTGCGCAGCAGGTGCATGGCTCGTCGCATGCGCGCTTCGCCCAGCACCTGGGCCGGTGGCTTCCCGAGGCGTTCGGTGAACACGCGGGTGAGGTGCTCGCGGCTCACGCCGTGCTGGGCGGCCACTTGCTTGAGCGACCAGCCGAACGTCTGGTTCCGCAGGATCTGCTCGATCGCGCGTTCGGCGGGCGACTGGACGCGGAAGCGGATTTCGTGGGTGTGGCGATACAGGCCCATGACCAGTTCGTGGACCGCCCGGGCCATTTCGGTCAGGTCGTTCGTGCCGCGCGGTGCGGCCAGGTGGTAAAGCCGATCCACCGTTTCGGCCAGCAACTCGTTGCCGGCCAGGTCGATGACCGATCCGTGTTGCCGGCGCAGGTCAGCCCAGTGTTCGGGCAGTCCGGCGCCGCGCATCGTCATCCATCGCGTTCGATAGACCTCGGTCGACTGGGGATCCAGGCCGTACGAACTCGCTTCGTTGTAGGCGAACAGCACCGCCGAGCCTTCCGGTACCGCCTGGGTCGCGCGCCGCTCACGAAAGATCATCCGGCCATGCAAGGTGATCTGAAACACGACCATGTCGGCCGGTTCGCGTCCGCGGTTATCCCAGCGATAGCCGCTGCCGGGCGGGTGTTGTTCCTCGCCGAAGCCGGCCACGCGCCACAGGGGTTGGTCATCGGAACGGGGACGTCGCCTTGCCATATCACAAAGTATACACCATTTCTCACAAAATGCCCCTATATCTCCGGGGGAAATGGCGTCATACTGTGCGTTTGCATCACGAACCGTCCACCCACACAGGAAGCCGCCCCCCATGACCGAAGCAGTGAAAGGCGCCCAGGCGCAAGCGAAAGCCGATCTCAAGGGCCACGCCGCCCACACCCAGGCCGCCGAGAACCCCCAGGGCCTCGACGGCAAGGTTCAGCGGCCGATCAACATCACGTTCCTCGGGGCGGGTTCGGGCTTCTGCCCGCGTCTGTGCCGGGATGTGCTGCTGATTCCCACCGCCGAACGCGGCGAGATTCGCCTGGTCGACATCGACGCCGAACGGCTGGGGATCGTGCACAGGCTGATCGAGAAGGTGATCGAGAACACGGACCGATCGGTCGGCTGGACGGTGCGCAGTTCGACCGACCGCCGCGACGTCCTGCCCGGCACCGACTACGCCATCTGCTGCGTGGAGGTGTCCGGCGTGGATTGCGTGGCGTGGGACAACGACATTCCGTTGAAGTACGGCGTGGACCAGTGCATCGGCGACACGATCGGCCCCGGGGGGCTGTTCAAGGCTCTGCGCACCGTGCCGGTGTTTCTGGACATCCTGCGCGACATGCGCGAGCTGTGCCCGCAGGCGATGATGCTCAACTACACCAACCCGATGAACATGATGGTGCTGGCCGCCGGCCGCGCCGTGCCGGAGGTTCCCGTGGTCGGCCTGTGCCACAGCGTGCAGGGCACCAGCAACCGGCTGGCCGGTTACGCCGACGTGCCCTACGAGGAGCTCGAATGGGAGTGCGCGGGCATCAACCACCTCGCCTGGTTCACCACGCTCAAGCACAGGGGCGAAGACCTCTACCGCAAGGTGCTCTACGACAAGTTCCGCCGGGAAATCGCCGAGGGCATCAAGGAAGCCGACGCGGGCCTGGTCACCAGCGACAACACCGACAATTCCCACGGCGCCGAAGTCGAAGTGAAGTACGAGCAGAACGATTTGATCCGCAAGGACATGTGCCTGCACTTCGGGGCGTTCATCACCGAATCGTCCGGCCACCTTTCGGAGTACCTGCCGTACTACCGTAAGTCCGCCGCCGGGCGCAAGCTGCTGCGGATGGGGTACGGCGGCGGCAGCCGCTTCTACGCCAGCAACTGGCCGCAGTGGCGGAAGAACCGCGATGAAGGCCAACGCAGGCAACTGGCCGGGGAAGACAAGATGGACTGGCAGCGGAGTTGGGAGTACGGTTCGTGGATCATCGAGGCCCGCGAGAAGGATCAGCCCTTCCGCCTGTACGGCAACGTGATGAACCACGCCACGGCGCCGGGTCGTCGAAGCGACGGCGAAGCGGGGAAACTTATCACCAACCTGGACGGCGATGGCTGCGTGGAAGTCAAGTGCATCGCCGACGGCAACGGCATCAACGCGGTGCGCTACGGCGCCCTGCCGCCGCAGATGGCTCACATCTGCGCGCAGAACATGGCGATGTTCGATCTCGGGGCCACCGCCTGCATCGAAAGGAGCAGGGAATCGGCCGTCCACGCGCTGCTGCTCGATCCCCTGTGCCAGGCCGTCTGCACCCCGGGCGAAATCAAGGCGATGACGCTCGAGTTGTTCGACGCCGAAGCCGACTTTCTGCCGGGATACGAGTGATTCGGTCGTGCGGGCTTCGCACACCGCGGCGCGCATGGATTAAGCCGACCCCATGGCCCTGGGCGGACTTGTCGGTTCGGGGCCACGCCAGCGGTGGCGGTTACTCGTTGTCGGCTGCTTCTTCGCCCGCCGCATCCTTCTCGTCGACCTTCAGCAGTTCCACTTCGAACACCAGCGCCTGGTTGGGTCCGATGATGCTGCGCGGCGCGCCGCGCTGGCCGTAGGCCAGGTCCGAGGGGATGTAGAGCTTGTACTTGGCGCCTTCTTCCATCAATTGCAGGCCCTCGGTCCAGCCGGGAATCACGCGGTTGAGCGGGAATGTGGCCGGCTCGCCGCGCTCGCGGGAGCTGTCGAACACGCGCCCGTCGGGAAGCGTGCCGTGGTAATGCACCGTCACGGTGTCCGTTTCGGTCGGCTTGGCGCCTTCGCCCTTTTCGATCACCACGTATTGCAGGCCGCTTTCCGTGACGGTCACATCCTTGCGCTGGGCGTTTTCCGCGAGAAACTTCTTCGACGCGGCCTGGTTCTTCGTGGCCACGCGGCGGGTCATCGCCTGCTGCATCTGCGTCATCGCCGCCTGGAGCTGCTCGTCGGTCAGCGCCTGTTCATTGCCCGCCATGGCGTCCTTGAAGCCGCGGGCAAGCTGATCGACGTCCACCGCAAACAGCCCGTCGGCGAAGTTGCGGCCGATGTTGTAGCCCAGGGCATAGCCGGCCCGCTGTTCGAGGGTCTGCAGGTTCGGATCGGCGGTCGCGGTCTCGTCGGTTGCGGTTTCCGTGGTCGCGCCGTTCTGCCCGAAGGCCGCGCCAAAGCTCATCGCGCCGATCAGCGCGACGGTCATCATCAGGTGATGCATGGAATTCTCCGAATTGCGGGCGAGGGGTTCGCCCTGGTTGGCGGCGAGCCGTTCATGCTAGCAGATGCCTCGACCGTTCGTCCAATTGCCATCGCGCCGCGATTATGAGTATCCTGTGACCGCCCATGAGCGAACCGCGCGATGCATCCCGCCTCATCGTCACGATCGACGGCCCGGCCGGGTCGGGCAAATCCACCGTCGCCCGCCGCCTGGCCCGCCGGCTTGCGATCGGCTTTCTCGACACCGGCGCGATGTACCGCGGCGTCGCCGCCGCGGCGCTGGACAGCGACATCGATCCGGCCAGCGACCAGCAGGTCAACCCGCTGGTCGACGGACTGCACATGCGATTCAACTGGCGTGATGATCCGCCTTCGCTGAAGATCGATGGGCGCGACATCACCCACCGGTTGCGCGATCCGGATGTGACGCGGGCGGTCAGCGACATCGCCGCCAATCCCCATGTGCGCCAGGTGCTGGTGCGGGCGCAGCGGTGGATCGGCAACCAGCAGCGGCGCCTCGTCACCGAAGGCCGCGACCAAGGCTCGGTGGTGTTCGGGGATGCGGAGGCGAAGTTCTACCTCGACGCCTCGCCGGCGGTGCGAGCCACGCGGCGCACGCGCGAGTTGCGGGACACCGGTCGCCAGGCCGATGAACAGAAGATTCTTCAGCAGATCGTCTACCGGGACGCGCGAGACCGTTCGCGGCGGGACGGGCCGCTGGTCTGTCCGCCGGGCGCGGTGGTGGTCGACACGTCGGACATGACGATCGACGAAGTGGTCGGGGTGCTGGAAGAGCACGTGCGGCGTCTGGCCTCGCAGGAGGTTGCCTGATGGGGCGGCTGGCGGCACTGCGGCGGCGGAATCCCGGGGCGCCGCTGTGGCGCGTGGTGTGGTGGTCGTGCGTGTGTCAGCCGCTGGTGTGGGTGTTGTTGCGGACGATCTGGGGCTTTCGGTCATGGCATGCCGATCGCATTCCATGCCGCGGCGGCGTGCTGCTGGTGTGCAATCACCAGTCGTATCTCGATTTGTGCGTGCTGGGGGCGGGGGTATGGCATCGGCATTTCCATTCCATGGCGCGGTCGACGCTGTTTCGGCCTGGGATCTTCGGTTGGCTGATCCGGTCGCTCAATGCCTTCCCGGTCGAGCAGGGCAAGGGCGATGTGAAGGCGCTGCGCACGGCGATCCGCCGGTTGCGTGAAGGTCACCTGGTCCTGGTCTTCCCCGAAGGCTCGCGTTCGCCGGACGGCAGCGTGCACGAGTTTCAGGAAGGGCTGATGCTGCTGATCCGCCGGGCGCGGCCGCGCGTGGTGCCGATGGCGGTGGACGGGGTGTTCGACGTGTGGCCGATAGGTCGGAAGCTGCCGCGCCTGCGCGGCCGGGTGGGGGCGACGTACGGCCGGGCGATTGCACCGGACGCACTGGTCGCCATGCCGCCGGGCGAAGCGGTGGCCTTACTGCGCCGACGGATCGAGTCGCTGCGCCTGGACGTGCGCGGCAAACTGCGCCGCGGCAGCCGCGGGCGCGCCCCGGCCGACCGCGCCGCCGATGAATCCCACTTCGTTTGATCCGCCGGCCGCTTGCCCATGGGCGTGGCTGGTGTTTAACGCCGTCATGGCGACTGCCGCACGCCTCGACGAATCGTGCCGCGCGCGGTAGATTGCCGATGGACGCTTTACATCAAACTCCACATCCACCACAGCGAGGCGCGCGATGAGTGACCGTTCGGAAGTGGTTCCGCTGGGACTGAAGCCAAGTTTCGGATTCGGCGATCGGATCGGCCTGGCCACGCCGGGACACGTGGCGGCGATGAAGAAGGCCGGCGGCGACATTCAGCCGATCTTCCCCCAGCAGTCGATCCGGGAGATGACCCGCACCCGCCGCACGCCCGAGCAGGTCATGCGCGAGGCGCTGGAGGGCATGGCCTCGGCGGGCTGGGACGGGGCCACCGGGGCCGATGCCGATCACCTGAAAACCCCCGAAGACGTCGACCGCACGCACGCGGCCGGCTTCGTGTTCTTCACCATCGACCCGTCCGACCACGTCGACGAGAAAGCCGACAGCTACGATGAAACCGAACTTCGCGCGAAGTTCGAAATCGTGCGCGAGGACATCGACTGGTATGGCGCGTATCTCGGCCAACAGGTCGAACTGCCCAACGGAACGACGGTCGAACTGGACGAACCGGCGTGCAGGCGCTGCGCGGTGAAGTACGGCCGGGCGATCAAGGCCGCGGTCAACCTGGCCGACTACATCGCCGGCATCAACGCGAAGGCCGGCACCGATTACGAAATTGAACTGTCGGTCGATGAAACGGAACAGCCCACCACGCTGGCCGAGCATTACATCATCGCTTCGCTGTGCATCGAGCGCGGGATGAAGCTGGTCAGCCTGGCGCCGCGCTTCGTCGGGGATTTCGAAAAGGGCGTCGACTACATCGGCGACCCCGAAAAGCTCGAAGCATGCCTCATCGGCCACGCCGCGGTGGCGCAGCTCGTCGGGCCTTACAAGCTCAGCCTCCACTCCGGCTCGGACAAACTGAGCATGTACACGATGCTCGCAAGGGCGACCGAGGGCTGCTTCCACGTCAAGACCGCCGGGACCAGCTACCTCGAAGCCCTGCGCGTGGCGGCGATCCACGATACGGACCTGTTCCGGCGGATTATCGAATTCGCCCGCCACCGCTACGACACCGACAAGGCCACCTATCACGTCCACGCCACCGTCGGCGGCTGTCCGGCGCCCGACCCACTGGCCGATCCGACACAGTGGGAAAAGACTTATCTCGAATGCTGGGAAGAGGTGCCCGAAGGCGAAGGCTTCACCGAGGCGGGCCGGCAGATCCTGCACTGCACCTTCGGTTCGGTGTTGACCGATGACGAACTCGGCCCGGCGGTGCGCGGCGTCCTCGAAGCACACCCCGACACCTACGCCGAAGTGCTTGAAATCCACTTCGCCAAACACCTCAAAGCCCTGCGCGCCGGGATGTAGCGGAAAGGCGAGGCGTCAGCAAACCAAGGCCATCCCCCGGGCGCCCGGGGTGCTTGGCGCCCTTCGTGCCGGCGCCGATTCTGCTAGAATGCGCGGCTCGCCTTCGAGGCACCAAGCCGCATGAAGATTCGCAACTTCTCCATCATCGCCCACATCGACCACGGCAAGTCCAC
>CAYNCM010000120.1:0-7055 GCA_964395825.1 uncultured Planctomycetaceae bacterium
GGCTTGCGGCTAAGACGGCGAACGCTCAACAAATCCCCCCTTGATAGCCGCGACCCAACGGGTCGCGGGTTCACACGTGATCGTCGGCCAACAGCTTGCTTTCCTCATCGCGTTCGCCAGCAGTCGCTCGCGACCATCGCCAGGCGCTCGCATCAGTTCATCCCGCGACGCAACACGGCGTGAAAAGGAACTGCATTTGGCATCCCCCCACCGCACGGCTACACTCCCCCACCATGCCCGAGATTCATCCGATTCCCGCGATTCGTTACGCCAGCGACACCGGCGATGTCACCACCCGCATCGCCCCGCCCTATGACGTGCTCGACGAAGGGCCCAAGCAGACGCTGCTCCAACGCGATCCGCACAATATCGTGGCGATCGACCTGCCGGTCACACCGCCGAAAACGGTCGGCCCGGATGAAGCCTACGCACAGGCCGGCCGCACGCTGAGGCGGTGGCTCGACGAACGGATCCTCCGCCGCGACGACCAGCCGGCACTGTACGCTTACGAACAGGTCTACCGGATCGGCGAGCGGCTATATCGGCGGCGCGGGCTGTTCGCGAACGTTACCGCCGAACCGTTCGGCCGACCGGGCGGCGGCGTCCATCAACACGAACACACCATCGTCGGCGGCATCGACGATCGCACCAAACTGATGAACGCCTGCCGCGCCCAACTCTCGCCCGTCTTCGGTATGTTCCACGACCCCCGGAAGACGGTCTCCACAATCCTCCAAACCTGCTGCGAACCCGAGCCGCTGTTCTTCGGCACGACCGACAACGATGACGTCGAACATCGTTGCTGGCGAATTGATGACGTCGACACCGTTGTATCGCTGCACGAACAGTTCCGGCGGACCGATGTGTTCATCGCCGACGGTCACCACCGTTACAACACGGCCCTGCGTTACGCCCAGGCCCGCCCCGACATTCCACAGGCCCAGTGTTGCCTGATGGCGCTGGTCGCCTGCGAAGATCCCGGTATGATCGTCCTGCCCACCCATCGCATCGTGACCGGCCTGACGAACTTCACCCTCGACGCCCTGAAGGCTCCCGCCGCCGCGTGCGGCTTCACCATCAGATCCCTCGACACGCCACTGGCCGAACTGCCCGATCAACTCCCCCAAGCCGGCCACCACGCCATCGGGCTGTACGATCCCCAAACGGGCCGGGGCTGCCTGCTCACCACGACCGGACCCGATCCGCTGGCCGACCTCTTGCCCGATAAGCCCGCGGTGTGGCGCACGCTGGACGTGGCCGTGCTCCACGAACTGCTGATCGACCGCGTCCTGCGCCCCCACTTCGGCGGCGAGGCGATCGGCTACCGCTACACCGCCGAACTCGACGAAGTCCCGCGCCTGGCGACCGGTTCCGACACGCTGGGCATCGTGATGCAGCCGACGCCGCTCGACGCGGTGTGCGACGTGTCGCGGGCCGGCGAAGTCATGCCCCCCAAAAGCACCTATTTCTTCCCCAAACTCGCCACCGGCCTGGTCATCAACCCGCTGTCACCCGAAAGTCCCGCATGATCCCCAGCGGAGGCGCACCTCCGTATGGGCCGAAGTTGAATCACGCATGGGTCGATGGCATAATGGGGCAATCGCTTGCCGACGTAGCTCAGATGGTTAGAGCGAGGGATTCATAAGCCCTAGGTCGGTGGTTCGAGTCCACCCGTCGGCATTCTCGCATCGGTTTGCACCGCGTCGCGCAACGTCGCTTTTACCCGGCAAAACAAGGGGTTTTCGGAGATTCGCCCTCATCGGCGGCGGGTTTCGGGCTTGGTTTGTCGGGTTCTCGACGCCGGATCATCGCCAACCCGCCCAGCGCCAGCAGGCCGAGCGAGGCCGGTTCGGGGATGAGGTATTTGCTGATGTAGGCGTCGTAATCGGTTCCAGCGGACGAATCGCCGCCGGTGAAGGACAGGTACATATCCTGGCCGGTGATGCTCAGGCCCGAGCCGGAGTCGAACCATGCGGTGCCCCACTGGTCCATCCAGGGGATCGTTCCATCGGGCATGACCATGCCGTGGAACACGTCGGTGTAGCCCTGGTTGGGCGCGGCCAGGTCGCCGCCGGTGTCGCCGGTGATGTAGAGCACGCCGGCGGCATCGCAGGCCAAGGCCCAGAGGATGTCATCTTCTTCGGTGCCGAACTGCGTGCCCCATTGGCCCTCGCCGTTGGCGGCGCTGAGTTGGAGGACGAACGCATCCTCGCCGCCCTGGTTGGTGCTCTGGAAATGGCCCGTGGTGTAGCCGCCGACATAAACGTTGCCCAAGTGGTCGGCGGCGATGGCCGTGCCGATCTCCCCCCATTGGGTGCCGAAGGACTTCGACCAAAGCGGTGTGCCGGAAGGCGAATACTTTTTGACCAGCAGATCGGGGCGAACGACGCCGCCGTAGTCCACCATCTGGTGTCCGGTGACATAGACGTTGCCGTCGGCATCGCAGGCCACGGCCAGCCCTTCGCCGTAAGCGCTGGTGGCGAAGCTGCGATCCCAGTCGATCTCGCCGGCGGTCACCTTGGCCAGGTATCCGGTGCCATCCGTGGTGGCGACGACATAGGCGCTGCCCGATCCATCCGCGCAGACGCCATTGGCGCTGCTGTAGTCCATGTACAGGCGCGTCTGATGCGCGATGCCGCCGGCGGTGTTGAACTGGTAGACGAACCCGTCATACACGCCGTAGTGATCTTCGACATGACCGGCCAGCCAGATGTTGCCCAAACCGTCGGCGGCGACGGCGTGGCCCATCTCGTTCCAGTCGACGCCGGCCTGAACGGTGGTGAGCCATTGCGGGTCGCCGTTGGTGTGGAACTGGGCCAGGAACCCGTCGTAAGGTGAATCGCTCCACATCGATCCGGCCAGATAGGCCCGGCCGCTATTGTCGCAAGCCACCGACTCGCCGTAGTCGTAGTCCGAAGTGGCAGCCTGACGCGTCCAGACGACGCTCGGCTGGGCCACCGCCACACTGGCCGTGGCACACACCACCGCCGCGACCACCGCGCGGCCCAACCAAGAAACTTTCACGGGCATCTTCGTGCCCTCCTTTGTGAAGTGGCCCGCCACCCCCGCAAGGTCTCCGCCGGTTCAGGCGGAATCACATTACCCCTGGGCGAGACAGGCCCTGACCCTGGATAATGCATAGCCTACCCCCCCTTGGCGATTCGTCAAGCTAAATCTGGATCAAGACATCCGTTGCATAGAGAACACCCGCCGGCCAGATGGCCGATGCGCCGGTCCTTGATGGAGAGCCCGCCGAGGTTTTCCGTGTGAACCTGCGCGTGTGCGACCGGCATGGCCGCGTGATCCAACAGACGCTCGACCTGGGCCACGTCGATCACCCGGCGCGGGGCGTGCTGCGGCATCGGTGAGCATCGATCATCCGTCACACCCGCTCCTGCCGGCGGTAGGTCGCGGGCGCGACCCCCATCATGCGCTTGAACACCCGCGTAAAATGGAAACGGTCGGCAAAGCCGCAGTCGGCGGCAATGCGATCGATCGACCGATCGGTGAACCTCAGTCGCTGAGACGCGGCGGTGATGCGGCGCTCGCGGATATACCGGGCCGGCGTCTGGCCCATTTCCTGGCTGAAACGGCGGATGAACTGCCCGGTGCTCAGGTGCGAGCGCCGTGCGAGCTGTTCGTTATTGATCGCTTCGCCCAGGCGCCGATCGATGAACGCCAACACCGGCGCGAAGCGATGGGCGCCGGTGAGAAACGGCCGGCACGCCGCCGCCTGCCCGGCGCTGAGCCGCTCGAACGCCCACGCCAGCGCCCCATACACCCCCGCGTAGCTTAACAGTCGGCGCACCGATTCGGGCTGCGCCCGATCCGCCTTCGCGGCCACCAGCGCAGGCGAGCCCGCCGTGGTCCGGCCCGCCGCGAATGGCCCGGTGAACACCCGCCGACTTACCGCACCGGGCAATCCCTCCAGCGAGAAATGGACGTACTGGTGGACGATCTCCCGTCGACATCGACAACTGAACCGCACCCACGCCGGAATCGCGTGCAATCGACCGGCAGTGATTTTGTACACACCGTCGGCGGTCAACACCTCCGCGCCCGCCCCGGCGTTGAGATACAGCCGCCAATACGGGCTGAACACGTCCGCGTCGTTCCAGTCAGAACCGATCGGGTGTCGGCCCAGTTCCAGGATGTGCGGTCTCAGTGGCATCGAACGGCCGGCTCCGGGTTCGTGGCGCAGAAAAGTATACACAATCGTCAACCCCGCGTATGGCCCGGCGCCCCGTGGCGGGCGACAATGCACCGTGCGTGAGCGGGTCGTCGACACCGCATCAAGGAGCTTGCCATGTCACTTGCAGCGGGATTGGATGCATTGCGGGGCGTGCGGTCGGCCGGCCGTATTCCGGTCATGGAACACATGGACGGCCTGTCGCGCCGGGCGATCGTGGAACTGACGGGGCTGGACCCGGTGCGCGATCCGGGGTGCCTGGCTGAAGCGTGGGACAAACTGGCGATCACCTTTGAGGTGGACCTGCTGTGGGGCGGGGCGCTGGTCCGTCAGGACAGGAGCCGGCAGATCTTCGACTGGGACGACGGCGAATCGACCAGGATCAACGCGGCGGGCGACGAGGTGGTGCAATGGGGCATCTTCCACGCCGGCAAGGCGGAAGACGGCCGGCACTTTCGCCATATCGCCAAGCCGAACTCCGTCGACGCGGCGCTCGACTTCGATCCCGAGCCCTACTTCCCCCAATCCGTCGATCAGCTCCACGAGAAGTTCCAGCGCACCCACGACGAAATGCTCGCCCGCAACCGCGACCTGTGCTACACGCTGCCGCACTGGTACACGACCTGCTTCCACTTCCCGCTGGCGATCTTCGGATTCGAGTTGTTGTGCGAAGCGGGGATGGAAGAGGACCGCTTCGCCCGGCTCATTGATCGCTTCGCCGCGATCAGCCGCCGTGTGACCGCCGCCTGGGCGCGGGTCGAGGGACTCAAGGGGTTCATCCTGCACGATGATCTGACCATGACCAGCGGGCCGATCTTCCAACCCGACTGGTATCGCCGGCACATCTTTCGGCATTATCCGGCTATCTTCGCGCCGCTGATCGAGGCGGGTGTGCCTATCGTGTTCACCAGCGATGGTGACTGCTCGATGTTCGTCGACGACATCTTCGCCGCCGGCGCTTCGGGGCTGAACTTCGAGTACCTGGTCGATCTGGAGCGACTGGTTCGCGATTACCCGGACAAGATTCTCATCGGCAACCTGAACAGCGCCACCATCGCGGCCGGGCCGAAGGAACAGATTGAGGACGAGGTCCGCCGATGCATCGAAGCGGGCAGTAAGGCACCGCGTTTTGTGATCAACGTCGGCGGGCAGCTCACGCACGACATCCCGGTGGAGCATCTGGAACACTACCTCAACGTCCGCAAGCGACTCAGCCGCGAATACGCCGACGCGACGACAACCGCGCAATAACACGATTGCTCAGGAGCCACCCATGGCATCCCAAACGACGGCCAGGCAGACACTCGTGGACGCAACCACCGGCAAGAAGCCGCGCAGCGTTGATCGTCTGCGCGACTGGGAGTACCTCGAACGCTCGGTTCATCGACTCATCTGTGCCTCGGGCCGATTCTTCCCCGACTGGCAGGACAAGGTCGCGGTGCATCGCCACGTCTGGGAGCAGGCCGAGTCCGTCCAGCGACTGCGCGATCGGCTGAGCGAGTTCCCCGGACGCGAATCGAACCTCGACCAGCCGGTCAGCCCGAAACTCGAGCGGCTGGTCAACACCGTCCTCGAAGCTCCAAGCCACGACGACGCGGTGGTCGGCATCTACCAACTTCTCGCCAACGCCCTGATCGACAGCTACAGCGATTACTGCGCCGCGGCCCACCCGGTGCACGATGCGCCGACCATCGCCGCGCTGCAGGAGGCGGCTCACACGAAAGAGAATATGCGGCTGTGGCTTCGCGACTACCGCCGACGCTTCACCCATAACACCGACCTTGCGTATGTCGAGCGGATTGAGGCCCGACTCCACGACTGCGGCGACCTCAAGCAGGCGGTGATCCTCGACGACGACCAGACGCCCGCGGCACCGGTCGGCGTCAACAGCGACTTCCGCCTGCCCCGGTATCCCGCTCGCCCCGCGGGCACGCAGCCTAAGGGCGACTTCCGGCCCTACATCCACGCCGACTTCGCCGACAGCGTCGAAACACGCCGGTTGTTCTGGTGCTTCGGCTACATGATGGAGATGAACCTGGCAATGGACCAGTTGCGCTGGCTTTACGACGGCCATTTCATGCCGTGGGGCTTCACGCGCGACGTCTCGCGACACCTCTGGGACGAATCAAGGCACGGCGACTCGGGCCATTCCCGGCTCCTCGACTTCGGCATCACACTGCGGGAAATCGGCTTCGGCAGTTACGACCCGGCCGAACCGTTCGATGAACGGCCACCGCTTCGGCCGCAGGCCACCGCAAGCGGGCCCGAGGCCCGCCCCGCCACCGGTGCCGCCGAGCCATTGAGCCCCGCCGAGTTGTACGAGCAGGTGTTCCAGATCGGCATGATCGCCGAGACCGGCCACTTCCAGGTCAAACGCGAGGCCTACGAGGACTTCAAAGCCGGCGGCGACATGGAGTCGGCCGAGATGATGCTCTTCGACATCATCGACGAGCAGTCGCACGTCCAGTACGCCCACGCCTGGCTGCCGGTGCTGGCCGAGCACGCCGGTATCGACAACACCGGCTACCGCGATCGCGCCGCCAAGATTCGCGAAAGCAAGCAACAGGACGCTCGCCAGCGCGCCAGCGACGCCAGGGCGCTGCAGCGCGATGCTGCGGATCCCGCCTGGCGGCTCTACCGTGATCTGCTGGAGCGGATGCGGGACCAACAGCCGCTGAGCAATGCCCTGCAATGTCCGTCCCGGTCGCCGCTGCCGATGTGATCGCCGCGGGACGCCATCACCGACCACCGAATGGTAGACATTCTTCGTGGCTAGAGCAGCGGTTATCAACTTTCTACAGTGTGTGAAATGGCACTCTTGTCCAAAACAGGCCGTAGAAGCTGTTGAATGAAAATGTCTCCGGAT
>CAYNCM010000121.1:0-6992 GCA_964395825.1 uncultured Planctomycetaceae bacterium
GCAAGCGTCTTCGCCGCCTCCACCATCGCACGGACCACCGGCACCATGGACACATCCGGCCCACCGGCGACGTCGCTGCCCAGCGCCACGCGCACGCCTGCCGCATGGTGCGCCGCCCGGTCCATCACGCCCGATTGCAGGAACGTGTTGGCCGTGGGACAGTGCGCGATGATCGCCTCGCGGCTCGCCAGCAACGCGCGATCCTCCTCCGCCAGCCAGAGGCCATGGCCCAGCACGCTTCGCCGACTGAGCAGGCCCGCATCATGATACACCTGCGTGTACGGCTTGCCGTGCAGCTCGCGCACGTGGCGGGCCTCTTGGGGCGTCTCGGCCAGATGCGTCTGCACCATCGCCCCGGTTTCCCGGGCCAGCCGACCCGCCGCCTCGAGCAGTCGACCGCTGCACGCGATCGCGAACCGCGGGGCGACGGCAAACGCCACCCGATCCGATGGTTCGGTCGCCAGCGTCCGCCGGACTTCGTTGATCAGTTGATTGACCGGCCGGCAGAACTCCGCCGGCGCCTGCTGGTCCATGAGCACCTGCCCGATTGCGCAGCGCACGCCGGATTCCAACGCCATGCGCCCGGCGCGGTGGGCCGCATCTTGGTGCACCGTGGCAAAAGCGGCGAAAGCGGTGGTTCCGTGCGAGATCATCCGCGCGATCGCCCGACCGGTCCTCTCGGCGGCGAAATCGGCGTCGGCCCATCGCGCCTCGGCGGGGTAGATCACCCGCTCCAGCCAGTCCAGCAACGTCAGGCCGTCCGCCCCGATCGCGTCGAACTGCGGCAGATGCACGTGGGCGTCGACGAAGCCGGGCACAATGACGCGCTCATCGCCGCCCAGGTCGGGCGTAGGCGAACGATCGCCTTCATGAACCTCGGCGATGCGCCCGCCTTCGACGCGCAGCCAGCCGCCGGCCAGACGCACGCGCGTCGGTCCCTCGGGCAGCATGAGCGTGCCGGCGAGAATCATCCGCCTCAGCCTACCGCCCCGCCGGCCTGTCGTCATCCCGAAATGGCGGTTAATCGGCGGTGGACTTTGCGTTACAATACGGCGGCCTGCCTGATGATGATCCTTCCTCCCCGAGCGACCTGCCCCATGAACGCTACCCGCATCGCCCTGTTGCTGTTGGCCGTGTGCGTTCCACTGGTCTCGTGCGGCCCCAAACGCCGCGCCGCCCCGCCCACGCCCCCGCCGACCTACTCCGGCCCCGACTTCTTCCGAACCACCATCACCTCCATCTGTTCCCTGCGCGGGTACAACCCCGTGCTGGTCAGCGGGTTCGGGCTGGTGGTCGGCCTGGACGCCACCGGTTCGTCCGATGTGCCCCCGCGCATTGCCCGATGGCTTGAGAACCAGATGAGCAAAGGCGGGTTCGGCCAGGAATCGCTGAACATGGGCCACATGACGCCCGACCAGGTCATCATGGATGACCGCACCGCGGTGGTGATGGTCGAGGGCCTCACCCCGCCCGGCGCCACGCGCGGGTCGACCTTCGACGTGATGGTGTCCGCCGTGCCCGGTACGCAGACCACCAGCCTGGAAGGCGGATTGCTCTACACCACCGATCTGAGCTTCGGCGGGGCGAACGTCGGTTCGCCGTCGTCACGCCCGCTGGCTCGCGCGTACGGACCGGTCTTCCTGAATCCCTTTGTCGAACCCGACCCGATGGCGCCCGGGGGCAGCGGTGCGGCCAATGCGCGGGTCGGCCGGATTCTCGACGGCGGCATCGCCATCGAACACGCCAACCTCGCCCTCATCCTCCACCAGCCCAGCTACGCGCGGGCCCGACGCGTCGCCGACCGGATCAACGGCCGATTCCGCAAGTCCCAGGCCGACAAGTTTCCCCTCGCCGTGGCCAAGGACGACAAGACCGTTCAACTGAACGTGCTTCGCCGCTTCCGGCACAATCCCCAGCGAATGCTCGACCTGATCGGCCACCTGTACATGAACCCCACCGAGGCGTTCGCCGCCCAGCAGGCCCGCACGCTGCTGGAAGAATTGGCCAAGCCCGACAACCACCCTTATGCCGACCACATCGCCCACGCCTGGGAAGGCATGGGCAAGCTGATTCTGCCGATCCTGCGCGATGGGTACGAGCACGAAGACCCGGTGGTGCGCCTGGCGGCGCTGAGCGCCGGGGCGCGGCTGGGCGACCTGGCCGCCGCCCCGCCGCACCTGTCCCGAATCGCCACCGGGGACGACGGTCCCGCCGCCGAACGGGCCACCGCCATGCTCGGCGTGTTGCTGGGCCATAACCCCGACCACGCGCGCCTCCGCGCCATGCTGCGGAACCTGTTGAACAGCGACGATGCCCGCGTCCGCATGACCGCCTTTGGCGCCCTGTTTGAAACCGGCGAACGCGCGCCCTACATCATCCACCGCAGCTACCCGGGCAAGTTCGAACTGGCCCTGGTCCGCTCGGATCAGCCGATGATTTTCGTCGCCCGCCACGGCGCGCCCCGAATCGTCATCTTCGACCAGATGCTCGGGTTCGACTATCCCCTGTTCGCCAGCCTGTGGGACAACCGGCTGATGATCCGCGGCGATGAGGATGAGATGACTGTCGCCGCCTACTACCGCCCGCCCGGCACCACGCACGGCCAGACCCACCAGATCGCCCCCACCGTGGGCAACCTCGTCCTGCTCATGGCCAACGTGCCCACCGATGACGATCCCACGCCCGGGTTCAACCTGGGCTACAGCGAAGTGGTCAAGGTGCTGCGCCGGCTTACCCGGAGCGGCGCCGTCGATGCGCCGCTGGTTCTCCAGCCGTCCAACCTCGTCGAGCGGATCACCTCCCACCGCACCGGCGAACTGGGTCCGACCCGGCCTCAGCGACGGGAAACGGACAATTCCACCGATTAGCCGTTGAGAAATAGCCGCGGACTGGCGATAATCCAACCTGTTGGCCGATAACCGATCAAGCGTGATTCGGCCGACGCCCCGGGCCCTCCGGTCCGGCGGGAGAGAAGATGCACCAGCGCGCACGGAGGTGCGCCTTACGCTCGACAGGAGGTCGCTGCATCCCCATGCGTCTAGCCAAGATCACCCTCAACGGTTTCAAATCCTTCGCTGATAAGACCGAGATCGCCTTCGACGCCCCCGTCACCGCGATCGTCGGGCCTAACGGCTGCGGCAAGAGCAACGTCGTCGACGCGGTCAAATGGGTGCTCGGCGAGCAGAGCGCCAAGAGCCTGCGTGGCGGGGCGATGCTCGACGTGATCTTCAACGGTTCATCCGCCCGCAAGCCTGCGGGCATGGCCGCGGTCACCCTCCATTTCGACAACTCACCCCACGCCGAGGGGCGGCGCATGCTGGGCGTCGACACCGACCAGGTCGCCCTCACCCGCCGCCTGTTCCGCGATGGCACCAGCGAATATCTGATCAACAACCAGCGGGCCCGCCTCCGCGACATCCGCGAACTGTTCTACGACACGGGCATCGGCACCAACGCCTATTCGATCATCGAACAGGGCAAGGTCGACGCGATGCTCGTGAGCAACCCGACCGAGCGGCGCGGCATTTTCGAAGAAGCGGCGGGCATCTCGAAGTTCAAGCAGCGCAAGAAGGAGGCGATCCGAAGGCTCGAACGCACCGAGCAGAACCTGCTGCGCTGCCGGGACCAGTTCAACGAGGTTTCGCGGCGGCTGCGATCGGTGAAGATCCAGGCTGCCCGCGCCCGCACGCACCAGGAATACACCACCCGCCTGCGCCAGTTGCGTTTGAGCTACGTGCTGGCCGAGTACCACAAATTGCAGGGCCAGCTTGAAGTGGTCGCCGAGGAGTTGGGCCAGGTCGACCTGACCCGCCGTCATCTGGCCGATCAGCTTTCCGCCGCCGAACAGCAGCGCGACGAAGCCGAAGCGGCCCGCCAGCAACTGCTCAGCCGCCAGCGCGACGCGGAGAACCGGCGAATGCAGCTCAAGGCGACCCGCGACCAGGCCGCCCAGCGACGCCAGTTCACCCAGTCCGCCCTCGATGATCTCGAACAGCAGATCGAGCAGGACACCCAGCGTCAGGCCCGGCTCGCCGAGCGCACGGCCGAACTCGACCGACAGCTCGCACAGCAGCGCGACGCTGAAGCCGAACTCAAGCGGGAACTGGCCCAGGCCGAACAGCGTATCGCCGAAGCCGCCGATCAGCAGCGTCAACGCCAGCATGAACTGAACGAAGCCCAGGCGAAGCTCGAGGATGAAAAAGCCGGCATCGTCAACCTGCTTCGGCAGAGCGCCACGCTGCACAACCAGATCAACTCGATCGACGTGGAAGAGAAGAACCTGGTGGGTCATCGCGATCGCCTGACCAGCCGGGCCGACCAGTTGGGCGATGAGTTGAAGGCATTGCTCGCCTCGCGCGATCGGCTTCACGAGCGGCTGGAGGAAATCGTCACGCTGATCAACGGCGAATCGACGCGCCTCGAAGAACAGAAACGTCTGGCCGCGGCGCTCGGCGACGAGCATCGCGAATTGGCCGGCCGCCTCTCCGAAGCCAAAGAGCAGCGGGTCGGCGCGGTCAGCCGCCGCAAGCTGCTCCAGGAACTGGAAGATTCGCAGACGGGCGTGGATGACGCGGTCAAGGCGGTCCTGGCCCGTCAGGTCGCATCGACCGACCCGGACGCGCCCGCCGAGGGGCAGGCTGGCGGATCTTCCGCGGGCGAGTTCGCGTTCGTGCGCGGCCTGCTGGCCGAGATGATCGAAGCCGACGTCGAGAACGCGGCCATCGTCGAAGCGGCGCTTGGCTCCTACCAGCAGGCGCTGGTCGTCGATCGCCTGGCCAACATCGAACAGGCCAACGGCTCGCTGATCGAATCGCTCGCCGGCCGCGTCAGCTTCCTGCCGCTCGACCAGGTTCCGCCCTACCGCGACGACAACCCCCGCGCCATCCCCGGCGCCCGGCGCGTGATCGACCTGGTCCGCTTCGATCCGGCGATCGGACCGGTCGTCTGGCAACTGCTCGGCCGAACGCTGATCGTCGGCGACCTGTCGACCGCGATGCGGCTGCGTCGGGCGCTCGGCGGGGGCTGGCGTTTCGTCACCCGTCACGGCGAGGTGCTTGATCCCGGCGGGCGGCTGGTCGCCGGTCCCCTCCACGAAACCAGCGGGGCCGGCATCATCTCGCGCCGCAGCGAGTTGGCCGAACTCGATGAGAAGATCGAAGCCCTCGACGCCAAGATCGCCCACGACCAGCAGACGCTGTCGCAATTGTCCGATCGGGCCGCCCACATCGAAAACACCCAGCAGGAACTGCGCCAGGCGATCTATGAATCCAGCACGTTGCGGGTCGAGTTGACCAGCAAGCTGGAGCAGGTGACCGCATCGATCGACCGCATCGAAACCGAACAGCCGGTGATCTCGCGGGAAGTCGAGCAGATTCACAACCAGCTTCGCGATGCCGAACGGCAGAAGCACGAACATCGCCGCATGGTCGAGCAGGTGGAAGTCGACTCCGACCAGAGCAAGCAGCGTGCGACGGAACTGGAGCAACAGATCGACGAGATGCAGTCCGCGGTGGCCGAAGCCGGCGAAGCGCTGACGTGCCTGCGGATTGAGTCCAGCAAACTGACCGAACAGATCGGCGCCGCGGCGCGGCAGTACCGTCAACTGGAAATCGCCAAGGCCGATGCCGAACGCCAGCAGGGCGAACTGGCCCAGCACATCGACCATCACCGTCAACGAATTGACGGTTTCGGCCAGACCATCGCCCAAGCCGAACAGCAGATCGCCGAATCCGACGAATCCATCGCCCGGGTCGGCGAGGAAGTCGATGGTCTGGCCGGCGACATCACCGGGGCCGGCGCGAAGTTGAGCGAACTGAACCATCGCGTCGGCGACTGCGCCACGCGGGCCGAGCAGTGCGAACAGCAACTGCACGACCTGCAGGTGTCCCGGCGCGAGTTGGAGGTGCGCTGCGATGGGGTGCGCCAGCGGGCGCACGAGACGCTCGACCTCGACGTCGCCGAAGCCTATCACGCCTACCAGCCCGAAGAGATCGACTGGCAAGCGACCAGCGGCGAGATCGAAGACCTCCAGCACAAGCTGCACCGGCTGGGCTCGGTGAACACCGAAGCGATTCACGAACAGGAAGAGCTGGAAGAGCGCGAAAAGTTCCTCGCCGATCAGGTGGGCGACATCGACCGCGCCCGCGAAGAACTCGATCAGCTCATCAAGCACCTCAACGACGAAAGCTGCCGGCGTTTTGAAGACACTTTCAATCAGATCCGCGAACACTTCGCCGGCCCGAGCGGAATGTTCCGCAAACTGTTCGGCGGCGGCCGGGCCGACCTGGTGCTGATCCCCGATGAGAACGGAAACGTGGACTGGCTGGAATCGGGCGTCGACATCATCGCCAAGCCGCCGGGCAAGGAGCCGCAGTCGATCAAGCTGCTGTCCGGCGGAGAAAAGACGATGGTGGCGGTGGCGCTGCTGATGTCGATCTTCAAGAGCCGGCCGAGTCCGTTCTGCGTGCTTGATGAGGTCGACGCGGCGCTGGATGACGCCAACGTCGAACGGTTCTGCAAGGTGGTGCACAGCTTTCTCGACCAGTCGCACTTCATCATCATCACCCACCACAAGCGCACGATGCAGGCGTCGGATCTGCTGTACGGGATCACCATGGCCGAGCGCGGCGTGAGCCGGCGGGTGGAGGTGCGGTTCGACCAGGTCGGCGCCGACGGACGGATCAGCGACGAGGCGATCGGTCAGCAGGCAGCGGCCGATGATGAGCCGCCCGCACCGTTCGACGAACCTCAGCCGCTCGAACCGATTGTGGCCACGGTCAATCAGCCGGCCGCGGTGGCCGCCGGTGGCGGGGACACCGGCGCAGATGCCCCCGGCAGCGGCAACGGCAACGGAGGCGAAGCGGGGCCGAGCGAACCGGCCGACTCGCGCCGCGACCGGCTGGCCCGAATGCTCGAAAAGCCCGTGGAAGTCGACCCGGGCTAGTGCCGTGTCTGCCGTTGATCTTCGGCGGGAAGTTCAGCCGCCAGCCGTA
>CAYNCM010000122.1:0-6905 GCA_964395825.1 uncultured Planctomycetaceae bacterium
GCGGGTAGGTGACCTGGTCTTCGACGATCTGCGGGGCCTGGCCCGGGTACTCGGTGCGGAGGATCACCTGCACGTCGGACAGGTCGGGGATCGCGTCGATCGTGATGTGCCGCGCCGACCAGACGCCGCCGGCGATCAGGAACGCGGTCAGCAGCAGCACCATCGCGCGGTTATGAACGCACCAGTGAATGAGTTTGGCGACCATGGCCTAGCCCCCCCCGTGCGTCTTGCCGAGCGTCTGGGCCGCTTCATCGAGCTTCTTCAGATATTCCTCCGGGCTTTCCTGAAAAGCACTGATGCACGAGTCGCAGCAGAACTTCAGCGTCCGCCCCTTGTATTCAAGCGTGACCGGCGGGCCCATGGAACCGAGCGGCTCGCCGCTGACCAGGCAGAAGTCGATGGGGTAATCGTCGGTCGCTTCGGCAGCCGGTTCGTGTGCGGCGTGGGCCATGTCATTGGCTTCGCCGTCCGTCGAATCGGGCAGGTCAGGCTTCAACTCCTGGGTCTTTGTCGATCCGCCGGTGACGGGCAGCGCCTTACGCTCATCGAAGCATTCGAGCATCCGTTGACCCATGTAAGGGTTGCGCACATCGCCGGCGGGCTGGAGCCAGATCTGTCCGCCCTGGTCTTTGCGATACATCGGGCAGTGCAGCACCTGGACCTCGCGTTCAAAGCTCGGCGGCACACCGGTCGCCATCAGCAACGATTCAAACGATGTGCTGATCTGCGCGAACCGGAGCCGGGCCTCGGCCAGATCGGCCGTGTTGATCAGCTTGAAGGCGTTGGATCGGGCGGTGGCGATCGCATCCTGGTGTTTGTGCCAGAGGTGGGGATCAGCAGGCACATCAAGCTCGATCAGGTCATCCAGCGCTGTGGCCAATTGCTCGGCGTGACCGGCGACGCCTTGCGTGGTGTCATTGGCCAGTACGTCTGTCATCGCCAGGTAATGCTTCAGGGCTTCATTCAGCTTGGCGGCGACGGCCCCCGGAAGCTCGTCTATTGAAGCTTCCCCGGCCATATCGGCTGTGACCTGCTGTTCCGAAGCAAGATCGCCTCGGATCATCTTCGCCAGCGCCTCGCGCATCCTGGCTTCCGAGTCGATCAGGAACTGACCCGACGTCACGACCATTTCGCCGGGCTTGAGGCCCGAGATGATCTCGACCATGCCGTCGCCGGTTTCGATACCCAGGCGCACGTCGCGCGGCTCGAACTTGCCCTCGCCCCGGCTGACGAACGCCACCTGTCGCTCGCCGGTGTCGATCACCGCCGAGCGCGGCGCGAGCGTCTTTTCCGCGGCAAGCGTGTTCTCGAGGGTGACGTTGGCGAACATGCCCGGCTTGAGCAGGTTGGTTGGGTTGTCAAACTCCAGACGCACCTGAACTTCACGGGTCTTTTTGTCCAGGTAGGGATAGATGTAGATCACCTCGCCCTCGAACGTCTGGCCGGGGATGTAAGGCAGCGACATCGTGGCTTTCATGCCTGTTTCGACGTAAGGCAACTGATATTCGTACAGCGTGACCAGCACCCAGACGGTGGACAGGTCGGCGATGCGGAAGACCTGCATGCCCGGATCGACTTTCATGCCCTCGTTGGCGTGTTTGGCGATGACCACGCCGGTGTGCGGACTTTCAATCGCCATCGTCTTACTCGGCTTACCGCTGCGTTCAAGCTCTCTGATCTGCTCTGCGGTGATATCGAAGTACTCCAGCCGGGTTCGCGCCGCTTCCAGCAGATCGGTCGCCCCCTGTGTTGCGTCGGGCGAGAGGGCCGACCCGATGCGCCCCTGGCTCCTCAAGGCCAACAGATATTCCTCCTGCGCGGCGTAAAGCTGCGGCGAATACAGATCGAACAGCGGTTCGCCGGCTTCCACCTTCGCCCCGACGAAGTCCACGTAGAGCTTTTCGATCCAGCCCGGCGTCTTGATGTTCACATCGCGGACCGCGCGCTCGTTGTAGTCGATCGTGCCGACGGTGCGGATCGTCTTCGTCAGCGGGCCGGTCACGACCGGCGCGACGCGCACGCCCATGTTCTGCACGATCACCGGGTCGATGACGATCTCACCCGTGAACTTGTCCGGGTCGATCGGGGTCAGTTCCATGTGACAGATCGGGCAGTCGCCGGGCTTGGGCAGAATGACCCACGGGTGCATCCCGCAGGTGTAGTACTGCACCTGTCCCGACTCATCGGTGACCGCGATGAGATCGTCTTCGTGGTCGTGGCCGGTCGGCTGCTTCGTCGCTGATCCGGTCGGTCGGGGCGCCGATGTGCCCGAGCCCGAGGAGCGCGGCGAGGAGATCGATTCGCGCGGCCCGGCCGAGCCGAACCCCAGCCAGGCGCCGGCCTCGGCCAGCCCGGCCCGCAGCGGGCCGGCGAACGCGGCGCCGATGATTACCGCGATCAGCGCCACGGCGACGATCACGATCAGCGTCTGCCATCGCATCGCTTGGGGGATACGCTCTGCATCACTCATTCTCATTGTCCTTGTCGTCGACCATGGCGGCAGCATGTTCGCGTGCCACAGGCGTTCCCACCGCGCGCTCCAGGTCCGCAATCGCCTGCTCCATTTCGGCCAGGGCGCGATGCTCCATCAGTTCGAAGTTCAGGAGCTTGCGCCAGTTGTCCATGAGCGTGAGGAAGTCAACGCTGCCCGCTCGATAGCCGCTTGACGATGCCTCCACGGTCTGCCTGGCTTGCGGAATAATCACATCCTTGAACAGCTCGACGAGCTTTTGCTGGGCTTGGACCTTCAGATAGGCGTCCTGGACCTGGAACGCGATGCGGTTCTGCTCGGCGGTCAGGTCGGCCACGCCTTCGAGCATGCCCTGCAGGGCTTCACGTTCGGCTGCTTCGTACTTCTCGGTCCAGATCGGCAGGTTCACCCCGAACCCGAACCACCACTGATCATCGCCATTGGCCACCCCGGACAACCCGCCATCGTCCACCGCGTTGTAGTTGGCGCTGACGGTCAGGTCGGGCCAACGGTTGAGGCGGGCCAGCTTCTGCCGCTGGCGAAACTGCTCGATGCGCTCGTGGACTTTCGCAAGGGCCGGGTTGTGCCGGGCGGCGGCGGCCAGCAGGTCGTCGAGTCCGGCGGCCAGTCGTTCCATCGCCACGACCCGCGGCTCGGGCCATGCCGCATCCACCGGTCGATCCATCAGTTGATTCAACATGCTCCGCGCCGTCGCCTGACGCTGACCCAGCACGACCCGATCGTTGTCGAGATTGCTCAACTCGACCGAGGCACGCAGCACATCGGCCTGACTGCGCGTGCCGGCCTTGTACTGGGTCTCGGCGATCTGCTTGAGCTTACCCAGCAGCGACCGGCTTTGCCGCGTGGCCTGCAGCGCTCGCGTGGTGAAGTAGTAGCTCCAGTACGCCCGGCGGGTATCGGCCACGACGCGCAGCCGCGTCTGCCGCAGGTCCGTCAGCGCCATGGCCACGTCCCGTTCGGCGATCCTGCCGCGCGTGTCCAGCTTGCCTGGGAACGGCAGCTTCTGGCTCACGCCGGTCATCAGGCCCACCTGGCCCGCCGCCGTCTCGGCCATGTCCCCGAACGGGGCGACCTGAAACATCGGATCATCCAGTGAAGTGACTTGCGGCACGCGAGCGCCAAACCGTTCCACCCGCCGTTCGGCCGCGCGGATCGAGGGGTTGCGCTCCAACGCCAGACGCACGTAGCCGTCGATGCCGTCGTGAGCGGTCAGGCCGGCTTCATCCTCAGAAGTGCGATCATCTGCGCCGGCCAGGCGGCGGCGCAGGGTGGCCTGACGGTGCGTTGAGCCGCCGGCCCCCAATTGCCACGGATCCGGATCACGGTCCTGCCAGGATCGGTGCCGCGGCTCGTCGAACGGTGAAGCGCAACCCGCCACGAGTAACGCCGCGGTTAACGTCGCGAGACTGGCCGTGATGTGATGCATCCTGGTCATATGGCTTCTGCCACGCGTGGCGAACCCCGACCACAGATCATAGCCCCGACAAGGAACCGTTTCGCCGCCATGGCCCGCGGGCCGATGAACAGGGCCAGCGAGCGTTGGCGAAGCGTGGCGTTTCCCCCGACCGGCACGAGCAACGTTGCACCGGCACATCGAAGCCCGGCGGCTGGGCGCAGCGAAGAAGGCGCCCCGATGAAGCGGCTGATGGAAATGTCCGGGCGCATGGGTCTGCCGCCATCGCCGCCCGCAGACGGGCTACGCGGGACTGGGGACGATGCCGTCGTCGGCTTCGTCGCCGGTGGTGCGTTCGGGTTTGGCTTTCCTGGGCTTCTCGCCTTTGGCCTTTTCGGCGGCCTCGGCCTCGAGCAGTTCACTGACGGTGGGCTTGTCCAGAGGCTTGCCGTCCATCAGCCGCTTGACCTCATCGGCGTTGAGCGTTTCATACCGCAACAGCGCATCGGCCAGGGCCTCGACCTTCGACCAGTTCTCATCGAGCAGCCGGTCGGCGTCGGCGTAGGCCTCGTCGATGATCCGTTTGATTTCCTCGTCGACGATGCGGGCGGTGTTCTCGGAATAGGCCTTGTCGACGATGAAGCTCTCGCGCTGGTCGGGGTTGGCATAATCGACGAAGCCGAGCCGATCGCTCATGCCCCATTCGAGGACCATGTGCCGGGCGAAGCGGCTGGCCATGCGGATATCCATCGCCGCGCCGCTCGA
Organism: uncultured Planctomycetaceae bacterium; assembly: GCA_964395825.1. Classification (GTDB taxonomy): domain Bacteria; phylum Planctomycetota; class Phycisphaerae; order Phycisphaerales; family Zrk34; genus JANQFT01. Next base: position 4,650 of record CAYNCM010000122.1, read on the forward strand.
CACATCGTTGGTCTTGCGGTGCTCGGCGATGCGCCCGGCGCACATGACGCGCATCATCGCGTGCAGATATCGCCGGCCGTAGCCGTGGCGGTCCTTTTCGGGCAAACTGAACGTGGCGCCCATGGCCTGGCCGCGGGGAATGATGGTCACCTTGTGCAACGGATCGGCATCGGGCAGCAGGTGTTGAGCCACGGCGTGACCGGCCTCGTGCCAGGCGGTGGCGATGCGTTCTTCCTCGTCGACGCGGCGGCTCTTGTACGCCCGGCCGAAGCGAACCTTGTCGCGCGCTTCTTCCAGATCCTCCATCTCCACGAAATCCTTGTTGGCCAGCGTGGCGATGATGGCCGCCTCGTTGATGATCGCCGCGAGGTCGGCGCCGCTGAACATCGGCGTGCCGCGGGCGAGCTTCTCAAGGTCCACGTCGTCGGCCATCTTCACCCGCTTGGCGTGCACCTGCAGAATCTCCAGGCGGCCTTTCACGTCAGGCAACGACACGTTGATCTGACGGTCGAATCGGCCCGGCCGCGTGAGGGCGGGGTCGAGCACGTCGGCCCGGTTCGTCGCCGCGACGACGATCACCTGGTCGTTGGTGTCGAAGCCGTCCATTTCCACGAGAATGGCGTTGAGGGTCTGTTCGCGTTCATCGTGCCCGCCGGAGCCGACGCCCGTGCCGCGCCGCCGGCCGACCGCGTCGATCTCGTCGAGGAAGATGATGCACGGGCTGGATTCCTTGGCCTGTTTGAACAGGTCGCGGACGCGGCTGGCGCCCACGCCGACGAACATCTCCACGAAGTCCGAACCGCTGATGGAGAAGAACGGCACTTCGGCCTCGCCGGCGACGGCCTTGGCCAGCAGGGTCTTGCCGCAGCCGGGCTCGCCGATCAGCAGCACGCCGCGCGGAATCCGCCCACCCAGACGCTGAAACCGCCTCGGGTTCTTGAGGAACTCGATGATCTCGGCCACTTCCTCTTTGGCTTCCTCGATGCCCGCCACGTCGGTCATGGTGATGTGGGTCATCTCCTTGGAAACCATCTTGTGGCGCGATCGGCCGAACGACCCGAGCATCCCCATGCCCCCGCTGCTGGAGCGCATGGCCCGGAAGACGAAGAACCAGATCAGAACAATCAGCACCAGCCACGGCAGTGTCTGCAAGAGAATGAACAGTAACTGGCTGCTGGGTTCCTGGCGGAGAATCTGCGGGGCCTTTTCCTTCAGTTCGGCGATGTAGGGTTCGCTGCGCGCTCCGGGCAGCAGTTTGAAGACCACCTGCCCGCTGGGCGGCCGGTCGGCGACGTCCTCCTTGAGGTCCGCGATGATCTGATCGTCCTTGACAACGATTTCGGTCACCTGCCTGGACTCGACGTGGGCCATGAACTCGCCCCAGGTCACTTCCTTGACCTGCTGGTGGCCCTGAAGGAAGACGAAGAGCATGACAGCCAGGCCGATGAGCAACAGCCAGCCGAACACCCCACGGTTGAGTTTCATGGGTGGCGGTGAAGGCGGGGGCGAGGGCCGCTTGGGATGGCGGTCGCCGTCGCCGCGATCGGGTTGCTTGTTGGAATCGTTTTCCGCCATGTCTGTCACATGTTACGCACGCCGCGGGCGTTCGGGTCGAGCCGGGGGCGAATTTCGGGGTATTGGTGCCACCGTCCGCCGGCCTGGCCCGGGGTGATATCGGCTTACCAGTCGCTCCGCATGATGGAAACCACTTGCCGGGCCAGTTCGGCGGCCGCGCGGTGGCGGGCGATTTCAAACGGTTCGCCCACGGGCATGGTGGGAATGTATTCGCCGGTGCCGGTGACGCTGCCGCGCTTGCGGATGACCTGGCCGGAACGCTGGTCCTTCCACTCGAAGCCGGCCACGACGGTGACCTGCACTTCCTGGGGCACGCCGCCGTCGCGGGTGCGGCTGAGCACGCCCTGGTCGACACTGCGGATGGTGCCGGTCATCAGCGTGTCGGCCGCGCCGTGGGCGACGACCTTGTAGGGCGTGTGGGCCTCGATTTCCTTGACCAGGGCTTCGCTGACGTCGAACTCCACGCCGCGGTAGAACGAGCGATTGGCCAGGATGTCCACGGCGACGGTGTTGACGTCCTGCCGATACAGGGGCGCGGCGGAATAACCGGCGCAACCGGCCAGGGCGGCGAGCAACGACATCAGCATCGACAGTCGGGCGGTGGGGCGGAGCATGATGATCGGTCGGTTCTCCGTTCAGGGGGCCTCGGGGGCGGGCGGGGGGCCTTCGGCCGGAATGGGG
>CAYNCM010000123.1:0-6849 GCA_964395825.1 uncultured Planctomycetaceae bacterium
GGTGGTGTACCTGCTGTCGCTGAGCGAGAAGGCGGCGGTGGATCAGATCTACCTCCGCCGCGCCTCGGGCAAGCCGTTCTGATCACCGCCGGTGCGGGGTGACGGGCCGGTACGTCTCTTGCCCGGGGCAGGGGTTGGGGCAGGGGGCTGCCTCCTGGCGACATCGGTCCGCCGTACGCCTAAACTGACCGCATGAACGCTCTTCGCCTGATCTTCCCGGCGCTGATCGTTGTGGGGCTGGTCGCCTGCGACCGCCGGCCGTCCGAGGTGCACCCCGCGCCCGCCGCCGATTCCACCGACCCCGAAACCGCCGAGGCTTCCGACATGGAATTCCCCGTCACCCGAACCGACGCCGAATGGCGGGAACGGCTCACCGATGAGCAGTACCGCGTGCTGCGAACCAAGGGCACCGAGCGCCCGTTCACCGGCGAACTGTGCGACATCAAGCAACCGGGAACATACACCTGCGCCGGTTGCGGGCAGACGCTGTTCGAGGCCCGGACGAAGTTCGACTCCGGTACCGGCTGGCCGAGCTACTTCCAGCCCGTCCGCCCCGACGCCGTGGTCACCGCCGTCGATACCAGCCACGGCATGACCCGCACCGAGGTGCGGTGCAGCCGGTGCGGCGGCCACCTGGGCCACGTCTTCGGCGACGGCCCGCCGCCGACCGGGCAGCGCTACTGCATCAACAGCGCGGCACTGAGTTTCATCCCCGCCGACGAGTCCCACTGACCGCCCCCGCCCCCTCAGGCGTTTTGCTCTGGATCGACGGTGGGCCTATCATGGCGAGGCTACCGATTCACAAGGTTTTTCGTCATGTCAACCGCCAAGCCTGATGCCCGGACGCAGCCGCTGAGCGATGTGCAGGGGCGCGAGGATTTCCGCAACATCGCCATCGACAAGGTGGGCGTGAAGGACATCATCTATCCGATCCGCCTGAGCACGCCGGATGGAGGCGAGCAGCACACGGTGGCGCGGATCAACATGTACGTCGCCCTGCCGCATCACCAGAAGGGCACGCACATGAGTCGCTTCCTGGAGGTGCTCAACGACCACAGCCGGGAGATCGCCCCGCACGAAATCCGCGACATCTGCCGCGACATCCGCGAGAAGCTCAACGCGGAAGAGGCCCACCTCGAGCTGTCGTTCACGTATTTCATTGAAAAGCGCGCCCCGGCCACGCAGGCCCCGGGCCTGATGAATTACGAGGTGACCATCGAGGCCAGCGACAACGGGCAGAGCGATTTCGTGCTGGGGGTGAAGGTTCCCGCGACGAGCCTGTGTCCCTGTTCGAAGGAGATCAGCGCCTACGGGGCGCACAACCAGCGGTGCGAGATCGAGGCGCGGGTGCGGATCCGCAAGATGCTGTGGATCGAGGAACTGGTGGCGATGATCGAATCGGTCGCCAGCGCCCCGGTCTACTCGGTGCTCAAGCGGCCGGACGAAAAGCACGTCACCGAAGAAGCCTACGACCATCCGAAGTTCGTCGAAGACATCGTGCGCGACCTGGCGGCGACGCTCGACGGCGAACCGCGCATCCATTGGTTCGCGATCAGCTCGACCAACTTCGAGTCGATCCACAACCACAATGCCTATGCGTACATCGAAAAGCACAGCAGCGCGGATTGAAGTTTGGCCGGCTGGTGGGGTTGCCCCGGCGCCGCGTGGCGGCCCGGCTTGCGGGTGAACGCCGGTTTCGAGTTTCGGGTATCGGGTTTATCATCCCTTTTACGCCCATGGCTGGTTTGCGTGATCTTGTTCCGAGCATGTTTCACCGGCGCCTGCTGTTGCTGGCGGCGGGGGTGGCGGTGGTGATGGCGGTGCTGGGCCTGCAGATGTTCCGCCTGGCGGTGGTGGAAGGGTCGGAGCATCTTCGCGAGGCCGAGTCGTTGCTGCGTTCGCGGAAGCTGGTGCCGACGGTGCGGGGCCGGATCGTCGATCGCAAGGGGCGGGTGCTGGCGGAGGATCGGCCGTGCTGGGATCTGGCGGTCGATTACGAGGTCATCAGCGGCGACTGGGCATTTCAGCAGGGCCTGCGGGCGGCGCGGCAGGCCCACCGGGAACACTGGAACGAACTGTCGCGCGAGCAGCGCGAAGTGCTCATCAACGCCGAGTCGCTGGCGTACCAGCGGCGGACCGAGGCGCTGTGGCGGGCGCTGGTCGCACACGGCGACATGGACCGCGAGGAACTGGAGCAGCGCAAGCGGACGGTGGTGCGTCGGGTGCAGATCATCCGGGCCAGCGTCTGGGAGCGCCGCGCGGCGGCGGCCGGGACCGTCCCGCTCAATGAAGTCGTGATCCCCGTGCGCGAGCAGCGCCAGACGCACACGCTGGTGCCGGCGGTGGACGAATCGGTGATGAGCTACTTCCGCAAACACGAAGACCGCTCGGGTCGGGGGCAGATCGCCGACGATACGTTTCCGGGCCTGCACGTGTTGCGCAGCCGCACGCGGGTGTATCCGCTGGCCGAGGTGGTCGTGAAGACGGACCGGTCGTCGTTCCCGCCGCCGCTGAGGGCCGATGAGCTTAAGGCGGCCGAGGTGCCGAATGTGTACGGTTCGCTGATCGGCAACCTGCGCCAGGTGGCCGCGGAAAACGTGGACGAGGCACAGGGCGGCCATCCGTATCGGCGTTCGGATGGTTCGGTCGATCTGAAAGGCTACCTGCCGGGCGACCGGGTCGGGCGGTTCGGGATCGAACGTGCGGCCGAATGGCGTCTGCGCGGCGTGCGGGGGCAGGAGATTCTCCGGCGCGACACCGGCGAAACGCATCGCCGCCCGCCAAGACCCGGCCAGGACGTGCAACTGACGATCGACGTGTTCCTTCAGGCGCGGATGCAGGCGCTGATGGACCCGGCCATGGGGCTGATGCGCGTGCAGGACTGGCACGGCAGCCGTCACCTGCCGGCCCTGCCCCATGGCGCGTCGATGCCGTTGAACGGGGCGGCGGTGGTGCTGGAAGTCGATTCGGGCCAGATCCTGGCGATGGGCTATTCGCCGTCGGACGCGGCGGAAGACGCCGAAGGAGAGCCGCCGCCGATCTGGCCCGCCGAGTCGGACCTGCCGGGGCTGAACCGGGCGCTGCAGGCGGTGTATCCGCCGGGATCGACGCTGAAGCCGATCGTCTACTGCATTGCCGCGGGGCAAGGGGTGATCTCGCCGGATCGGCGGTTCGAGTGCAAAGGTCACCTGCTGGAGAATCGTCCGGACAAGTATCGCTGCTGGGGCTGGCGCCCGGAGCAGGGCAAGTATCATCGGCATGGCGTGATCGGCCCGGTGCGCGGGATCGCTGAAAGCTGCAACATCTACTTTTACAATTGCGGTTGCGAGCTGGGCCCGTTCCGGCTGATCGAAGGGCTCCAGCGTTGGGGCTTCGGGCGGGTGCCGGGGCTGGGGCTTGATCCGGCGGAGGAACTGCCGGGTCTGCTGCCGGAACTGGGCGGGGTGAACCCGCGCGGGCGAGGCGTGACACTGGAAAATGCGATTCTCATGGGCATCGGGCAGGGCCCCGTCAGCGCCACGCCGTTGCAGGTGGCCAACGCCCATGCGGCGCTGGCCCGGGGCGGCTACTGGACCAATCCGGTGTTGATGATGCATCGGCAAAGCGAACAGGACGGCCTCGCACTGCAACTGCCCGACCGGGTCGTCGCCAACGCCTGGCAGGGCATGTACGAATCGGCGAATACGGCCGGCGGCACGGGGTACCGGATCGACTACGGCGGCGTGGTCGAGAAGACGCTGAACCTGACGGGCGTGACCTGCCGTGCCAAGACGGGCACCGCGCAGACCGCCGTGCCCAGATGGATCGACCTGAACCGCAACGGCCGGCGCGAGGAGGAGGAACGGTTCACCGGCTCGCACAGTTGGTTCGTCTGTCACGTCAGCCGCGCGGGCGAGGACCGGGCGGCGTACGTGATCGCCGCGGTGGTGGAATACGGCGGGTCGGGCGGCCGCGTGACCGGGCCGCTGGTGAACCAGATCCTCCACGCAATGCGGGCGGAGGGATACCTGTGAAGCGGTCAGCTTGTCCGTGCCAGTGCGCCCGCGTTGACGCGGAACCGGCGGATCGCTGAGGGCTGAAAGCTGATGGCTTTTCTCCGCTACATGTCGCCGTTCGTTCGACCGCACGTGGGGTGGTTCGCGGTGGCGGCGGCGCTGGGGCTGACGGCGATCGGGCTGGCGGCGATCGACACGGCCAGGGCGGGTGAGGGCCTCTCGCTGTTCGCCAGGAAGCAGGCGGTGTTCCTGCCGCTGGCGCTGGGGGTGATGGCGCTGTTCGCGCTGCCGCATCACCGGCTGGTGGCGCGGGTGGCGTATCCGCTGCTGGCGGTAACGGTGATGTTGCTGGTGGTGGTGCTGTTGCCGTTCATGCCGCGGTCGATCGTGCCGGTGATCAACGGCGCCCGGCGGTGGTTTGATCTGGGGGTCACGCTGGCCCAACCGAGCGAACTGGCGAAGATCGCCTACATTCTGGCCCTGGCGTGTTACCTGCGCTACCGGGACAACTATCGCACGGTGCGGGGGCTGGCGGTCCCGCTGGTGGGCACGTTCGTGCCGATGGGGCTGATCGTGGTCGAGCCGGACCTGGGCACGGCGATGCTGTTTCTGCCGATGTTCTTTGCGATGCTGATCGCGGCGGGGGCGCGGCTGAAGCACATCGTGGTGATCGTGCTGATCGGGCTGGTGCTGATGCCGGCGATGTCCCCGTTGCTCAAGCCGCACCAGAAGCGGCGGATCGTGGCGATGGTCAGCCAGGTGACCGGGGACACGAGCCAGCGTGCGGGGGCGGCCTTCCAGGGGTACACGGCGATGACGCTGGTCGGGGCGGGCGGGGCGACCGGCCACCGGGCCGACCACGCCGAGGCGCTGGTGCATTTCAGCCGGCTGCCCGAAGCGCACAACGACATGGTGTTCGCGGTGGTCATGGCGCGGTGGGGGCTGGCGGGCGGGGCGGCGGTGATCGGGCTGTATGCGCTGCTGCTGACGAGCGGCCTGGTGGCGGCGGGACTGAACAAGGACCCGTTCGCGCGCCTGGTGGCGGTGGGGGTCACGGCGGTGATCTTCACGCAGATGACGGTGAACATCGGCATGACGATCGGGCTGTTGCCGATTACGGGCATGACACTGCCGTTCGTCAGCTACGGCGGGTCGAGCCTGCTGACGAACTTCGCCATGGTGGGGTTGATCGTGAATGTGTCGGTGCGCCGGCCGATCGTGATGGCCGAACCGGCGTTCGAGTTCGCCGGCCGGGACGACCACGTCCACCGCGACCCGCACGTGCGGTGAAGGGCCAAGCCCAGGCCCGGGCGGAGGCTGGCGGGGGCGCCTGGAACGTCCTGGGCGATTCGCCTGCGCATGAGTCGCCGCCCCGCGTTCGGCGATGCCCCCTCTGCCTCGCTGCGATTGGCATCTTCCCCGGTGGGGGGCGGGCGGGAGAGGTTGGGGTCTTTCTACGTTTCCACGCGATCCAGCAGGAACAGGCTGATCGGCAGGTAGATCAGCACGGGCATCCAGGCGATGGCGGCCGGAGGCAGGTTCTCCGGCCCGATGCGCAGCATGACCAGCCCGCCGCCCCAGGCCCCCAGGCACAGCGGCGCGGCCAACAGCGTCTGCTGCAGCAGGTTCACCGGGGCACGCTTGAGATAGAACGGCAGACCCAGCGCCAGGATCAGCAGGTTCATCACCAGCAGACTGAATCGCCCGTGGATCAGACGCTTCAGGTCGCGGGTGTCCACGATGCGAGGCTTGTCGACCAGACTGCGAAGCTGCCGCACGCTGAGCAGGTGACGATACATCGCTTTGTTGCGCAGCAGAATGGTGGTCGGGTCGAGATCGCTGGGGATGAACCCGACGGCCTGCGGGGCGAGGCTTTCGCCGGGCAAGAGCGATTCGGGGCGGCGGCGGATGCTCGAACCGTTGACGAGTTGCCATCCGCGGTTGACCGGATCCCACCGGGCGGCGTTGGCGGTGATGCGCTCGGTCGCCCGGCCGCGCTCGTCGCGGCGGAGGATGGTCACGTCCTCGATGGTGTTGGTCTGGGTGTCGAAGGTCGCCCCGCAGAACAGGGCGCCGCTGCCGTCGGGCAGGAACTGGAGGCTGAACGGCCGGGCATGGCCGTAGCGCACGTCCGACTGGCCCCGGGCGAGCTTCTGGCGCAGTTGCGGAATGACCAGTTCCTGATCGACGAACTGCAGCGCGCAGCAGATCACCCCGCCGAGGAAGATGGGCACGGCCACGCGATGCAGGCTGACACCCCCGGCGACCATGGCCACCAGCTCGCGGTTGCGCATCATCTGGGCCAGCGTGAACCCCGCCGCCGCCACCGGAAGCACGCCCGCCATGTACACGTAATACATGCAGATCTGCGGACCGTAGAAGTCCACCACCGACCAGGCCGTCTCGGTCAGCACCGCCAGGCCCGTGCCGCCTTCCTGTTGGCCCCGCTTGACGAACTCATCCAGGTTCGTGATCAGGTCCAGCAACACGATCAGCAACGTCATCACCACGAACAGGATGACCAGGTTCAACAGGAACTGGCGCAGAATGTAGCGATCGAGTGTCTTCATGAAAATTGCAGCAACACCGCGCCATGGCCTGCGCCCCAGCTTACCCGCCCTTGCCGCGCATCGCATCCCGCCAGGCGAACGCGGCGAAGCCGATCGGCGATCGCCTGAACCCCGAACCCCCGAACTCTCCCGCCGCGTGACGGGGATCATGGGCGGTTGTAGACTGCAAGAGCCTCGCTGGCCGATGCACCGGACACCGGGCTCGTGGCGGAATCGGCAGACGCAGGGGACTTAAAATCCCCTTCGGGGAAACCCGAGTGTGGGTTCGAATCCCACCGAGCCCA
>CAYNCM010000124.1:0-6736 GCA_964395825.1 uncultured Planctomycetaceae bacterium
TACTTCCACTGCGGCGGACTGGACCTCCACCCACGATAATGTCGGAAGGGCCAAATATGCTTGTGTTCCAGGGTTTTCGTAAGCTTCGGCGCGATCGGCTCGTCGTCCTGCTCATCGGGCGACGTTGCGTCGGTCTGCGCCGTTTCGCGTCCTGGTTGACGAATCAGAGTCACCATCGGAGGCCTGGACCCGGCCACGCAGACACTTTCCAATCGAAGCTCATGGGCTTCGTCGCCGGTGAGGATCGGCTCGATGATCAGTTCGTGGTCGCGATCCTCATCAAGCCCGGTCGCCAACACGCGCCAGTGCTGTCGATTGCCCCCCATGCTCTTCGACGAGAGGTTGACGGTGTCTGTCTCGCCGAACTTCAGCACCCGGCCGTTGAGGGTGGCACGATAGCGGCCGCTACGGATCGTCTCTTCACCAAACACACCGACCATCTCGCCACGGAAACGCACGCGCAGTGGAGCGGGATCGACGCCGTCTGTTGCACGAGCGACGGCCACGCGATCCATCCACCGGGTCATCAATCCGTCATACCAGGCGGCGACGCGACGCGGCGTGTCCGCGGTCCATCCGACCGGCAGCGTATCGGCCGATTGGGCCAGTTCGGCGCGTGTGACATGCCTATAGCGATTGTCGTGCAGCATCTGTTCAGGCATCCGCATTGCCATGCCCGTCGCCAAGGCCGCCATGACCGTGCGCCGTACCGCCTCAGCATAGACGTCGTAGCCGGCATCGCTCGGATGGACCGGTTCCCAGGGCCACATCTTGTCCGCGTCGATGGAACCGCTGCGCAACTGGCGATGGGTGAACGTCACGGCATCGGCCACCGGCAGATTGTACGCCTGGGCGATTTCCCGATGCGCTTTGTGTCGGGCCAACTCGGCCAGTTGTTCGACATCGACGAGCTTGCGCGTGGGCAGGATGACCATGACCACCGCAATGCCGCGCTTGACCATTCTTCGCACCAGCGCCTCGTATGATGCCAACCGGTCGGCATCGGTTGCGTTCATCCCGTCGTTAACCGTGAAATCGAGAAACACCAGGTCGGGCTGATGTGCCAGCACATCGCGTTCCAGGCGAAAGCATCCCAGTCGCGAGCCCGTACCGCCGATCGCGGCATCCCGGAATCGGAAGTGTGCCGCAGGGAAAGACTCACGCAAATGCTGACCCACGCGCGCTCGATACGAAGTGAGTTGGGGATCGCTGGCGTTGGCGCCCCAGGTCAGCGACCCGCCGAAGAAAACGACGTTCAATCGGTCGCCTGCCATCGCTCGCTGGCGGAGGCGGCCGAAGTTGCCCATCGATACCGCGTCAAGGTCGTCGACCTTTGCGGTGGTGGCGTTGTTGCATCCAGGCATTACTGAGGCCAGGACCGCAATAAGCAAGGCGCCAACGAGAGCCTTGGATTCGCACATGAGTTTACCAGTAATGAAAGTCGTACGGATCAAACGGGTAGGGTAATGGTTGATAGAGTTTGATCTGTTCGTCCGGGGTATCAAGTGCGGACTCGACGTCGGGCTCAGCGAGATTGGCCCAGAACCCGTAGCCCTTGCTTCCGGCGATCACTTTCAGCGTCACGACGTTGGTGCCTTGCTTCAGATCGATGTTGACCTGGTGGGCGTTGGCGGCCGGCGGCCCGTGATTCGGCGCGGTTCGATACACCATCTCGCCGTTGACCCAAACCACCAGCCAATAGTCGACGCCCAGACGCAATCGCGCTTCCCGGGCGGATTCGCTGTGCACCCGGGTGGTCACGTAAGCGACGGTCTTCTCGCGAGCGCTGATGAGTCGCCCAAGGTCGACGAATCCGTTGTCGCTGGCCCGGGCGGTCTTTCGGAAATCGAGGACCGAGCCGTCGTCCTGTCGATAGCGGCGATTGACGTTGGTATTGCCAATGATCGCGGCTTCTTCACCGGGATATGCTTTGGCGATGATGTCCTCGATTCTGCCGGTCTGGGGAATGATCGGCCCCAATACGTCCCAGGACCGTAGCCAACGATACTGCGGTCCACGGTTGGGAGTGGTGAGGCGTTGGGCAAACGGCGGGGCGACATCGACGCCCACGTTGGTCAGTACTGTCGCCAGCAATTGCCGCAGGCGCGCCTCGCTGAGTTGTACGGCCTCGGCGCGAGCGGTGTCGTCGCCGACAGCCTCGCTCACCCTGTCCGGGCGCACTTGGATGTAGACCCATCGACCTTCGCCTTGGCTTCTTTCAGCGATGACCCCGTCCGCTGAGACGGTCAGTGCCTCATCGGTCAGCGCCAATACCTCCAACGGGCAGCGCCAGCGGATCATCGAGCCGCCGATGCCCCTGAATAATGGTGACGGCTGTGAAGGTAATGGAATCGACTGAACCGACCGCCTTTCTCCCTTGAGGTCGAGTTTTCGCAGACCGGCCTGATCCCGGGCGAGGACTACAACGGTCGCGCCGTCATCGGCGTAGCGATTCAATTGTTCCAACGGCACGCGCTCAAAGTTCGCGCCGAGGACCAGGATCGTCCTGTTGGGTTGATCGAGCGAACGGGCATTGGTGATTTCGACGCCCAGCCGCTCAAGCAAATTTCGATCCTCATCATTGCCCCGGTACAGAACGCGGCGGGCAACGGGTCGATTCATCTCGTCGGTCCCGGCCAGCGCCAGCAGATTGCTCATCAAACGAGTCGCCGGAGGACTGGCGCCGATGCGCTGCTCGACACTCAGACAATTGAACCAGACGCGGCCCCGGCCATGGGTCCACTGCAGCAATGGCGTGTATTGCAGATCAAACTCACACACGGTGATCGCGCGGAAGCCGACCACTTCGGGCGTCTTGATTGAACTGCACGCCAGTGCATGGGTGTTCGTCCACTTGGGAGCGCGGCGGGTGTCGTGCGTTCGAAGTCGCTTGAATTCCGGCAGCAGGTCGGGCGTTCCACGCCAGTTAATCAGGTCCGACGGTTCAAGACCGGCCAGTACCGGACTGGCCTGATCGCGTGCAAACATGTAACGCGGCATGTTTTCGCAGGTGGCGAAACCCAGCGACTCCCACACGGTCGGCTTCTGCTCCATGATGATCACGTTGAGTCCTGCGGCAACATCCTCCGACGTGAATGGCAGCCGATACGCCGAAGCCAGCGCGTCCCGACCCACAATCAGCAGATCCGTCGGCCGCCATTCGGTCTGATCCTTCCAAGCCACCGTCGAGACGCCCAATTTGTTCAACCAGTCCCGTGTGGCGGTGGATTCCGGCTCGAAGAGCACGACCCGTCGATCGAGGTCTGGTTCAGATGACCGCGGCATAATCGTCAGCGGCAACTCGTCGGTCGCAATCCATTCGGTGTCCTCGTGAACGGTCAACTTCAATTTCAGATCAACGCGGCGATCCGTATCAGGAGCGATGAACTCGATCGGTGCGAAGCGGATATCGCCGGCCTTGGCGTGAAGTGTCATCCCACCGCGCTCAATGGATGAACCCTCGGGGTCGACGACTTGCCAACTGGCCTGCAGTGGGCGATTCCCCGGGCCGTCCCAAACGACCGCCACCTGCTTTTGAATCGCTTCGCCCGGATGAAACACGTGGGTCTTGTTGGTATGGCGCGGTGTGCCGGCGATGTAGACCAGCAACGGCTGCATGTTCTTGCCGCGCAGGTCGAAGTTCTGATCCGCCCAATCAGGTCGGGAGGTGATCTTGGGCATATGGGCCAACCGCTGATAGCGGAGGTAGTGCGACTGTCGATGTCGGTCGTAACCCGGCGGATCGCCGAAGCCCATGTCAAAGTCCCAGTAATAGTAGCCGCCGTTGATCCCCCAGGTCCGCCAGGCGCGGTCGGTGTTCCCGACGAACAAACGCTGAAAATCCCAATAGGCGGGGAAGTGTTTGACCTGTCGCCAGATACCCCAGACCGACGGGCGCGGCTCGGACAGCAGCCGCCGTGCTTCATCAGTTTCACGATGGTAAGCCGCGTCGCCCAGATACATGGCCAGGTATTCACTGAGCAGTTGCTGTTTGCCCCGGATGAAGTTGGCGGCGATCGGCTGGCCGAACTCCACCGCCGCGTAGGGCATGTCGCCTTCCCGGGCCCATCGCATCGGCCAGTCCTCGCGTTCCTGCAACGGCGCGAAGTTCGTGTAAACGTTGGCCGTGGCGATGTCGAGGATGTTCCCGTCGGCGTGGGAGAAGACCAGTCGCGTGCCATCGACCTGCTTTGTCAGCTCGCTCGCTCGCCGCAGAACCTTGGCCTGGGGATGATTGTAGTCCTGGCGCTGGCCCATGGTATGTGGATGGATGCCGTCCAGGGGATTGAACGTATTGTGCCCGATGATCCAGGCCAGGATCGAGGGATGATCTCGGTAGTGGCCGAGAAACCAGTCGACCTCGCGCTGATAGGCTGCCTGCACCTCGGGGTGGTCGTGGAAGTGTTTGCGGATGTCCAACACATTGGGCGCCGGCATGAGCAGACCCACGCCCTGCTCGTCTGCCTGTTTGATGACGTCGGTATTGAAGATGGGCGTTTCAACGCGATCCCGCCACCAGAGGTTGGGGCTGGCCTGCTGGTAGAACACGTTGGCGCCCAGCAACCGATAGAGGCGAAACTCATTGATGCTATCTCCGGTTCTCCCGTGCAGGCGAAACCGCGTCGGTTGACCGTTGATGTAAAGGTGCCGGCCTTCGGTCCAGATCTCCCGGAAGCCGAAGGGCATCGGTCTGGTTCGATCCACCACGCTCGCTCCGCGGCGAACAGTGACTTGAACGGTGTAAAGATACGGGGCGTCCAGTTGCCAGGGGATCGGGTCCGCCCAATTGCTGGACAACTCCACATGCATCTTCTGCCCGTCGGTCTTCCGGGTCGCGGGTTCGACGTTCAGCACCACCTCGCCGTGGTGATCGCGCACCACCGCTTCGACGGTGGCGTGATCGGGCTGATCGACCCTCGCCAGTTCGACATCGATGCTCAACTTCTTGTTCCGCCAGGACGGTCGAACGAATACATCGCGCACGTAAGCGGAGCCGGGCCGATACTTCAACGTAACCGGCCCGGTGATCCCCAATGCCCATCGAGCCATCGAAAGGTCGCTCAGGGAGTGCTTACGTGTGATGTAGCGAAGCAAGTCTTGCTCATAGGGACGACTGATGCCATGGTAATCGCGGGTGACATAGACGCGCAGTTCATTGGCTCGGCCGAAGGCGATGGCTTGCGTGATGTCCACCACGCCGCCGGGGCGCAGTTGCTCGTCGACACGCCGACCGTTGACGAACACAATTGCATCACCGGCCAGGCGTCGAAACTCGACCAGCACATGATGTCCCCGCACCTCGGCGGGCACGTCAAAAGTTCGACGAAACCACAAGCGATGGACGTCTGAGCGTTGGGTCCGATCGACCCACGAAGCCGACCGGTCCAGTTTCATCGAACGCCAGTCTTTCAGTTCACCGGCCACCCATTGGTCGGCCCCGGGTGCCTGGCTGGGGTCGGTCGCGGGTTGCACCTGCCAGTGATCGTTCAGGGGCACGTCCCATCGCAGGTCGTCCGCACGGGCCAGGCCCACCATGGACAGCATGACAAGAGTCAGCGCGATGCGAGAAGGCAATCGGAGCATGAGTTGGATCCTGTGTGTCGCCGATGTGCAGCGACGTGCGGGTCGGATGGCAAGAAGTTATCGCAGTTTCGACCAGGGAAACTGCTCAAGGTCATCGATAGGAAACGGATAGATGTAGCCGGAATCGCCTTCCGCCCCGTACCGCGTTCCGGCCGGTCCATCCATCGCCACGGAACGGACGTTGCCTCCCACGAACAGCATGTTGACTTTTTGTCCGTGCAGGGCGTAGAAGTTCTGGTTCCAGATCGTCGTGTAGAACCGCGTGTGACCGTCCGCCCAGACGAACATTTCGGAGGGCTGGCGAATCTCGAATACCCGCGGAATCGTGCTGCTTCGATCGGACCAGGCATAGATCGACAATTCAGATTTGCCGGGGTCAAAGACCGCGTTGACGGTATAGCTGGTGATGGACACCGGCGTGGGCGAAATCGGTTCGGTCGGGTGTTGCCAGTAGGTGACGTTGGATTCCCAGATGCCCCACTTGCGCTCGTCGGAAGGACAGTAGATCGACGTCTTCCGCTTTTCCTGAATCTGGCCCATGTAATACTTGGCGAAGCCCTGAACGTTGTTACACGAGTCGTTGACGTCGTAAATCTTGACGCTCGGCATCGCCGCGTTGAAGTCCTCGGCGTAATAGGCCAATCCCAGCCCAGCCGACCTGAGGTTGTTCTGGCACACCGCGGAGCGCGCCGCCTCTCGGGCCTTTTGCAGCGCCGGCAGCAGAATACTGATCAGCAGCGCAATGATCGCCACCACCACGAGTAGCTCCACAAGCGTGAAGGCTCGCACACGAGCAAGGCAAGTCATCGCGGCAACAGGTGATGTCTCGGCGGGTTCGTGTTGCTTCTGCATGGCGGCCTCTCTTTCGGAGGATTGCTGGCTCAGCGTCGACGCAGGAACACACCCCCACCGGCCAGAATCAGCACTCCTGTCGTGCCCGGCTCGGGCACCGTCGCGACGGAAACGCCCAGAATATGAAGGTGCCCGGTGCCGGAGGTCGGCACGATTGTGATCGTACGAATCTGCGTATCATCCAAGCCCAGGACGCTTAGATCGAAGACCGCTTCGGTGAGATATCCATCGGAGTCTTCCACGCCGCTCATCGCGTAATTGCGGAAATCGTAGGGGCCTGCGTAGCCATCGAAAGCGGCCG
>CAYNCM010000125.1:0-6687 GCA_964395825.1 uncultured Planctomycetaceae bacterium
GAGGCGCTCTCCCAATTGAGCTACCGCCCCAAGGCGAGCGAGTCATTCTAGATCGGCCGGCCGATGCCCGCAACATCAGTGGCCGGGCGCTTGCATCGCCGGGGACGACCATGGAAACTTCGCGAATGGGCAAATCGCCTCACGACACTCCCGCCATGCGCCAGCACCGGCGCTTTAAACAGCAGCACCCCGATTGCGTGCTGTTCTTTCGCATGGGAGATTTCTACGAGTTGTTTTACGACGATGCCAGGCTCGCCGCGAAGGTGCTGGGCCTCACGCTGACCCAGCGGACCGAGGGCATTGCCATGGCGGGCGTGCCCTATCACAGCGTGGACACGTATCTGCGGCGGATGCTCAGGGCCGGCTATCGTGTGGCGATCTGCGACCAGATCGAAGACCCCGCCGAAGCGAAGGGCGTGGTGGAGCGTGATGTGACGCGCCTCGTCACGCCCGGCACGCTGACCGACGACGCGCTGCTCGACGAAGCGCGTGAGAATCCACTGGCCGCGATTCAGTTCCTCGACGACCGGCGCGCCGCGATCGCCTACGCCGATCTGAGCACCGGTTCGTTCGGCGTGGCGGAGTTGCCGGTCGCATCGCTGGCCGATGAACTCGGCCGCATTGCGCCCACTGAACTGCTGCACGTGGAGACGGCCGACCGCAATCCCCCGCCGCGCGTTCAGCGGATCGCCGACGCCGTCGGCTGCGTCCTGACGCCGCGACCGGCCTGGCATTTCCGGCCCGCGGAGGCGACCGAAACACTGCTCAAGCAGTTTGAGGTCACCACGCTGGCCGGCTTCGGGCTGGATGAAGGCGACGCGGTGATCGGCCCGGCCGGCGCGATCGTCGGTTACCTGCTGGAAACCCAGCGAGCCGAGTCCCGCCGCCTGGCCCATCTGCGACCGCCGCGCCGGTTTGAGCAGGCCGAACATCTGGTCATTGACCAGGTGTCGCTGCGGTCGCTGGAAGTTGAGCGCACGATGCGAAGCGGGGAAACGGCCGGGTCGCTGCTGGGCACGCTGCAGGATTGCCGCACGGCGATGGGCAAGCGCACGCTGCGCCGCTGGCTGTGCTATCCGCTGCAAAACCGCGAGGCGATCGAACAGCGGCAGGCGGTGGTCGCGGCGATCATCGACGATTCGCAACTGGCCGACGCCCTGGTGAAGCTGCTGTCGCCGGTTCAGGATATTCAGCGGATCGGGGCCCGTCTTTCGATCGGCCGACCGAACCCTCGCGATCTGGTGGGCCTGGGCGCGTCGGTCGGCGACGTCGAGGCGCTGAGCACGCTGATCGCCGATCGCCCGGCGCTGGCGCCGATGCATGATCGCCTGGTTGGGCTTGTTGATCCGCTCAGGGCGCTGGCCGACCGACTGCAAAGGTCGTGCGTCGACTCTCCGCCGGCGCATCTGCGCGAAGGCGGCCTGATCCGCGATGGCATCGACAAGCAACTGGACGAATACCGTTCGCTGGAGCGAGACAGCCACGCCTGGCTGGCCGATTATCAGAAACAACTGATCGAAGGTCTCGGCGTGGCGACGTTGAAGGTGGGTTACAACAGGGTGTTTGGTTACTACATTGAAGTCACCCACGCCAACGCCTCGAAAGTGCCTGACAGCTTCACCCGCAAGCAGACGCTCAAGAATGCCGAGCGATACATCACACCCGAGCTGAAGGATTTCGAGAACAAGGTGCTGGGCGCGGCGAGCAAGGCGATCGCCCGGGAACAGCATCTGTTCGGCGAGCTGTGCCGGGCGGCGGCGGCTGAACTGGATCACCTGCATGCCTATGCGAACATGGTGGCCGATCTCGATGTATTGGCGTGCTTCGCGCGTCGGGCGGCGCGGCATCGTTACGTCCGGCCGACCATCATCGATCAGCCGGTTCTGCACATCGCCGAAGGGCGGCACCCGGTGCTGGATGAGATTCTGGCCGACCGCTTCGTGCCCAATGATGTCGATCTCGGCGGGCCGCGCGACAACGGTCGGGCCACGCTCGCCCTCATCACCGGGCCGAACATGTCGGGCAAATCAACCTATATCCGCCAGACCGCCCTGCTGGTGCTCATGGCGCACACGGGCAGTTACCTTCCCGCCGCGAAGGCGACGATCGGGCTGACCGACCGCATCTTCACCCGCATCGGCGCCTCGGATGAACTGCACGCCGGCCAATCCACCTTCATGGTGGAGATGACCGAAACGGCCAACATCACCCATCACGCCTCGCCCCGGTCGCTGGTGATTCTCGATGAGATCGGCCGGGGCACGTCGACGCTGGACGGTCTGGCGCTGGCCTGGGCGATCGCCGAGCACCTGGCGGCGAGAAAGTGTCGCACGCTGTTCGCCACGCACTATCACGAACTGACGCAACTGGCCGAGCGCTTCGACAACGTGGCGAACCTGAATGTGACCGTGCGCGAGTGGGCCGACCAGGTGGTGTTCCTCCATCGCATCGCGCCCGGGGCCACGGATCGCAGCTACGGCATTCACGTGGCGAAAATCGCCGGCCTGCCGCCGGAAGTCGTCCGCCGCGCCGACGAACTGATGAAGCAACTGGCCGTGCACACCGGACCCGCCGCCCCCGGAAGTGGTGCCCTCGGAACGGTCTGCCCCAAGGCGGACATGAGCGAAGCGAATGTCCGGGTCGCCGGCGACTTGCCCGCCCAACTCGGCCTGTTCACCGAGTACGTCGAACACCCCGCCGTGGCCCGGCTGCGTGAAGCCGACCTCGAGACGCTCAGCCCCCTGGCTGCGTTCGACCTGCTCCGCCAACTGCGCAGCGAGTTGAACGACCACGCCGCTGATTCGGCCGGCTGAGTCGTCCTGCCAAGGTCAATCATCCGGATCAAGGGGCGGTTGTGTCGGGCGGGTCGAGTGTCTCGACGTGCGGTGGGCTGGCGGAGGCGAATCGTCTACGTCAGCCGTTCACGCTGCGAGCAATGGGAGCGGGAACTGGGCGCGGTGCGGATGGAACTGGACGAAGCGCTGGTCGAGGCGCTGCGGGACGGGGTGATCGCCGGAGGGGGGCTGGACGTGTACGAGGATGAGCCTCGGCTGCACGCGGGTCTTACCGATTGCGATAACGTATTGCTGCTGAATTACTTGGGTTCATCAACCCATGGCACGCGGCGGGCCATGTCGCGCCTGGCGGCGGCGAATCTGCTGCGGCCGCTGGCCGGCGCACGGCCTGCGCATGGGATCAATCCGCAGGTTTTGCGCTGGTTGACTGACTGAATCGTAACCGGGGCGTGAACACACGCGCGGCACAAATATCGATAGAATGATGGACAATGGCGGGGGATTGGGCGACATGGGCGGGGCTTTGGTGAAGCATGGCCTCGTGAATGGTCGACAAGTAGAAGTGTAGCGGGCGCCGGGGCACGCGGAGCGTGTGCGCCGGGTCTGCGGGCCAGGCCAGCGGTTTTGCCGTAAACCAGGATCGAATTCAACATGCTCACACCCGATCAGGCGCGTATTCATCAGTTCAAGGTCGTTCCCCGGTTGCCCGAGCCGCTCGAGCCTCTGCTCGAGATTGCCCACAACCTGTGGTGGTCGTGGCACCCGGAGGCGGTGGACCTGTTCATCCGCATCGACCGTCAGCTCTGGCACGGCTGCGGCCACAACCCGGTGCGCCTGCTCGGCCGATGCCCGCAGAACGTGCTTGAGCGCCTGGCGCAGGACGATGCCTATCTCGCCTGCGTGCAGCGCGTTCACGAGCAGATGACCCATCACCTGACCCGCACCACGTGGTATCAGCGGCAGTATCAGCAGATGACCGGTTGCTGCATTGCCTACTTCTCCGCGGAATTCGGACTGACCGAATGTCTGCAGGTGTATTCGGGGGGCCTGGGGGTGCTGGCGGGCGATCACCTGAAAAGCGCATCGGAACTCGGCCTGCCGCTGGTGGGCGTGGGGCTGCTGTACCGCAACGGTTACTTCCAGCAGTACCTCAACGCCGACGGCTGGCAGCAGGAATTCTGCCCCACGCTCGACTTCGCCAATCTGCCCGTCAAACCCATTCAGGACGAGCAGGCCAATCAGTTGACCGTCGAAGTGGCCATGCCCGGCCGTCAGGTGAAAGTGGCGGTGTGGCAGGTGACGGTGGGGCGGGTGCGATTGTTCCTGCTGGATACGAACCTGCTGGATAACGACCCGGCCGACCGCGGTATCACCAGCCAGCTTTACGGCGGTGACATGGAGATGCGCATCCGCCAGGAGATCATTCTGGGCATCGGCGGGACGCGTGCCCTTCGGGCGATGGGCATCGAGCCGACCGTCTATCACATGAACGAAGGTCATGCTGCGTTCCTCGCCCTGGAGCGCATCCGACGTTTCATCGACGAGCGCGACGTCAGTTTCGACGAAGCCCGCTGGGCCTGCGCCGCCGGCAATGTCTTCACCACCCACACCCCCGTGCCCGCGGGCATCGACCGGTTCCCGCCCGACATGATTCAGCGCTACTTCAAGGAATACCACCCGGCGCTGAAGCTCGATTTCGAGGGCCTGCTGGCCCTGGGCCGGGAGAACGTGTTCAACAAGAACGAGTTCTTCTCCATGGCGGTGCTCGCCCTGCGGACCAGCGACGCGGCGAACGGCGTGAGCAAGCTGCACGGCAAGGTCAGCCGCGACATGTGGCGCGGGATCTGGCCCAACGTGCCCAGCGAGGAAGTGCCCATCGGCCACGTGACCAACGGCATCCACGCCCGAAGCTGGGTCAGCGCGCAACTCATCCGTCTGCTCGACCGTTACCTGTCGCTGCGCTGGCAGACCGATCCGGAAGACCAGAGCGTGTGGGAAACGGTCACGCAGATTCCCGATGAGGAACTGTGGCGGGTGCATGAGGAACGCCGCCAGCGCTTCGTGCTGTGGGTCCGGCGAACGCTGCAGGAGCAACTGGTCCGCCGCGGCGCCTCGACCGCCGAAATCGAACAGTCCACCGAAGCGTTGAGCCATCGCACGCTGACGATCGGCTTTGCCCGGCGGTTCGCCACCTACA
Source organism: uncultured Planctomycetaceae bacterium (assembly GCA_964395825.1). GTDB lineage: Bacteria > Planctomycetota > Phycisphaerae > Phycisphaerales > Zrk34 > JANQFT01. The sequence goes on from CAYNCM010000125.1 coordinate 4,993, forward strand.
AGCGGGCCAACCTGCTGTTTCGGGATGCTGCGCGGCTGATGAAGATTCTCGGCGATCCTGATCGGCCGGTGCAGATCGTCATCGCCGGCAAGGCCCACCCCGCCGACACCCAGGGCAAGGAACTGATTCGCCAGATCGTCCATTTCGCCCGGGAAAACGGCCACGCCCGCCGCGTCGTGTTCATCGAGAATTACGACATCAACGTTGCCCGCTACCTGGTCAGCGGGGTAGACGTGTGGCTGAACACCCCGCGCCGCGGCATGGAAGCATCCGGCACCAGCGGCATGAAGGCGGCGTTGAACGGTGTGCTGAACCTGTCCATCCTCGATGGCTGGTGGGACGAAGCCTACGAAAGCGACCTCGGCTGGGCGATCGGCCGCGGCGAGGTCTACGCCAACTACGACTACCAGGACCAGGTTGAAAGCCAGGCCCTGTACGATCTGCTCGAAAAGCAGGTCGTGCCGACGTTCTACGATCGTGATGACACCGGCCTGCCCCGCCAGTGGATCGCCTGCATGAAGAAGTGCATGAAGACGCTCTCGCCGTTGTTCAACACCAACCGCATGGTGCAGGACTACGCCGAGCAGTACTACATGCCCTCGCACGTCCGGGCCGACCAGCTTTCGGCCGACGATCACCAGCGTGCTTTCGAACTGGCCCGATACAAGGATCGCCTGCGCGATCACTGGCGGGATTTGAAGGTGCAGTCGATCGACGCGCAAACGAAACGGCCGCTCGGCGTGCGCCAGCCGCTGGAGGTCGAGACGGTCGTGCATCTGGGCGGCGAGTTGACGCCCGACGATCTGCGAGTGCAGGCATATTACGGCCCGCTGGACTCCGAAGGCCGCATCGAAACCGGCCGGGCGGTCGACATGCGCCTGGCCGATGAACTGGGCGACGGCAACTACCGCTTCCGTGGGCAGATGACCGCCGACAACAGCGGCCGCTACGGGTTCGCCGTGCGCATCATCCCGGGCAACAACCTGCTGGCCAGTCCCTTCGAGCCGGGCCTGATCGTCTGGGACCACGAAACGGCGCCCAGACGCCAGGACAAGCCCGTCCACGCCGGAGCCTGATCGCGGCGCACGCGCAGGCCCACAGGCCGCGGGCAAAAGCCGTTTGCCCCTGCCACCCGGCGGTGGGTCCGCTCCGGCCCCCGGAACGGATACCGAGCACCGCGGCGTCAGCGTGTCGGCGTTTGAGAGTCTCAGATACGCTCGGGGTAGAATCGTCCGAGTTCTGACCCTATTCCGTCTCCGGTTCGACGCGAGTCAGGGCAGCCTGCATGAAGTCGCCGAGGTATTTTTTCTCGAACAGGTTGATCGCCGCGAGGGTGTGGCCGGCGTCGACGCCCCAGACCGCCGCCCGAAGATCGGTCATCTCCACGTCGACCTGCACCACCAGCTTATCCTCGACCGCCAGGGCGGTGGGCAGCTTCTGGTAAAGGTAAGCGCTGACCGCGTTCACGCCCGGTCCGCCGAGACTGACTATCGGGCGGCGGTGCAGGTCGTTGTTGTTCAGGTACCACACGTCCGTGCATACCATCGGCACGAGCGGCCAGTCGGTCGTGTGGGTGTGCTGGTGCAGCCAGTTCTTCAGCGTCTCGACCAGGGCGTAGGCCAGCGGCCGATCGCCCGCCTCAGCCCGAAGGTGCGCGCCCACCACGATCAGCAGCAGTCGGTCGATCGGTGTATC
>CAYNCM010000126.1:0-6468 GCA_964395825.1 uncultured Planctomycetaceae bacterium
TGTTCAGCGAGTTTGACATCGCCACGTACGACTTCGCCGCCGTCGCCGCGAAGCTGGCCCGGGTCACCGCCGAGTCGCACCCCGACCTTGCCGCCGAGTACCGCCCCGCGGCGATCGCGGCGTGGAACTGGGCGACCGCCAACGAAGATCCCGACCTCAAGGGCAACAAGGTCAAGTCGCGCCAGGCGTCCCGCACCGCCGCGGCCGTCGAACTCTACTGGCTGACCGGCGAGGCGAAGTACCACGACGACTTCAAGCGGTTTGCCGAGGCCCATCCCGAGAACCTGTTCAAGGGCGACGCGGTGCGGCATCAGGACGCGCTGTTCACCTATGCCCGCATGCCCGACGACCTGGCCGACCCCGAACTGCAACAGCGATCGCGCGACGCGATCCTGCGCCTGGCCGGCATCGCCTCGAAGTTCGCCGAGGGCAACGCCTGGGGCATCGCGATCGACGTGCCCGACCTGCCGGTGATGGGTTGGCTGGGCCTCTTCACCTGCCCGGGGTCGATCTCGCGCTCGGTCACCCGCGCCCACTACCTGACCGGCGATGAAGCGCTGCTCGCCGTCGCCATCGGGCAGACCAACTTCTCCCTCGGCGCCAACCCGGACAACACGGTGTACACCACCGGCCTGGGCCACGAGCCGGTCCGCCACCCGCTGCACGTGGACAGCCGCGTGACCGGCCAACCGGCGCCGATCGGCATCACCGTGTATGGCCCCAGCGACCCGCGCGCCGGGTTCGACTTCGAGTCCTGGGTCCATACCTGGCACCTGCAGGACGTGGTGCCCAACAGCCGCGCCTGGCCCGCCGCCGAGGCCTACCACGACATCTACGGCTGGCCGTCGAGTTGCGAGTACACCATTCAGCGTCCCATCGGCCCGACCGGCTACCACTGGGCCTACCTGGCGGCGCGCGGGCGATGAGCTCCCGCCCTGCCGCCGCGCGATGGCCTGCCGGAACAGCCGACCCGCCTCCGCCGGGTTTCCTTGGCCTGCCCGATTACGACCCGCTGATCATTCGGGAGCCGACGATCTGATCCACTGGCAGCGAGAATCGATTCTTCGCCCGGAACAGACCCACATCGGCCCGTCGCACAAGTGCTTCGCCACCGACGCGGCTGAACGGAATGGACGGTACTACTGGTATTTCTCCAACCATAACCGCGATACCGGGGTGGCAGTGGCCGACCGGCCCGGCGATCCGTTCCGCGATGCCCGGGGCGAGCCTCGCCAACGCCGGCGGATCAGTCGAGAGCGACATTCACCGTCGTGCCGTCGCGCGGGAGGTCCGCTTCGACCTTCTTCGTCGCGCCGTCCGCCTCGACGGTGATCTCGTAGGCACCGCAGAATCCTCGACAGGTGAACACCCCGCGTCCGTCGGTCCGGCCCGCTTCGCGGGTATGCCATTTTTCCGACACCAGTTTCCGGTATGCTTCGGCGTTGGGCTTGGGCTGCCAGTCGCGCCGGTACATCGCCGCCTGGCCGCGCCAGTGCGCCCCTTCCCAGAACCCCCACATGGTGAACGAGTCGAACTCCGGCCGGCTGAACACCACGGTCATGAAATCCCGGGTGTAGTCGGCCTGCAACGGCTCGTCATCGGTGTTCACATCGAATTCGGTCACGTGCAGGGGCAGGTCGAACCGGGCGAACCGGTCGATGATTTTCATCAGCTTTTCGGGCGGGGTGACGTGGCCGCCGAAGTGGCCCTGCAGGCCGATCGCGTCGAGCGGGGCATCGCGGTCGAGCAGGTAGCGGATCGTCTGTTCGTAATGAGCCTGATGGGCGGTATCGAGTTCGCCGGCGGTAAGAATGCCGTAGTCGTTGATCATCAGCTTGATCGTCGGGTCGGCGCGCCGCGCGGTTTTGAACCATTCGACCATCACCGCGTCACCGAGGAGGTCCATCAGGTCGTGATTCGAGAACGGTTCGTTGATCACGTCCCAGTCGGTGACGTAAGGCCCGGCCTGGGTGACCTGTTCGACGATGTGTTCGTTGATCGTGCGACGGAGGGCCTCGCGATCGTTGCGCCGTTCTTGAAGCCGCTCGGGCAGGTGACGCCAACTCGGCCAGACCATCACGTGACCGTGCACGACGATGTCCCGGTCGGTCAGCCACTTCAGCGCCGCCAGCGTCTGCGGTCGGTTGAACCGCTCACCCCAGCCGTTCTCCCACGGTTTCCACTTCAGGTCGTTTTCCAGCACCACGCGGTTGAACAGGTCGAGCACGTGCCGGCGGTAGGTTTCGCCGGTCCTGGAGTCGGACATGATCCAGTGGGCGGTGACGGCTGAGCCGAACCCGAAGGCGTGCCGCTGCAACGCGACGGTGACCTGGGCCCGGGGCATCGGCCTGCCGGAGGCATCGGTGACCTTGATCGTCAGGTTCCCCATGCGATGATCAGCGATGCGCTTCTCGGCCGCCTGTCGCCAGGGGGCGTCGGGCTTGCGGCCGGCGTAGGTCTGCCGGGTGCGCGGCAGGTCGTCATACGCCACGTCCGGGCCGAACGCGATCACCTCGATCCCGCCGACTTCCACCGTCTGCTTCCGCGCGCCGAAGGCGAAGCCCATTTCCGCTTCGCCGGCCGCGTAGTCGGCGTCCGGGGTGAAGGGCAGGTCGAACCGCCGCCACTTCGATCCGGCTTCGGCCACACGGTCGGCGCTTTTGTGCCAGTTCGGCCCGGCTTTCTGGAAGTAGGCCCGCACCCGGCCCTGCGACGTCTCATCCTCCGCGTCCAACGCCCGCAGGTAAAACCGCAACAGGCATACCTGGTCCTTCGCGACCGGCTCGACCGTGCGCAGTATGAACTGCACGCGGTGGTCCGGTGAAATCTTCTTCGCCACCGTCACCCGCGCCGCGGTGTCGAACGGTTGACCGACCACGGTCACCGCTTGCATCGTCGCGCCCGAATCGTCCGCCGCGCCGAAGTAGACGGTTTTGTCGGTCAGCTTCGGCAAGACCGCCGTCCCGTCGGGCCACTCCCCCGCGCCAAGCACGCCGCCGCAGGTGGCGATCACGAACACCGCCGCCAGCACGCACAGGATCAACTGCATGATGGACCTTTCGGTTGAAGCCGATGCCATTATAGGACGATGCCGGGGCGCGGTTGGCTCGCGGATCGGCCTAAATCGCCCGATTGATACATCCGATACAACCTTCAGCATCCCCGGCCCACGGTCCGGGTGAACAGGGAAGACGCATGTTTGGATGGTTGGGAAAGCTGAAGGAAAGGGCGCGACCGCGGCGGGTCAAACCGGCCGGCCCGGCGAACCGCGCACAACTGCAAGCCATCCGTTACCTGGTGGCTAACGAGGCGTGCGTCTCGCTCGAGCGGGCGCTGCGTCAAGGCGACCACGCCGAGGCGCAACGCGCCATCGAGCGCGGTCTGTCGATTAATCCCACGTTCAGCCGGCTGACCGAATTGCGGGCGTGGTATCACCTGGACCGCGGACAGGCGGACCGCGCGCTGGCGTTGCTTGAATCCGATGAGCCTTGTTCACCGCGCTGCCGGTTGCTCAAGCAACTGGTACGGATGCGCACCGGTCAAAAGGCGCTGGCGCATCTGGCGTTGAATGCATGGGCGCGGGAGGACGACTGCCCGGACGCGGCGCGGGTGTTGCTGGCGACGCTGGATCTCGAAGCCGGCCGCACGCGCGACGCCCAGTCGGTGCTCACGAAGCGGCCGGAACTGGCTTCGCATCCGCTGGCCTGCCAGTTGCTGGTGTTGATCGAGTTGTCGCAGGATTCACCTCATGCCGCGCGACGGGCGGCGACCATTCTGCTTCGCCGGTTCGGCCGACAGGAACACGCCCACCGCTTCGTGGCCGGGCTGGGACTGGCCGCCAGAGTGGACGAAGCGGAGCTTCCGATCGAGATGATCGATCGGCTCGCCGAAGAACTGGCCGATCGACCGGAGGTGATTCCATCGCTGACCGCGGCGCAGCGTTGCCGGCCCGACCGTTTGCGGATCGAGCTGCTTCGTCGGGCGATCGCGCGCGTTGTCGACGACCTGCCCGAGCCGATCGAAGCGATCGAGTCGCTGGCCGGCCTGGCCGAATTGGCCGGGGCGAACGATGACGCGGTCCGCTGGGCCCGGCGCGGGCTGAAGCTTTCGCCGCTGAACGCCACGTTGGCGCTGCTCATCGACCGTTCGCAGGCCTCGCCCTCCGCCGAACAGACCGACGAGGCCACGGAGGTGCTTCGTCGTGTCGCCGCGGCGCACCCGGACTATCCCGATGTGCAGTGGGCGCTGGTGTTGCGGTATGACCGTCGCGGGATGACCGCTTCGGCCCGGCGGCTGCTCGACCAGTGGCTCGAACGCCGCGCCGACGATCCGCTCGCCCAACACACCCGAGGGGAACTGGCCGCATGAGCACCCTGGTCACGGAGACACTCGATCGACTGATCGATCAGGCCCGGCAACGGCTGGCCATCGGCGATGCGCCCGGCGCCTGCGAACTGGCCTGCCGCGTGCTCCGCCATCAGCCCGATCACCTGCGCGGCCGCGCGGTGCACGCCCGGGCGCTGCTCGACATGCATCGGCCGACCGAAGCGCTGGACACCCTCGACGCCGCCCACCTTGCCCAACAGGACGCCGATCACGACCGCGACCCGGCGCTGGCGGCGCGGCTGCTTGTCCTCCGCGCCGAGGCGATGATCCGGACCGACCAGTCCCTCGACGCCGCCGAAGCCCTCGAACAGGCCCTGCGCCATCGGCCGAACCACGTGCCGGCGCTGTGGCGGCTGGCGAATCTGTGCCTGCACCAGGGCGCGGCCGATCGCACCATCCGGCTGCTCAAGCGGCTGCTGTGTCACCGACCCAACCGTCGGGCGGCCTGGCGGCTGCTCGCCCAGGCCTACGAAACGATCGGCTGCGCGGACCTGGCCATCGGCATCTACGAACAGTTCGATCGCCGTGATGCGGCGACCAGCAACGCGGCGCGCCGGGCGGCGCGGTTGCGCCTCGCCCACCTGCACCGTGAAGCCGACCACTGGCCCGAAGCCGCGGACGAGCTTGAAGCCCTGATGGACGCCGACCCGCACGATCCGGCGCTGGCCTGCGAAGCGGCTCAGGTGGCCGCGGAACTGGGCGAAGACGCCCACGTGGTGCGTGACTGTCGCGCTGCGCTGCGCAGTCGGCCGGATCACGCGCCGGCGCGCGTCCTCCTGGCCGAGCAGCACCTGCGCTGCGGCCGATTCGCTCAGGCCGCCTATCAGTGGTGGCGGCTGTCACGCTTCGGCGCCGATCGCGGCCAGGCGCTGGCGGGCCTGCTCGTCGCGGCGATCTGCGCCGACCGGTTGGCCCTGGCGGACCGCGTGACGGTTCAGTTCGATCAGTGCTGCGATCCGCCGGCGCGGCAGCGCCACCTGTCGCACCTGTGGCAACTGGCCATGCCCGGGCTGCTGCTGGCGGACCTTCGACACGGCCCGGCACACGCCGATCGCTCCCGGTTCCTGCCCGCCCTGCTGACCGACGCGGCCGATGCGCTGGAAGAGCACCTCGAATCGCATGAGAACCATGCCGACCGGCACTACCACCTGGCGATCTGCCGCGCAGGCGTGGGGCAAGTGGACCTGGCGGCGACAAGCCTGGACCGCGCGCTGCGGCTGAACGCCGGTTACCTCGCCGCGGCCCGCAAGCGCGTGGAACTGCTGATCGACGAATCGAACCTGGCCGCCGCCGCGATGGTCGTCAGAAGCGCCGGCGAAGCGCGGCCCGAGGCCGACCCGGCGCTGGTCGATCTGCAAGTGGGCATTGAAGTCATGCGCGGCGGCGTCGATCGCGCCGCGGCACAACTCGCCGAGGTCGACCAGGCCCACCGGCCGGCGATCGCCGCTTCGGTGCGAAGGCTGCTCGAGCATTACGCCACGCCCAACGTCATCGCCCAGTGGGACAGGGCGCATACTGCCGCGACCGGCGGTGAATCGTTGGCCCTCGACCAGGCGGCGTGAGAAATCTTCACGACAAACACCGAGCGCCGTTCATTGCGTTGCTGTCGCTCGCGGGGGCGGCGTGTTGACCGCCTGCGGGTCGTGGTTCTTGTGGTTCATTGTGTTTTGGGTCCGATAGATTCGCGGCTGGTGCCGGCACGGACAGTTTGCTGAAAATCGTGAGGAAATTGTTATTGCCCGGCGCCTACGATACCGATGATGAAGGTACAAACCTGCGACCTGCTAATAACTCTTAAACAAGCGGCCCATTGCGGGCTTACACTCGAATAAAGAGACAGGCTCGCAGGTTTTTTCATGCGCGCTTCGCCCGGTCCCATTGCGTAGGGCGTTTGACGCGCCACCCCAAATCCCGGTTCACCCTTCATCCCTCGAATCAGCGAAGATTTTCAGGGCCGACCACATAAGCACTGCTGCAACGCCAACTTTCTGCTCGCACTGATTCCGTTCGGGCTTCGGGGGATTCGGCTAGTGCCGTGTCTGCCGTTGATCTTCGGCGGGAAGTTCAGCCGCCAGCCGTAGG
>CAYNCM010000127.1:0-6433 GCA_964395825.1 uncultured Planctomycetaceae bacterium
AACTCGCGGCCAAGCAAAGCGGTGATAGTGGTGATGAAGGGAGTGAGTGATGCCCGGACTAACCATCGGTTGGGAATATCTGACGGGTTACGCCGTGGCGACTGACCCGAGCAGCCGGGAGCGCGCCGAATGGCCCCCGCACCCGGGGCGGGTGTTCATGGCCATGGCGGCTGCGTACTTCGAGACGGGTGAAGACCCCACGGAGGCCGCCGCGATGCGCTGGTTGGAAACATTGGGCGATCCTGACCTGCAACTGCCGGCGAGTGATGGCGTGTTCGACCGTTCCAACGTGACGGCTTATGTTCCTGTGAATGACAAAGCCGGCCCCTCCGCCGCGACGCTGCAATCCGCACCAGCGTTGACGCGCAGCAAGCAGCCACGCACCTTCCCTCGCGTGTACGTTGGTGACCATCCCTGCTTCATGCATTGGCCCGACGCGACCCCGACTTCCGGTCAACTTGAATCACTGGATCGTCTTTGCGGCAAGGTCACGCGGGTCGGGCATTCGTCATCTTTGGTGAGGATGTGGGTGGGCGCGGATGACGAGGTGACCCGGTCTGGATGTGATCATTTCGTGATCGATGACGTGGAAGGGGATTGGCACGCAAGGACGATTTCATCGGGCATGCTGAAAATGCTTACCCAGCAGTACGGGGAAGAACACAGGCAACGCAAAGCCGCGATCGAAGATCAGATCAACTCACTCACCGCTCAGAAGAGAACGGTCAAAGGCAAGGGCTCAAAGGAGCGAAAGGCCGCGATCGACGCGCAGATTAAGCCGCTGGAAGCGGAATCGTCCAAGGTCTTTGCGCGGCCGCCCGTTCGCCCCAAGCTCGGCCTGTGGTCGGGTTATCGCAGGGTTGATGCTGCGAAGGCCGATGACAGCTTGGTGCAGAGTCATTTCGACACGGACCTGCTGGTGCTGACGCAGACCGATGGTCCGACGTTGCCGGTGGTTTCGACACTGACAATCACGTATGCATTGCGATGCACGATCATGAGCCAGAGCATGGTGCAACCGATCCCGTCGTGGGTGAGCGGTCATCAACCTGATGGCCAACCATTGTGTGGTCATGATGACGGCCACCTGGCGTGCATCCCGCTGCCGTTTGTTGGCAACGAACACGCTGACGGGCATCTTCTGGGTGTGGGGCTGGCGTTTCCCCGCTCCATCGAGCGGCGGGATCGCGGGCGAGTCCTGGGCAAACTGTTGCTGAACGAGGAAGGCCAACCGCAGGCGGTAAGACTGACGCTTGGCAGGCTCGGCGTCTGGACTGTCACGAAGCGTGACTGGTCGGAAACGCGCGGGACGCTCCAGCCCGAGGCGTGGACGGCACATCCCAACGGAGCGACGACCTGGGCATCGGTCACGCCGGTCGTGTTGGATCGCTTCCCCAAGGCCGACCGCACAACTGATCGAACGGCGTGGACGGACGAAGTGGCGGCCATCGTGACCGTGGCGTGCGAACGTATTGGACTGCCTGCTCCGTCCGTTATCGACATTGACACCACCTGTTGGCATCGCGGCGGCCCGCGCGCGATCGGCAAGTGCCGGCCGCTACGCGAGTCGGCCAACCATGATTCCGCAGGTGCTTCGCTGGGTGATGGCTTCCCCGCTTATCCCGCCAAGGGAACCAACGCTCCCCGGCCTCAGGTTCATGTCAGGCTCTGTTTCGACCAGCCGGTGATGGGGCCTGTGCTGCTGGGGGCCGGAAGATATATGGGCTACGGCCTGTGCAAACCGCTGAATGGGGGGCAGAGATGAACACGATCAACCCGGATCAATTCGATAGTTTCTTCGAAGAACTGCACGGGCATACCCCGTATTCATGGCAACGCCGGCTGGCTGAAGACGCCATCGCCGGCAAGTGGCCGGGCGCTATCGACCTGCCGACGGGCAGCGGCAAGACTGCCTGCATCGACATCGCGGTCTTCGCCCTGGCTTGCCAGGCCTCGTTGCCGGTTGCGCAGCGCACCGCGCCGCGGCGGGTGTTTTTCTGCGTGAACCGTCGGGTCATCGTGGATGAGGCCTATCAACGTGCCCGAAAGATCGCCGGGTTGATGCGGGATGTCGAGCAGGGCCGAGTGAATAACAAACCTGTTCTCCGCGGAGTTGCCGCCGCCCTGCGAAGCGTAGCGGGGACTTGTCCGGACGATGATGTTCCCCCGCTCGACGTGCTCGAACTGCGTGGCGGCATTTACCGCGACAACCGCTGGGCGCGCTCGATCACCCAGCCCACCATCGTCTGCACCACGCTCGATCAACTGGGCTCACGACTGCTCTTTCGCGGCTACGGCGTCTCGCTGGGTGCCGCCCCGATCCAAGCCGCGCTGATCGCATACGACAGTCTGATCCTACTCGACGAAGCGCACATCAGCGAGCCGTTCCGCCAGACGCTCGATCACGTTCGACGCTACCTCGATCCGCAGAAGTGGGCTGAGCAATCCATCGGCATCAGCCCGGTTACGGTGGTGCCTATGACCGCCACGCCAAATGACGAGATGCGCAATCGCGGCGTGGTCCAGCTTGATGAGCAGGATCGCCAGAATGAGTCATTAAGCAAGCGCCTGGCTGCCGCAAAACCCGCCAAGCTGACACAGAGCAGCAACATCGCCAAAGATGCTGTCGAGGCGGCGCTTCATCTGGTTAAAAAGTCACCCACTGCCGTCGGCATCATCGTGAATCGTGTCGCGACGGCCAGGGCAATCTACGACAAGCTGCGTGAGAAACATCTCGACGCGCTGATCGAACTGGTCATTGGCTCCATGCGTCCGATCGACAGGGACAAACAATCCGATCGCCTGCGCAACATCGTCGGGCCGGATCGTACAAAACCGCAGTCCACTCAGACCAGCTTCATCGTCGCCACGCAGTGCCTCGAAGTCGGGGCCGACTACGATTTCGACGTACTCATCACCGAGTGTGCCTCGCTCGATGCGTTGCGTCAACGCTTCGGCCGACTCAACCGTGGCGGGCGATCCATCGACGCCGAAGCGGTGATCCTGATTGGCACGAAAGACGCCAAGCCCGAAGACAAGCTCGACGACGCCAAACCCATCGATCCGATCTATGGCAATGCTTTGGCCCGGACTTGGAACTGGCTCAACGAACAGGGCACTGAAGAGGCGATCAATGACAAGCCCGTAAAACGAATCGACTTCGGCATCGATGCATTCGATAACCTGCTCAAGAAGCACAGCGACGACGGACGGCCGCCCAAAGAGTTGCTCGCCCCCTCCGCTTCGCTCAATGCCCCGGTCATGCTCCCGGCTTACGTCGATTTCTGGTGCCAGACCGCGCCGCAGCCCGTGCCCGATCCCGATGTGTCCTTGTTCATCCACGGCCCCCAACGCAGCGAACCGGATGTCCAAGTCTGCTGGCGCGCAGACATCGGCGACAGTGAGCAACATCCCAAACACGACCAGTGGTGCGACGTGGTAGCCCTGCTGCCCCCGACTTCTGCCGAATGCATGAGCGTGCCGATCTCACGCCTACGCCGCTGGCTTGGCGATCAGATAGATGACGCGGACGACCATGGCGATTTGCTGGGGATCAGCGAACAGAACGATCAAGGCAAGGGAGACAACGGCGATCAAAGACCATCACTCAAGCACCCCGGTGTACTCTGGCGTGGTATGACGGAAAGCAAACTCGTTGAAATGCCCAATGACCTGCGCCCCGGGGATACGCTCGTCCTGCCTGCCACGACGCCCGATTCGCATCTACTCGGCCACTTGCCTATGCGGAGCGCGACCGATGAAACGCCCGCCGACGGCTCCGAGGTCGATGACGTCGCCGAACCCGCATTCATCCGCGCCCTCGATCGCGCGGCCTTGCGCCTGCACCCGGCCTTGCGATCATCCTTGCCGAGCGGCTCGGCTATCGACGCGCTGTTCGCCGCGGCGAATGCGACCGATGAATCGCCCAGCCGTGCCGACTGGCCCGACCTTCTCAAAACCGCTGCCGCATCGATCGATGATGCTGATGACCTGCGGAAGCAGACTCTCCAGCAATTGGTGGACAAAGGCTTTCGAATCGAGCAGTACCCCGATGGCCGCGGCGTGGTGATCACCACTCGGAAACGCCTCGGTTCAGCAACCGATTGGTTCATGCCCAGTCTGGATGACGGCGAAGACGATGCTTCCCGCACCACACGCAAGCAGGCCGTCCTTCTCGACGACCACACATCGCATGTGTGCGAAAAACTCAGTGCGTCACTGCAATGCCTGCCCATGCTCGATTCCGCCGCACCGTTCAGCACTGCGGCCGAACTCCACGACCTGGGCAAAGCCGACGAACGCTTTCAATCCATGCTCCGCCGCACCGACCGAACCGACGCCTGGCTCCTCGCGGGGGTGACCTCCGCTTTGCTTGCCAAATCCGATGGCTTGCCCCAAACCCGGCGTCAACGCGCCGATGCCTGCGATCGGGCCGGCCTGCCGCGCGGCTTCCGCCACGAGATGCTCTCCGTCCAACTCGCCGAATTATCCGGCAAGCTGCCGACTGATGCCCAAGCACGCGATCTCGTCCTCCACCTCATCGCCGCCCATCACGGCCACGCCCGCCCCTTCGCCCCTGTCGTCCCCGATGACGAACTGCCCGCCCTCGAAGTCAAAAGCATCGTCTTGCCCCATGAACAGCGGGCCGAACTCATCCCCGCCCATCGCCTTGACTCCGGCATCGCCGAACGCTTCTGGTCCCTGACCCGTCGCTTCGGCTGGTGGGGTTTGGCCTACCTCGAAGCCATCCTTCGCCTCGCCGACCAGCAGGCCAGCGCCGCCGAGGATACCGGGACGTACAGAAGCCAACACGTCAACGAACCCGCGGAGGCTGCAACATGACAACGACCATCAACAACCAGGACGGCCTTCTCCTGCCCGGCCTCGACGGAACTAATCCGCTGGGCTTCCTCGCGGCACTGGGAGTGTTGAATTTATTAAGTGCTGTCTGTTGTGGTTCGAGAACCACAATGCGATGGGAAGCTTTTGCAGATGGTTGGCGGCCGGTTATTGGTGGCTTCGATTCATCCAATGGATCGTTGGAAAACGTGATTGCTAAAAGCCTACGTTGCTCTTACACGCCCAATACAAAAGCAGAGAATTCACAGAAGAAGAGTCAGGGCCGTTTCGATGCCGCAAAGAAGAAGGTAAAAAGGGCGAATGACGACATCAAGAATAGACGATTGCGCGGCAAGGAGTTGGATGACGCAAAAAAGGAAGAGCTTCTACCCTTGGAGTGTCGGATGGAGCGACGAAGACAAATTTGGTTGCGTCGGCTCCGGCATTGCGTTCCTTCGGCGGAGATGGCGCTCGGCAAACACCTGAACGCTGACGTAAATGAACTGCGAGAAGCCATGCTGCTTGGCCTCAGCGGCGCGTCTTGCACCTTGCGCGAAGTCGTTGATATGCTTGCGTCCTTCGGATCCGATTGCTGTTTCAAAGAGAATTCTTCACAGATGGAGGCGACGCCGTTCTGTTTCATTACGGGATCAGGCCATCAGTATTTTCTAGATACAGTTCGTCAGTTGACAAGCAATGTGGACGACTGTCAGATTCGGCAAGTCCTTCTCGATGGAACCAATCGCCACGACGAAAAGTTGTCAATGCGATGGGATCCAATTGAAGATCGACGATACGCAATGATGTGGGATGACCCAACAGCATCCAACAATAAACCAACAACCAATTGGGTATTAAACCTACTGGCTTATCGCGGTCTTCAGTTGTGTCCAACTGTCCCCACAGGTCGCGGCCTCGAAGCAACCGGGTGGTCCAATGGGCGGAACCCCTCGTGGACATGGGCACTGTGGACAGCGACCGCGTCGTTCGATGTAGTACGGTCGCTTCTAGCTCATAAGGTTCTACAGCGAGACGTGCCGGATAATCTGGGCGCAATAGGGGTGGCTGCGGTGTATCGCGCCCAACGGATTCAGGTGGGCAATCCGCCGCTCCATAAGATCAACTTCACCCCCGCCCAGCGTATCGCATGAACCATGAATGAATCCGGGAACAACTCGACCGGGACTTCCGCAGCCGCCGCCGACCTCCTCCGCGTGCGCATGCTCAACGAGTATGCCTACTGCCCTCGGCTCTTCCACCTCATGCACGTCGAGGGCCGCTGGGCCAACAACCTGTACACCATCGAAGGCCGGCACACCCATCGCCGCGTCGATCAACTCGACCACGTCCTGCCTGAGGTGGTTAACGATGGTGATACGAGCGATGACGATGATGCCGAGCCCGACAAACCGCGTAAGGCGGAACCCACGGGTGATGATCCACCCCTGATCACCCGCTCCGTTCCCCTCAGTTCCGATACCCTCGGCCTGACCGCCAAGCTCGATCTGGTCAGCAGCGACGGCTCCGAAGCTGTCCCCGTCGAAACCAAACGCGGCAAGGTTCCCAACAACCCCGAACGCTCCTACGAACCTGA
>CAYNCM010000128.1:0-6349 GCA_964395825.1 uncultured Planctomycetaceae bacterium
CGGCGTTGGTGCTGGCCGCGGCGATCATCAGTGCGGTGAAGGCGGCGAAAAGGGTGTGCTTGCTCATCTCGTGTTCTCCTGTGTGGTGCTGTGGGGACGAACCAACGCCCCGGCTCTCGTTTTCGCTGGCGGCGCCGGTCGTCGGCGTCGCCTCTCTTGTGATCCGGCGACGTTCGCCGGAGGTGTTCGGTCTGTTCGGGCAAGTGACGCGGGCCTGATCGTTCGTCGGACGGCGTTCTCGTGAAGCGGCCTGGCCGATTCGTGCTTTCGCGCGGGCACGGCGGCGCCCTGATCTTTCCACGCTCATGTTTACGATACCCCAAAGATCCCCGGCAGGCGATGAGTATCTGGTGAAGATTGTCTGGCTGTCTGGCTTTTACCACCTTTCGGCCGGCCCGACAGCGCCCCGGCGTTCTCCGGCGGCGGCGGGCGATCAGATCCGGAAGATCGCGCCCATTTTTTTGCCCAGCAGGAAGCTGGCGCCGATCAGGGTCACCGCCAGCAGAGCCATGCCCCACACGCCCATGGCACTGGCGATGTAGGGTCCGTCGCCCAGGCGCTCGAACAGGGTGTAGATCGCCTTGGTGATCGGGTAATGCTGGGCGGTCTGGGCCAGGATGAGCGAATCGCTGACTTCCAGCATGGCGAAGCTGAAGGCCAGCAGGCCGCCGGCGATCAGGTTGGCCATAATCAGCGGCATGACGATGCGGCGGATGGTGTAGAGTTTGGAGGCCCCGAAGACCGCCGCCGCTTCCTCGAGGTCCAGCGGGGTCTGTTCCAGGCCGGCCACGGCGCTGCGCACCACGTAGGGCATCCGCCGCACCGCGTAGGCGATGACCAGGAACACGATCGGATTGGGCGCATCGCCCATGACCTGCAGCCAGTTCGGCACGGCGATCGGCGTGGGGTAGCCCCAATCGGCCAGCGTCAGGCTCAACTGCGCCGCCCAGTCGTTCAGGTGCAGCGAAATGGCCACATAGCCGAACGCCATGACCAGCCCCGGCACGGCCAGGGGCAACATGGCCAGCCCGTCCAGCAGCTTCGCCCCGATCACCCGGCCGCGCACGATGATGTAGGCGATGGTCAAACCCAGCACGATGTCCACGGCCATCGCCAGAATCGAATAGACCAGGCTGTTGCGGATCGACCCGCTGGCCAGCGGATGGGTCAGGGCGGTGATGAAATGGCGGTCGGTCCACTCGGTGGGCAGCACGGAGCGATACCAGCTTACCGGTTCGGTGATCGAGGCGAACACCACGCCGAGGTGCGGCAGGATCGCCAGGCCCGTGACCGCGACGAACGGGGCGAGGGCGACCAGCCCCTTGAACAGGCCCAGGCGTCTGGCCTTCTCGCCCACCGCCGCGCGGGTCGTCGCCGCGTACGCCCGCCCGCCGAACAGCACCTTGCCCAGCGTGTACAGCAGCCCCGCGGCCACCAGCATCACCACCACCAGGGCGTAGGGCCGGCTGCTGGCTTCCATTTCCTGAATGCCCCAGAAAATCTGCACCGGGGTGACGGTGTAGAAATCGAACATCAGCGGCGTGCCCAGTTCGGTGAACGCCCAGACGAACACGATCGTGCAGCCGGCGAACACCCCCGGGCGGATCAGCGGGAAGACGATCCGGCGGAACCGCGTCCATCGGCCGGCGCCCAGGTTGTCCGCCGCCTGTTCCATCGCCGGGTCCAGGTTCGCCAGCGCCGCCGTCACGTTCAGATACACGATCGGGTAAAGGTGCAGCGCTTCCATGATCACCACGCCCACCATCCGCGCCCCGCCGAGGAAGTCGACCGGGTTCGCCGGATCGACCAGGCCCAGGTCGGTCAGCAGCGCGTTGAACGCCCCGAACCGCCCCAGCAGCAGCCGCAGACCGATCACCCCGACGAACGGCGGCAGGATCAGCGGCACCAGCAGCAGCCCCGCGAAGATCGCCTTGCCCGGGAAGTCGTAGCGCGTCGCGATCACCGCCAGCGGAAGCGAAATCAACAGGCACAGCACCGTCACCAGCACGGCGATGATGAAGCTGTTGACAAGCCCCTCCCGTGCCAGCGGATCGCGGAACACGCTGAGGATGTGATCGAACGTCCAGGTCGTCGTCCCGTCGGCCAGTTTCGCCTGGAACCCGCCGGATACCGTCAGCAGCACCGGCCACACGAGAAACACGCCCAGCACCGCCAGGCACAACACCAGCAGCAGATATCGCCAGATCGTCGATGCCTTCATGCGTCCGCCCGATCGGTCGGCCCGAAATCCGCGATCATGTTACCGGCGATCCGATCCCATTCCAACGCCGATCCCAGGCGCGCGGGCCTCGGTCGCCATGGCTTGGGTTAGAATGTTTCCATGAACAGTCTCGAACGCTACCGGGCGACCGTCGAGCGCAAGCCGGTCGATCATCTGCCGCGCATCCCGATTCTCATGCAGTTCGCCGCCGAGTTCATCGGGCACGGCTACGACACCTATCCCGCCGATCACCGGGTGCTGGTCGAAGGCAACCTCCAATGCATGCAGGCGTTCGGATTCGACCAGGTGTCGACCATTTCCGATCCCTACCGCGAAACCGAGGGCTTCGGCGCGAAGATCGTCTACCGCGCCGACGGCACGCCGCAGTGTGAATCGTGGCCCCTGGCCGAGGCGCTCGACCCCGATCGGCTTCCCACGCCCGACCCGATGACGTCGGTGCGCATGCGCGATCGCATCGACGCCGTCCGCCTGTTCAAACAGAAGGTCGGCGGACAGGCGTCCATCCTCGGCTGGATCGAAGGCCCCGCCGCCGAGGCCGCCGATCTGCGCGGCGTGAGCAACTTCATGATGGACCTGCTCGATGACCAGACCCGATCGGCCGATCTGATGGACCGATGCGTCCAGACCGGCATCGACTTCGCCAAGGCGCAGATTCAAGCGGGCGCCGAGACGATCGGCATCGGCGATGCGGTGGCCAGCCAGATGTCGCCCGATGTGTACGAGCGACTCATCCAGCCTCGCGAAAAGCGGATGATCGATGCGATTCACGAAGCCGGCGCCCTGGTGCGGCTGCACATCTGCGGCAACATCACGCATCTGCTTGCCGGCCTCGGGGCGCTGGGCGTGGATATCCTCGATGTCGATCACATGGTCGACATGAAGGCGGTGCGCGATGCGGTGGGGGGCAAGGTGACGATCAGCGGGAACATCGACCCGGTGGCCGGCGTGATGCGGAGCACCCCCCAGTCGATCCGCGAGGCGATGCGGCGGACCTACGCCACGGTCGGCAACCCCTACATGGTCAACGCCGGCTGCGAAATCCCCCCCGGCACGCCGCACGAAAATCTCAAAGCCCTGTGCGAGCCGATCGCCTGGCGGAACTGACCGCGCCGAGGTGCGCCAGGGCCGCTTCGGGGCTGGCGACGAGGGCGTAATGCCGCCGGTGTTCCGGCTTGGCGAAACGATGGGCGATCAGGTGATCGACCAGTGTCGCCAGGGGTGACCAGAAGTCGTCGGCGTTGACGATCGCGATGGGCTTGTCGTGGTAGCCGAGCAACCGCAGGGCGATCACGTCAAACACTTCATCCAGCGTTCCGAATCCGCCGGGCAGGGCGATGAAGGCGTCCGCCCGCTCGATCATCACCCGCTTGCGATCGAACAGGTTGCCCGTGACCACGGTTTCGTCGGCGTCGGGAAACGCCCAGCCTTGCTCGTGCATCGTCCGCGGCAGCACACCGATCACTTTTCCCCCGCCGGCGTGACAGCCCCGCGCCACCTCGGCCATCATGCCCAGGTCACTCGAACCGAACACCAGCGTCCCGGCCCGCCGGCCGATCAACCGGCCCGTCCGCCGCGCCACGTCCATGAACGCCGGCGACACATCCCGGCTCGAACCGCAGAATACGCAGATGATGTCAGGTTCAGTCATCGCACGGATCGCCAAGATGCCGCGGACCCCAAGGCCTCGATTGCATGGACGGCTCGGCCCTGGTGCCCTTGACGCCTTGGCGGTTGCCCATCGGTCAGGCGTGCTTGCCCTGGAGTGCCATGCGGAAGTAGTCGCGGGCATTGTTGAAGCAGATGTTCCGGACCACCTGGCCGAGGAAGTCGAGGTCGCCGGGCAGTTCGCCCGCTTCGACGTCCCGGCCGAAAATATCACACAGCAGGCGGCGGAAGTACTCGTGGCGCGGGTAGCTCAGGAAGCTGCGCGAATCGGTCAACATCCCCACGAACCGCGTGATCAGCCCGATGTTCGACAGCGCGTTCATCTGCCAGGTCATGCCCTCCTTGTGATCGCAGAACCACCAGCCGCTGCCGAACTGCATCTTGCCGGGCGTGCGGCCGTCCTGGAAGTTGCCGATCATGCCGGCGAACAGGTAATTGTCCGACGGGTTGAGGTTGTACAGAATCGTCCGCGGCAGTTGCTCCCGGCCGGCCAAAGCCCCCAGGAAACGGCTGAGCCCTTCGCCCTGCGGCCAGTCGCCGATCGAGTCGAAACCCGTGTCCGGGCCCAGATGCTCCCAGCCCCACGGGTTGTTGTTCCGCATCGCGCCCAGGTGCAGTTGCATGGTCCAGTCGGCTTCGTGATTCCATTCGCCGAACAACAACATCAGGTACACCGTGAACTTCGCCTGATCGTCGGCGTCGATCTTTTCGCCGTCGCGCGCCTTGCGGAAGATCTTCTTGGCTTCCTTGTCCGTGCAGCGCACCGCCGGCAGGTACGCCAGCCCGTGGTCGGACAGGCGGCTGCCCATCTCGTGGAACAACCCATGGCGGGCGCGAAGGGCGTCGAGGAAGCCGTCGAACTTGTCGCACTTGGTCGCCGCGGCTTCCGAGAGACGGTCGACGTACTGGTTCCATGCCTTCACGTCGGCCAAATGATGCGCCTTGTCCGGTCGAAAAGCGGCATAGACCACGGTGTCGGGGTACGGAGAATCATCGAGCAGCTTGCGGTGATGCTCGAGCGAGTCGGCCGGGTCGTCGGTCGTGCCGATCAGGGCGACGTTGAAGCGGGTCAGAATCGCCGCGACGTTCATGTGCTCGATCTGGCGGTTGGCCTGTTCCCAGATGCCCGGAGCGGTGTCCTCGTTGAGCGGCTCGTCGATGTCGAAATAACGCTTCAGCTCCATCTGCGTCCAGTGGTAAAGCTGGTTGCGCATGGTGTGGGGGACGGTCTTCGCCCAGGCGAGAAACTTGTCGTAAGGCTCGGCGTCGCCGGTGCAGTAACGTTCGTCGATGCCGTTGGCCCGCATGGCCCGCCACTTGTAGTGGTCGCCGGCCAGCCACATCTCGAACAGGTTCTTGAAGCTGCGATTGGCCGCCAGATCCGCCGGCGGCAGGTGGCAGTGATAGTCGTAGATCGGCATGTCCGCGGCGTAATGGTGGTACAGCCGGCGGGCGGTGTCGTTGGACAGCAGGAAATCGTCGTGAATCAGGTTCATGGTGGGTTTCCGGGAACAGGGCGGTGGTTTGTGAACGGGCATCATAAACCCCAAACGCGAAACCCGAAAGACCGGAGGCGCCGGATGAGCCAATCGCCCCGGGCCATCGCAGGTCACCCCCTGCCAACCTCCCCCGGAGGGCCGGAACCACGACCCGTGATCGTCCTGCGACGGGGGTTGGGGCTTATCGTCAGGGTTTGACACAACCCCGGGCCGGTTGTATTGTTCCGGTTCTGTCGGGCTTGACAGCCGGGCGTGGTATCGGTGTTTTATCCACCGATTGCACGCCCGCTTGTTTCATAGAGGCCGCGGCGGTACATTGTGGGGTCTGGCATACGGCCAGGCGCTGCCCGACCCCCGTAGCGCCACCGTAGCTCAGTGGTAGAGCACTCCCTTGGTAAGGGAGAGGTCATGGGTTCAAGTCCCATCGGTGGCTTGGGCAACCGACCGGCCCAAGCGACGGCGCCGGGCGGCGGGAACGAACAACGGAGCACGAAGGTCATCCGTGGTGGATGACCCGATGAGCATCAACGCAAGGGTTAGCACAGTCGGGGCCGACGGTCTTCGCTTTGCCCGTCTTTCACGCGGGGCCGGTCCCACCGAACACCAGACGACGGAGGTATTCCGATGGCCAAGGGTGTATTCGAACGAACCAAACCGCACGTCAACGTCGGCACGATCGGCCACGTCGACCACGGCAAGACCACGCTGACCGCGGCAATCACCGCCGTGCAGGCCGCCAAGGGTCTGGCCACGTTCAAGGCGTATGACGAAGTGGCCAAGGCGTCGGAATCCGACGGCCGTCGCGACGCGACGAAGATTCTCACCATCGCCACCAGCCACGTGGAATACGAGTCGGAAAAGCGCCACTACGCCCACGTCGACTGCCCCGGCCACGCCGACTACGTCAAGAACATGATCACCGGCGCCGCCCAGATGGACGGGG
>CAYNCM010000129.1:0-6226 GCA_964395825.1 uncultured Planctomycetaceae bacterium
GAAGACGGCACGGCCGCGGCCGAAGGGGCGGGGCTCACGCTGGCTTGGCAAGCGGAGGCATAGGCGAGAAGATAAACGGGCAAAGCTTTATTGTGCGACATCTGATCGGTGCGGAATCTTGCGGCGTCGCTTTGGGATGGCTCTGTCGCCGCGAAAACAAGCGGCGTTCTCAGCCCACGCTCGATCCAACATCGAGGTAGAACGCAATGCATGAAATCACCACCAGCGTCTGGCGCACGTGCGAAATCGACTTGACGGTCCACGAACCGGTGACCCAACCGTATGTCGCGGTAAGCATTGAGGCGGTTTTCACGCATGACACCGGCGAGCAGATCCGGCGCCCGGCCTTCTGGAACGGCGGGCAGAACTGGCGGGTACGTTTCGCTTCACCACGACGCGCCGGACATTGGCGATGGACGTTGCGTGTCGAGGGAGTGGCTTCAAAGCAGGTGACGCCGGCCGAGGGCGTGGTCCATCTGCGAGCCGAAGAACCGCGTGGCCTGTTCGAACGGCACGGGCTGTTGCGGATGAGCAACGATCGGCGAAGCGTGATCCACGCAGACGGCAGATCATTCCTGGTGGTTGCCGACACACCGTGGGCACTACCGTTTCGCGCCACGGCGAAAGAGGCGGCCGTGTATGCCGCCGACCGGGCGGGCAAGGGCTTCAACGCGGCGCTGTTGATGACGATCCAGCCGGACATGTTCGCTCAAGGCCCGCGCGACCGCCGACAGTGGGGAGGCTTCGACGTCGGTTTCGAGGACTTGCCGGAGGGGACGCTGCGGCAGTTGAACCCTGATTACTTTCAGACGTTGGATACGCTGGTCGAGGTTTTACGGGCGGAGCAAATCGTGCCGGTGTTTCAGCCGGTGTTCCATGGATTCGGCTGGAAAGGCAAGACGGCCGGGGGCCGGCGAGTCAGTCCCGAAGATTACGCCCGCTACTGTCGCTATCTGGTCGCGCGTTACGGCGCCGGACCGGCGATCTGGCTCGTGGGCGGCGACGGGTCGGGTCACGAGCCCAACATCGCCGCCGGCGGGCGAGCGGTGCATGCCTGTGATGCTTACGCCCAACCCACGGGCATCCATTACGGCCCGCACTTCAAGCCCAACGCGCACCAGGCGGCGCCGTGGCTGGATTTTCAGTGGTGTCAGACCGGACACGCCGGCGAGCACCTGCCCGAACGGGTGATGTGGCTTTACATGCAGCAGCCGGCGAAGGCGGTGGCCAACGGCGAGCCGTCCTACGAAATGCCGGATGTCGCCGGCGGCTGGTGGCAGGGCCACGAGGCTTGGTCGAATCTGTGCAGCGGCGGGACGATGGGCGTGGTATACGGCTCGATGTCGCTGTGGATGTGGCGACTGGATGCGAACGAACCGGGCCACGCGCCCAACTTCATCATCCCCGACATGGGCTGGCGGGAAGCGATGGCGCAGTCGGGCAGCACATATGTCGGAAACGTGGGACGCATCCTTCGCAAGTACAATACCGCCGGGCTCGAACCGGACTGGACATGCACTTACGGACACCGCGGTCTGATCCGCGAGTCAGAACTGTACGTGCTGTATCTGCCCGACGGCGGGCAGGTCAACTTCTTCAGGCAATACGTTCCCGCGACGTACCATGTGTACGATGCCAAGTCGGCGAAAATCGTCGATAGTGGCGACACCGCCGCACTCCCGTCGTCAATGCTGGAAACCCCCGGCGGCCCCCACGTGGTGGTCTTTACCGCCAAGGCCCGTGAGTCAATTACTATCAGTTGACGATCGATTCCCGCCGCCGGTCGGACCGTCAACGCCTTGACGAACGTCCTTGCGCCAGCTAGGCCGTCCCGGCCCGACAGGATGCCCTGCGCGATTACTGGTCTCGCTTCATATCCATTTGCCATTGGTACAGCGATTCGGCAAACGGCTCGGGGGTGGGGATCTCCTCCGGAATTGCACGTTGGAAGGTGTTGTTCCGATTCGTCGCAGGTTCGTTGTATCCCTTGAACCCCTCTTCCGGCGCGATGCCGTACCAGCGGTTGCCGATGAAATGAACGTCCACCGACTCGGCAGGGCTCACGCCTTTGCCCTGGCGGATCGGCGGTTGTGGCCGATTGTACGCGTTATTCGAAGTCGGGAACGCCGCGGCATAGTGGCGCGTATAGGGGATGACGGGGTTTTCACCCCACGCCACGCCGGTCTGTCCATACTTCGAAGGGTCGGTCTGCTGTCCACTACCCGACTTGTAGCCGGGCAGAAACATGACGCCGGCCCACTCGCTGTGACCGCGGCGTTCGGTTCCGTCGTGTTCTTCGTAATAGTAACTGTTGTCGAGCCGCCGGTTCACGAAGATGTTGCCGACGAAGACCGCCTCATCGCAGAAGTCGAAAATCTGCACCGTATAGGAGCCGATCACATCATTCTGCTCTGTGCCGCCACAGATCATCCTGTTGTACGCGAGTACGGTGTGGTAATTCAGGCCGCCCAGATAGACGGCCGTGCCTTTCCCGCTGGTGTCCATGTCATTGTTGAAAAGTATGTGGCGCCCGCCCGTTGGATCATGACCACAGGCGACCTGGTCAAGGTGTTTGGTCTTCCAGCAGGCTTCGGTCCAACTCTTCTCGCCGATCACCACTGTGCAATGATCGATCAGATTATGGCGAGCGAAATCGGCATGCATCTCTGCATTGGAGTTAATAAACTTACATTCGACGAACACGTTGCCAGATGCATATTGCTGCATATTCGGGGCGTGGCGGTGGTCACGGAACTCACAACGGCGAAACATACTGTCATAGGTCGTCTCGAACCCCCCGTAGCCGTTCCCCCCGCCGCCGACGTTGCACACCCCGTCGAACACGCAGTCCTCGACGAGGATGTTCTTACCCCCACGCACCCAACCCCAGTAGACTGGCTTTGATGCGGCCATGATAATCGTCACGTCCTTGACCCAACCCTCGGCCGCATTGTCGAAGATCACGCCGTCCAATCCACTGGCTCGCTCGGCATTATCAATCGTTAAGGTCTCGATCCCGCCGCCGATCACCGGATCGATCGGACGGATGGCCGCGGTCTGAGACCATGCGGGATTGAATTGGACTTTCAAAGGTGTGCTCACGCGAATGCGGTCTCCGTCGACATCGACCACTTTCAACATATCCAGGTACCATTCCTTTTTGTAGATGCCCTGGAAATCTTCCGGATGGTGGGCCGCATCGCCGGTTGATTTGAATCGGTGCCGGCGATCGGGGGGCAGGCCCCGGACCACCAGCGCGATGTAGTCACCGACCTTGGGCATGAATCCCGAAGAGCCGGCAAGATCGATGACCGTCGCACCACGGGCAAAGCCCGTTGTGAAGAATCGTCGTTCTCTGGACGGGGCCGAAGTGCCCTTGAAGTGGAAAACGCCTCCGCCTGTGCCACCCACGAGCCTCAAGATGGTCCGGTCCCGACTGGTGCCCCGCACTACGACATTGTCGCGCTTGATCTGGATACTATCGTCGATTTCGTAGATTCCCTCGCGAAGCAGGACGGCACCACCTTCTGCGGGAAGTTGCTCAATCGCCTGCTCAATCGCGCCACGGTCGTCATCGCCGCCAGCATCGATGGTTACCCGAACCGGCACATCAGGCACCTGGTTGCCGTCGGGCAGCCCGGCATAGGTGAAATCGGGATAGACCACGCCATCGGGACCAACGAAATCGACGCCGTTGTAAAACCCGGCGCCTTCAGTTTTGGTCATGTCGGAGACGTTCTGCTCGGCGTGAAGCTGCATCGATATACTGATGACCAACAACACGACAACAGCAAGTCTGGATGCAACGATACTGAATAACGGCTTCATTTTTCACCTCGCGAAAAAGTCTTCCGGCTTCGGGGTTGGGTTGGCATGGATCGAACAAGCCACCGTTGTCAATCGTTCGGGTCGATGGACCATGGTCCGCGCGGGTCCCAACGGCTCCCAGGACGCGGCGCGGTGTTTTCAGGCAGTTGCATTTCGCTGTGACCATCGACATAGGCGTAGGCGAACTTGCCCTGATGCAAATCAGGCAGATCACCTGCATACTGATCCTTCGGGCTGTCCAGGAAGATCGATCCCCACTCACTGCTGTCCCCATTCATCACGCTGGGACGCTCGGTGATCATCAATGTGTCTGAATGATTGGGAACTTCAGCGGTGCGCACATTGGCGTGCGGACCAAAGTCCCGGGAGCCGTGGTTCCGCAATCGGCCGACGCCTTTCTGCCGCCATCCGCCGCCGAGGAACTTGTCGATTCCCTGGCAGGCGGGCATGGAATACGTTCCCGGACGGCCGGCCCATTCAACGCGCTCCAGTCGATCGCTCGGGCAGAGAAACAAATTGCTGTAGTCATCCTCATCACGATCAAAATACTCCAGCAGCAGGCCGGTCCAGAACGTTTTCTCTCCCATGCCACCGGGAAGCTCGTATTCCAGTGCCATCGCAAGTTGATCCTGAAAGTCGCCGGCATACAGATGTTGTGATGTAGCAGCGCTGCGTACATTCGACAGGCAAACGGCCTGACGAGCCACCTCCCTGGCTTTCTGCAGACCCGGCAAGAGAATGCTCAACAGCAAAGCAATAATCGCCACGACCACAAGCAACTCAACAAGGGTGAAACCATGTGGAGTGGTCCTGCCTTCGGCTCTGAGGCTCAGGCTCGAAGAGCGCCTGCCGAAGGGCCGTTCCACCAGCGTGAATCCGTCTATTCGCATTTTTGACAGCGACCGTTGTTTTTCAGCAGTAGACATGTCAAACCATCCTCAGAAATGAGAAAGTGAATTGATCATGCGTCCTTCACACATGTCAGGGCGCCGAAACAGCCTGCGCGCCCGCACTCGGATCAAGGGCCTCAACATGGCCATCAAGCATCAGATAACCACTGCGGCCCAGGTGACGCTCAGGATCGCTCCATGATGGATTGAACGTGGCATACTCGGTACCCGCCGTCGCCTCAATGACGAACACGGCCCACGCTTGCGACTCTACCAGGTAGGCGTGGCTGGCGTGATTCGTCCATTCGTTAAGACGAAAATACCGGCCGTGCGACCAACTGCGGCTGTCGATCCAGGACCACTTCTCCGACCACAGACAATCCGGCGCCAGGGCATACATGGTCGCAGCGTAACCCGGCGTATCCTGCCTGACCGTCTCAGGCGCAAAACTGGGACAGCCCCTTACGATCGAACCTTCAAGCTCCTCGAGCGGAACCTGGTATTCGCTGGATTTTTCCAGCCCGATATAGGGCGCCAGGTGCTCGAACCACATGTAATGTTCACCGGTTCCCGGACCCGTGTAGCTGGGGTTGTACTTGATAACCGGTACCTGGCCGCGGTAGTCGCTGACATACATCGGTACCGCCAGGCCGATGCCCCGCTGGTGGCTCAGACAGGCGGTCAGCTTCGCCAGCTCACGGGCATGTTGCAACGCCGGCAACAGCATTGCCAGCAGAAGCGCGATGATCGCCACCACCACCAGCAACTCAACAAGCGTGAAACCATGTAGGGGCCTGGTGAGGCACAATGACCTATCAGGTTCATGGGTACGCCGCCGGTTGTGTGGCCGGCGGGAGGGACGCTCGGGGCGTCCGCCGTACTCATCACCGCTGACCCCTACATGGAGAACATCATGATCCGGTTCACCGCCCCCCCTGACAAGAACATTCTTTGTGTCGGCATCGATCTGCATAAGTGCACCGTCAGTCTCTCGGCGGTCGATCCGCGCGGGCAGATCATCGCCCGCATCAAAACGTCCACCAAGTGTGTCGAAAAGATCGACGCCTTCCTCGCCGGGCTTCCGGGGCCGGTCCACCTGGCCGTGGAAGCCTGCCCGTTCGTCGAGTGGTTCATCGACCGCTACCGCGATCGCGTGGGACGAATCGACATCGCCGACGCCACGCAATTGGCGGCGCTCCGCGGTAAGCGGCGGAAGACCGATCGCAAGGACGCCGACGACATGGCCATCCTCTTCGCCATGACCCGCAGCGGCTCGGTGTACCAGGTCGGCCAACCCACCGCCCGCAATCGCAAGGCCAATCGGGTTCGACTGTCCAACCAAAGGAGCAACCCCGGCAAAGCCGCATGATGAAATCGTCAACAACCGATCGCGACAGGCGTAGGACGGCAACCCAGCGACGTGCCTGACAAAATCGTCACACGTCGCGTCGATCCGGTGACCGCGACTTGCCTTTATTCGGCCCGGTCGATCTTCGTGCCGCTGATTC
>CAYNCM010000130.1:0-6202 GCA_964395825.1 uncultured Planctomycetaceae bacterium
GCTGACCTCGGGGTGGATGTGGTTGAATGGCGGGGCGTGGGTCAGCGAATGGCCAGGCCGGCGGTGGTGAGGATGGCCAGGCCGGCGTCGGTGGCGATGCGGTCGGTGGCGAATCGCAGGCCCGGCCCGTCGAACGCCGCGAACACGCCGGGCGGGCGGGTGTCGAATTCCACCGTGTGCTCGCCGGGCAGATAGCTGACGGCGATGGTGACCACGACCGGCTCGAAAATGCTCACATACCGGGCGGCCCGCTGCTCGACCAGCGGGGTCGGGTCCGTAGCGTCGAAGCGGGGCATGACCTGTTCGACCATCTGACCGGACCACGCGGTGGTGATCGCATCAATGACGATCGGCTCGGCCTGCGGCGCTGCGTCGTCGAGCTGCGGGAAATGCGCCACCGGCTCGGAAAGCGCGGCGGTGTCGGCGGTGATGACCACGGCCGGACTGTCCAGGCCCGGCAAGGTCACCTCGGCCCGGCCGGCCGCGGCGAATGTCCCGATGACGGCCAATACGATCAGCGATCCTGCCAACTTCGTCATGCCGTTGCTCCTCCGGTTCAGGCCCGACAGAGTCGGATCCAACCCGGTTTTCCGGTACACGGGCGTCGGCGCGCCATTGCAGGCCGACACCACATAACCTCTTACCCCGGATACGATTGGGAGCATAACTCCCGAGTGCTTCTCTCACTCTCGGGAACCCGTTGCGAAGGCTGGCGGACCCAGCCCGAACGGAAATCAGGACCAGCTACGGTGAATATTATCACACGGTTCGCTGGTGTCAAGTGAAATTTGGGCAGACTTCGGATGAGCAGGGAGTTATGCCGGACGCAGGTCGATTTCGGGTCAGGTCTTCGCCTCGGCCACCAGTTCCAGGGCCATGGTGGCGGGCATGTGCACGACGCCGGCGTCGGCCTGCATCCGCCGCAGCTCCGGCGAAGCGAGGAACTGACGGGCCCGGTCGGGATCGTCCCACTCGCAAAGCAGCGTCAGGTTGTTCGGATCTTCGAGCGACCGAAACAGGCGGTAGCTCTTCTCGCCGGCGTCGCGGCGCTGATCGGCCGTCGCGTCGAAGCTCGCTTTCCACTGGTCGAAGTCCGTCACCTTGATCTGGGAACCG
Organism: uncultured Planctomycetaceae bacterium; assembly: GCA_964395825.1. Taxonomy (GTDB): domain Bacteria; phylum Planctomycetota; class Phycisphaerae; order Phycisphaerales; family Zrk34; genus JANQFT01. The sequence continues at coordinate 1,117 of CAYNCM010000130.1, forward strand.
ATGATGTAAGCCATGATGCCGATCCTTCATGAACGAGGCAAAGGCGTCGGCGCGCATCGACGCTCGATGCGCACCGGCGCCTCGATGGGCGAAGCGGGGATGACCCGGCGACCGGCCGTTCGGCGCGCCGGGTGCTCAGGCCGATCATCGCCGTCGCAGCAGCGCCAGACCGCCGAGCGCCAGCAGCGTCATCGTGGCCGGCTCGGGCGTGATGACGAACGCCAGGTCCAGTGATTCATCCGTGAGCGGATCGCGCAGCTCGAACCATTCGTCCGGCGGCACGTCGCCCTCGGCCCACACCGCATCGTCGAGGTAATGGTTGCCAGTGTAAGGTTCGGGATAGCGGTCGGTGTCGGCGGTCTTCCAGCCGATCGCCGGCCCCATCTCGCCTTGGGGGCCCGCAGGGTTGAGGTGAATGCTCAGCCAGTACACATCGCCTTTGTTCTGCCAGAACGGGTCGGGGAGGTTGGTGATGTTCATCTGCCAGATCTGCTGATGGTCGTCGGGAACCGCCGCGCCCGGTTCATCCGGCCAGGTCCAGCCCTGGTTGCCGGTGTCGTAGAGGCGAATCGTCATGTCGCCCTCCGAGAGTCCGGTGTCCCATTGCCATTGCTGCTGCTTCGGCCGGCTGTAGTTCTGGGCATCGCCGGGGTCGTTCGACCAGATGCTCAGGGCCACGATGCCGTTGCGGAACCACGAGATGTCCCCGTCGAATTCATCGCCCTCGCTGGAGAACCAGAAATGCACATCGTTCACCGGCCCGGACTGGCTGCACGTCCAGTCGTCGGCCAGCGTGAGGGGCTCTCCGTTGAGTTCCTGCCAGGCCACGTCCCACCCGTCGTGATCGGGCAGTTGGGGGAAATGCATTTTGTGGTCGTCCCCCGGGTTCCAGTCGGCCCACGCCGGCACGATCGCCGCCGCCACCACCACCGCCGCAATGACTGTGAATTGTCTCATGGCTCGTCTCCTTCAAAGCGATTCAGTGGAATGGATAACCCGCCGGCGCGTGAATCGCCTGCCGCGCTGACATCGGTCGCTACGTTCACCCGATGACAGACCCCGCGCACGGAACAACGTCCGGTCGCCCGGTGCCTGTCCTCACGGTTCAGTTATCGCCGCTATCACCACGCACTTCGATGGGCCTCCCACCACGGCGATCACCACTGTTATCTGGTGTACACCACCACCGGCCACAGTCAAGTGATCGGCCGCAGAATCGTCGGAAAGATTACCCCACCGCGGATACCGGATTTCATCGACCTGACGGCCGGTCACGGCAGGCTGAGCTGCTCGATGAACGTCATCTCGAAATTCGGGTCGAGATTCAGTTCGACGATTTCCATTTCCCGCCCGGCTCTGGCCATTTCGTCCATCACGCCGCGGTCGAGCATGGTCAGGTACGCCCCGGCCAGGGAGGTGTTGCCGACCATTTCGATCTGCTCGGGGCTGAACCCGGGCAGCAGGCCGCAGGCGATGGTGTTGGTGATGTTCATGTGCAAGCCGAATCCGCCGGCGAGGTACACGCGCTTCACGTCGGCGGCCCCAAGCCCGACGCGCTGCAGCAGGGTGGTGATGCCGGCGGCGATGGCGGCCTTGGCCTGCAGCAGCGAGGCGATGTCGGTTTCACTGATGTCCACGTGGCGGTGGGCCGGCCCGGTGGCCACGCGGAACGCCCGGCCGTAGTCGGGAACCTGCTCCAGCCGATCGTCGGCCACGCCCGTTTCAAAACGACCGGCGGGATTGAGCAGTCCGATCGCCCGCCCCTGGGCCAGGAAGTCGACATAGGCCGACCCGCACAACCCGACCGGCCGCACGTTGCCGATCACTTCGATCTGCACGTCCCCGGGGTTGTCCGCGAGGTTGATGTGACTGACGGCGCCGTGGCCGGCCCTCATGCCGCTGGTCAGCCGGGCGCCCTCGAACGCCGGGCCCGCCGCGGTCGCGCAGCCGTGCAGCTTGCCGTCGTGTTTGAGGATGATCTCGCCGTTGGTGCCCACGTCGACCAGCATCGACGGGCCTTCGTCGTAGCGCAGCCCGCTGGACACGATGCCCGCGGTCAGGTCCGCGCCCACGTACGCCGACGCCCCCGGCAGCAGGTGCACTTCCGCCTCGCCGGGCAGACCCAGTTCCGCCGCGGTCCGCTGGCGGTGTTCGAGGAACGGCGCGGTGAACGGCGAAACGCCCATCGGCGTCGGATCCACCTTCGACAGAAGATGCAGCATCGTCGTGTTGCCCGCGATGGTCAGGCACACCAGCCGATCGAGCGACGCCTCGGCCTGGTCGATCGCCTCGTGAATCAGCGGCGTGATCGTCCGGGTCGCGATCGCATCGTGAAGCTCGTTCAGCTTCCGGGGCTCGGTCATGCACAGGTTGATGCGGGTGAGCACATCGTCGCCCAGGTGCATTTGCTTGTTGAACGCGCTGGTCTTGGTCAGCACGTGGCCGGATGCCAGATCGACCATGGCCACGGCGACGGTGGTGGTGCCGATGTCGATCGCCGCGCCGAGCGGTGTGCCGGTGATCGGCCGATGCCCTTCGCCCGGCTCCCACAACGGCGCGTGGGCCAGCGGCACGTTCAAACGGAAGTCGCTGACCACCTGCGGCTGGTAGGCCAGCAGCGATCGCTGAGGCACGCGGATGACGGTCGGCCCGTCGTGGGCCAGCCGATACTCGCACGCCCGCAGATTGATCGGCTGATCGTCCGGTCCGATGGGCCGGCCCGTGGCGATGTGTTCGACGCGCCCGGCAACCAGTTCCACCTGGCAGCCGTCGCACAAACCTTTGCCGCCGCATCGCGTGTTCAGGGGAATCGAGCGGCGGCTGAGAATCTCGGTCAGCGGCGCGCCATCGCCCCGCTCGACGACGATCGACCGTTCGCCGTCCGGTGTGAGCACCTTCAATCGCAGGGGTTCAGTCATGTCAACCGTTCCGAGGAGGCAGGCAAACCGCGTGGACGCACAGGCGCGGAGATCGGGTGCAAAGGGGTCGGCTCTGCGCCTTGGCAACGACGGGAGCTATTGTGACTGATTTCGCTGATTCGTGTCGGTGTCCATAATCCGGTCATCGCCGGTGAGTCTCATCGTCTGTCCCGGTTGGAGCACGAGGAAGCGGTCTTCGGGCCATGGGCCGTTCAGCAGTGCCTGGATCAGCCCGGAATCGCCGCGCTGGCGGTCGTAGTCCCAGCCCAGCCATTCGGCGCAGTCGCGGGTGTATTGCACGTCTTCATCCGTCACCCCCACCGTCAAATCCACGTACGTCGCGCGGTTGTAGGTGGTCATCCATTGCTGTTCCATTTCCATCAGGTACCGCGCGTTGTCTTCGCCGTACTTCTCGACGTACTGGCGAAACAAGTGTGCGTGGCGTTCGCGCCCGGGCGGAATGTGTTCGGCGTTCCAGCCGGGCGAATACCAGTAGGTGCCGGGATGCTCGGCGACGTATTGGGCGTAACGCTCTTTCGATCCGAGCAACAGCGTGATGCAATCGTGGGCGCGGGGAATGACCAGCCGACAGCGCTGCGACGAGACGCCTTCGGTGCCGCGGCTGCACAGGCCGTAGCCCAGCACGATCACCTCGGCGCCGGTGGTCTGTTCGACCCGGTCGACGGTCTGCTGGACGGTTCGACGCAGTTCGTCCGGTTCGCTGTGCAGGCCGTACTCGAGCACCTCGCGGTGGACGATGTGGTCGCGGCCGGCGGCGAAGTGTTCGATCTCGCGCCCGAGCACACTGCAGCAGATCACGGCAACCGGCGGGCGATCGACGGGGGACGATTGGGCGGAATCGGGATGCGGGTCGGTCATGCCGGAGCGATCCTCAGGGCAATCGCGGGTCGCGGTTCTGGCCTCGGCCCTTCGGGAGGCAGGGGTGGCCTGCGATGGCCCTTGGGCAGTCCTGGCCGGGCGGGCAAAGGTGGTATTGATAGCCCAAGACGGCGGCGGATGCCAGCAAAACGAACTTCTGCGGCCCGGATCGTCGAATTTGTGCAGCTAATTGTCCGGTTAGTACATGTTTCGGATCGGTGAATGCGGTATCGTATGGCCCACGCTAATGCATTTGGAGGCGTAAGCCATGAGTCTCAGCGACTTGACCGAAGCGATCAAAAAGGGTGATCGGGACACCGCCAAGACCAACGTCCAGGCGGAGATCGATGCCAAAACCGACCCACAGACGATCCTCAACGCCCTGGTCGAAGGCATGGACGATGTGGGCAAGCGGTTCAAGGCAAACGAGATCTTCGTGCCCGAGGTGCTCATCGCCGCGCGGGCGATGAAGGAAGCGATGGGCCTGCTGGAGCCGGTGCTGGTCGAAGCGGGCATCAAGCCCGAGTTCACCGCGATCATCGGCACCGTCCAGGGCGACCTGCACGACATCGGCAAGAACCTGGTGGCCATGATGTGGAAGGGCGCGAACTTCAACGTCGTGGACCTGGGCACGAATGTCACCTCCGACAAGTTCGTCGCCGCCGCCAAGGAACACAACGCCGATATCATCGGCCTGTCCGCCCTGCTCACCACGACCATGCCCGCGATGAAGACCACCGTCGAGCAGGTCAAGAGCGAAGGGCTGAATGTCAAGGTGATCATCGGCGGCGCGCCCATCACCGACGAATTCGCCACGCAGATCGGCGCCGATGGCTATGCCGCCGACGCCGCGTCCGCCGTCGACATCGCCCGCCAGCTTGTGGGCTGACCCGACCGCAGGTTTCACTCAAGCCGTATGTTGGTTCGCGCGACACGCGTCGCCCCGGTTTTGTCTGCGCCCTTGACCCCGCAACCGCCTGGAGGAACTCCGCCATGCCCACCGCCACCCTGACCAGCCGGGAACGCGTGAACCGGATGATGAACCGGGAAGATCACGACCGGGTCCCCCGCGCCGACTCCTTCTGGGCTGAGACGGTCAAGCGATGGCAGAGCGAGGGGCTGGACGGCGGCGCGGATGCGGTCGGCGAGATGTTGGGCCGGGACTTCCACAGCGTGGGCTGGGGCTGGCCCATGCCCTACCGCGATGAGAAGATCATCGAGGAAGACGAGGAGACGGTCGTCAAGCGTGACGGCCACGGCCGAATCGCCCGCTGGTGGAAGAAACGCCA
>CAYNCM010000131.1:0-4524 GCA_964395825.1 uncultured Planctomycetaceae bacterium
AGGCGGCTTGGAACTGGTCCGCGAGTTGCGTTTGAGCCGGGCGATCTCGTCCAACCATGCCTCGGTGGCTCAATCCCAATACCCCCACCCGCTCAAGCAGAAATAAACCACACCATTTGAAGCAATTCTCCTTGACCATCTTTGTTAATCGTGTAGAATATTAATCATGTCAAAGTTAATGGGGACACCGACCGTGACCACCATGGAGCAGATCGCCGAAGCCGCCGGCGTGACCCGGGCGACCGTTTCGAAGGTGCTGGGCGAGGGCTACCAGGTCCAGCGGTCGGATGCGGTGCGTCGCGCCAAGGAGATTCGCCGCATTGCTGCGGAGATGGGCTATCGTCCTCACGCCGCCGCCCGCGCCATCCGCACCGGCCGATTCAATACCGTGGGCATGCTCACCAGCACCCACGGCACGCGATCGATCCACAACATGGGGTTGATCTACGGCTTGATGGACGAACTGGCCCGCAATCGGCTGCATCTGAGTCTGTCCAAGGTCCCCGATGAGCGTCTTTCGAGCACCGGGTTCGTGCCGCGGATGCTCAGCGAGCTGTGCGTGGACGGCGTGGTGATCAACTACATCGATTCGTTCCCGCCCCACATGCGCCGGCTGATCGAAACCCACGCCATTCCCTCGGTCTGGCTGAATGTCAAACTCGATCACGACTGCATCTACCCCGACGATTTCCGGGGATCGGCCGATGCGACCGCTCGGCTGCTTGAGCTGGGCCATCGGCGCATTGCATACGTCCACTTCGGCCAGGCCCGCCATTACAGCGCCACCGATCGAAGGGCTGGCTACGAGCATGCGATGCGCCAGGCGGGGCTGAAATCTGATGTCTGGCCGGCCCCATCGACGCCCCGGCAGGTCGGTGACCGGCGCGAAAGAATGCGGCAGGTGTTGGCCGGGCCCGATCGTCCCACCGCGATACTCGGCTACGGCCATGGGGATGTGTACCCTGCCCTGATTGAAGCCCGCGCTTTGGGCATGAATGTTCCCGAAGACCTGTCGCTGGTCACCTTTGCCGATCGAACCTACGACGAGACGGATTACCAGATCGCCTACGTCCATGTGCACTTCGGTGACATGGGCCGAGAAATCGGTCGCATGATGGTGCAGAAGATCGCCCAGCCGACGGTTGCCCTGCCGGCCGAGGCGATCAAACTGGACTTGAATGAAGGAACGACCCTCGCCGCGCGGCGGGGAGATTGACCGCTTACGAACACTTTTTTGGAGGATCAGATCATGATCGCAACACGCTTGAATGTTATGGCTGCCACTGTGGCACTTACGTGCCTGACAGCCGCTTCGCTATCGCAAGCCGCAACTATCGGATTCGACTCGGCGACGGACCTTACCGGCAACTTCTACCAACTGGGAACGGACGCTGCGGTAAACGATCCGGCAAACAGTGAAATCAGGTCGGATAGTGACGTGTTCTACGCTTTCGACACAACTCCCGACACCACAGCGACCAACCCATACAATCTGAACGATGGGCCTGTTGTCGTGGCGGTTCGCGGCATGTCAGAAGACACCAAGGCGGGGATCGGCGTCTACTTCGGATCTCGCGGTGATGCGTTGCTCGGCTACATGCAGGTTTCCGACGGAAGCGGGGCGAATGAAGCTGCCACATGGAAACGTCAGGCGATGTCCAGTTCCAGCCTCGGAGGGAACCTTGGCGGTAGCGTGGCCAACAATTCACAGAATACGGCAATCCACGTCAATACCTGGTACGAACTGACGATCACCTATGAACAAGTCGGTAATCAGGTGGCGGTGACCGTGGCGGCTACCGATGGCACGCCCAGCGGCACGTTTGCGCCATCTACTTACACCTTCTCACCGACCGACTCATCTTCCTTCATCGGCGTAGGCAATGAGATCGGGCTGTTCATCAACGCCAGAACCGCGAATGAACCGATTCATGTTGACAGTTTTTCCGTGACGCAGGTTCCCGAACCGGCCTCGGTCACTTTGGGGCTGTCGGCCATGGGTTTGCTGGCGATGCGCCGGCGAAGGCAGTCGTGATGAGTCAAACTTGAGCGTGCGGCTGAGTCGTGGCGTTTTCATCGCAGTTGCGACTGCACGCCAGCCGTCGTCCCTTGCCGCGTGGATGCCAGGACGCCCTTGACCTGTCCCCTTGTCCGCACCCGCGCAGTGAACGTGCAGGAGCTTGAGGCATGCTGCGAAAACATGGTTTCACACTTGTGGAATTGCTGGTGGTGGTGAGCATCATCGCGCTGCTGATCGCCCTGCTTCTGCCAGCACTGAATCAGGCCCGGGCCGTGGCGCAGCAGGCGGTCTGCCTCAGCAATGGCAGAAGCATCGGCCTGTGCTTTCACATGTACAACAACGATCAGGGCAAGCTTCCCTATGCCGCGTTGAGTGAGTCAGGAAAATCCATCGGATGGGATGACCTGCTCAATGGTTACGACGGTCGGAACCTGAGCAGTGATCAGATCAACCGGTCATCCTCTGAAGTGGAAATGCCTGGCAAGCTCTATGCGTGCCCGCGCGACAGGCGTACGAGCAGTCAGCCCACACAGAAGCCCCGGTCATATGCGCCGCTGGTCGGTCTGTGGGCGGGAAGTGGCACACCACCGGCCAGCCCCGGGACCCTCGAAGGCAAGGACTACGACCACGTGTACGGCCTGTGCACTGCCGGCAGTGTCCCAGCGGCTTCGTACCAATATCCGGTCGCATGGTCCATTGCGCTGAGCCGCGTGCCTCAGCCGGCGGACACCATCATGATTACCGAGCGACTGCAGGGCAATGGCCTGGGACGAACCAATTACAGCGGAGTCTCCAACCCCAAGGATCAGACCGGAACCAGCGGAAATGGAGCAGCATCCGGAATCGATACATTCACCCACGGCTCGATGGAGCGGCCGGAATACCTGTATGTGACCTGCGACGGATCGGCCAGTATCGCCCATTGGTCGAAAACACTCGGTACAGAAGGTGCGTGGGGACCCGGTTACACCAAACCTTACGGTATGTGGACACGAACGCTTGGCGACTGAGATACTGCGGTCGCCCTTGGTGATTTTCAGGAGAAGAACATGCATCGACTTTCCTGCGCGATCATTGCGCTTTTGCTCGCCCTGTTCAGCGCCGCCGTGGCTGGCGAATCGGACAGCCTGGTGACCAATGGCGACTTCGAACAGGGCACGACCGGCTGGTCCATGAAGGACCAAAGCCGCAATACGATCGCATTGGATCAGGCGAATCACTTCGCCCGTTTCCAGCAAGAGGCCAAAAAGCTGACGTTGATCGAGCAAAGGGTGCAGGTTCCGGATGATGCGTTGAAGTTGCTTGTCGCCGCGGACCTGCGCGGCCGAAACCTGGCTGCGGGTGCGGGCGGCGGCAAGGACGCCCGGTTGATGTTCTACTTCACTGACGCCAATGGCAAGGTGACCGGCTCGTATCAGGGCTTGTCGATTCAAGAGGATCATGCAAACTGGCAGCGGCATGACCGAACCATCGGTGTCCCAGACGATGCCGAGCAGCTGGTCTTGCGCCCGGGGCTGTACAGCACCGCCGGAACGTTCGAGGTGGACAACATTACCGTCGAGGTGACCGAGCGTGGCCTTCGTGAAAAGCCGCTCACCATCGCCGAGCCACGGACCGGTGAACACGATCGGCCGATGCTCGAACCGGTCAACGCCGCGGAGGGCGCCAACGTCGATGAGACAGCATTCGACGTCACGTTGAAGGTCGATCCTTCGGACCCCAAGGCAGTCGGTACGATCGGCCAAGCCATCGAAACAGCGGTCGCGCACCGGGCATCCGGGCAATCCTGTCGTATCGTGATCGCACCGGGCACCTATCGCGAAGGGGAACTGTTCATCAAGGACGCCACCGGGTCCCCCACCATTGCCATTGAGGCTGAACAACCAGGCACAGTGGTTATCAGCGGCTCGGATGTATACCGCAACTGGAAGCACCAGGGTAACACGTACCGCCACACGTGGGATAAAGACTGGGGCATCAATCGTCACTGGTGGAACAAGTTCGGCGTCACGATGGGTGATCTGGCCCTGCGGCGCGAGAACATCTGGATTGATGGTCAACGCATGCGACAAGTGCTTGCCGAAGATGAATTGATTCCCGGACGGTTCTTTGTGGATGAGGAGCAGGACCAACTGGTGCTTTTCCCGCCGACGGGCACTGATATGACCAAGGCCGTCGTAGAAGTTGCCACGCGTACGTATGGAATGGCATTGGTCAATACTCGGAACGTCGTCGTTCGCGGCTTGACCTTCCGACACTTCGCGAACACCTTCGGACTGCGTAAGGGCGTGCGGACGCTCTGGGATGTGACCGCCAGTGGTTCGCCTTTCGTCCTGCGCAACGTCAGAAACGTGCTGCTGGAAGATGTCTCCTCGACGCAGAACAACTACGCCGGCATGGATCTCGCGAGCATCGAGGCGGTCACGCTCCGGCGGGTCAGTTCGTCGGACAATGGCGGGAGCGGTATCGGCGGTGGGTCGCTCGTCAACGTCCGCCTCGAAGAT
>CAYNCM010000131.1:4534-6103 GCA_964395825.1 uncultured Planctomycetaceae bacterium
GTGAACCGCAACAACTGGCGCGGCTATCTCGGCGGCTTCACCGGCTGGCACATGGCTGGCGCAAAGCTGACCCGGCTCGACGGCGTCAGCTTCATCGACTTCACTGCGAGCGACAACCTTGCTTATGGCTTGTGGTTCGATATCTGGGGGGAAGATATCCTCATCGACAGGCTCGTGGCCCACGACAACCTCAAGGCCGGACTGTACGTCGAATGGCAACAGGGACCGACCCACATCGTCGACTCTTCGCTTCAGCGCAATGGCATGGGGCTGCTGCTGTCCGGCTCGGCCAACGTATCACTCGAACGCAACCAGATCATCGGCAATGGTACGCAGATCACCATGCGCAACGACAGCCGGGCGAGAGCGGTGAACTTCGTCATGCGCGATAACGTCATCGCCTCACGCAATGATACGTTAGCTGGACTGCACGAGACACCGAGCAAGAAAGGTCATCCCGTCGCCGTCGATGCCAGCGGGGATATGCGCATTCCCGGCTATCAGTACTGGGTGCCGGAGTATTCGGGGTTTGGTCCGGAAGTTCAGCCGCTGTTCATGCCTGCAGGCGATAGCGCGTGGCAGTTGTTCCTGAAGACCCTTCAGGCCGAGGGCAACACCTGGTATCACCCGGAGTTGGCGCATCCGTTCTTTGACGCCGATCGATTCCCCGTCGATTTCGACTCATGGAAGAAGCTCACCGGCGATCCTGATGCCAAATGGCACAACCCGTTCGGCGCCACCGGCGACTACCGCGACCGCAGCGATGCGATCTCCGGGGTTGAAAAACCCCAACCAGCCGACCCGATGGACCAATACACCGTCACGCTGGAGAACCATGATGCCCAAGCCGCCCTGCGTATTAACTGCGGCGCGACCGAGCCGTATACCGACCCGGCGGGGCGCACCTGGATGGCCGATCGCGTCAATACCAGTGGCCGACGGTTCACCGCCGTCAGCGAGAACGATGGGCGCGTCACACGCAAGAATCTGCTGAGCAATCCGCCCGATGCGATTCAGCAATCGGACGCACCGGGCATATACGCCTCGGAGCGGTATGGGATGCTCGGCTATCGCATCGCCGCCGGTCCGGGCAGGTACGATCTGCGGCTGCACTTCTGCGAGAATTTCGAGGGAGTTTCGCAACCGGGCAAGCGTGTGTTCGACATCACGGTAAACGGCCAGACCATGATCGAAGGCCTTGATGTCTATGCAGAGGCCGAAGGACGAGGCAGGCCGGTGGTCAAAACGATCGGGAACGTCAAGGCGATCGATGGCGTGATCCGCATCGTGTTCGAGCCGGAGCTCGGGCGAGAAAGCCCGATGCTCAACGCCATCGAACTGATTCCTGCCGCACCGCGCAGCGACGCGCCAACGCCTTAACCCTTCACCCCCTGACCCGGCCCGCCTGGAATCATCCTGAACCACCGTACGCCTTCCTCTGCTCCTCCCACCGCCCCGGCGACCACCTCCACCGACGAACTGTTGCTGGTGGCGTTCTCGCGATGGAAGATCGAGCGACTGTTCGATCTTGAAGCCGACCCCCTGGAAACGCGAGACTTCGCGGCGGAA
>CAYNCM010000132.1:0-5941 GCA_964395825.1 uncultured Planctomycetaceae bacterium
CCGACCGGTCGCCGAGGCGCGATCAGCGCAGCGCGCCGCAGGTGTCGATCACAATCTTCTCCGCCAGCCACGTGGCCGGCAGCTTGCGGAACTGCCGGTGCGCCACGAGCATCAACACGATGTCCGCATCGCGGATCGCCTGCTCGGCATCGTACAGTTCGTAATCGGGGTGTTCGTGAAGGTTGGGTTCAACCACGCGCAGTTCGCCGTTCAGTTTCTCGCGCAGTTCGCCGGCGATCTCAACCGCCGGGCTTTCCCGCAGGTCGTCGATGTCCGGCTTGTACGCCAGGCCCAGGCACGCCACGCAGGGGTTCTTGAAACGATCGGCCCGCTTGAGCACCCGCTCGACCACCCAGTGCGGCTTATGCTCGTTGACCTGTCGGGCGGTGTGGATCAGCCTGGTCACCGCCGGCGCCCTGTGCACCAGGAACCACGGATCGACCGCGATGCAATGGCCCCCCACGCCCGGGCCCGGCTGGAGAATGTTCACCCGCGGGTGCTTGTTGGCCAGGTCGATCAGCCGCCACACGTCCAGGTCCAGTTCGTCCGCCAGCAGGCTCAACTCGTTGGCGAAGGCGATGTTCACGTCGCGGAAGGCGTTCTCGACCAGCTTGGCCGTCTCCGCCGTGCGGCAACCGGTCAGGTGCACCTCGCCGGTGACAAACGAACGGTAGAACTCGGCCGCGGCTTCGGTCGACGCATCGTCGATCCCGCCGATGATGCGGTCGTTCTCGACCACCTCGCGCAGAATCTTGCCCGGCAGCACACGCTCCGGCGCGTGGGCGAACAGAACCTGCGGCGAGCGGAACCCGGTCTTCTGTTTGACAAGGTCGGCGATCATTTCCGTCGTGCCCGGCGGGCTGGTCGATTCGAGAATGACCAGGTTGCCTTCCTGGATCAGCGGACAGATCGCTTCGGTGGCCTGCTGGACGTAGCTGAGGTCCGGCTCGTGATCGGCCTTGAACGGCGTGGGCACGCAGAGCATGAAAATGTCCGCCTCGGCGGGATGATCGGCGGCCTTGAGCTTGCCCGTCTGCACCGCGGCGTTGACCAGCAGATCGAGGTCCGGCTCGACCACGTGGGCCCGGCCGCTGTTGATGATCTCCACCGCGCGGGTGTTCACCTCGTAGCCGTGCACCGTGTACCCGCGCCCGGCGAGCACGGCGGCGGTGGGCAGTCCGATATAACCCAGCCCCACGATGCAGATTCGCTTGTTCGTCGGCGCCTGAACCATAGCTGTGGATTCCTCGCGAAAAGGTTGCCCCATGCTCGTCACGCCGCATCGATCTGTCAATCGACCGCGGTTCCGATTGATATATCGGATCGGCGCGGGGCCCGCACCAGCCTCCACGCATCAAAAATGGGGGTTGAGCGAGGGGATGGCGCCGCCGCGCGGCCTCCGTTCGGCCGGCTCATTCGTCTTCGGGCTTCAGCGGCTCGGCCGACCCGTTGAGCATCTTCAGCCGCACCGACGTGAACACCATCTTCTCCATGCACGCCAGGCCCGGCGTGTGATCGGTGGGCAGATCCCACGTCGGCGAGAGATCCAGCGACGCCGACGGGCCGGTCCAGTCGATGATCGGCCGGCCATCCACGCTGACCTGGATCCGCACCTGCGCGTCGCCGAAGCCGGTCACCCGGGCGCCGGCGGCATATGCCTTGCCCGACGCCAGGCGCTCGGGCAGTTTGACCACCGTGGGGTTGTCGGTGTCGTACGCCGTTTTCTCGTCCACCAGCGCCAGGCCGGCGTACGTGCCGTGCCCGGCCCCGATCGCCGCTTGCGCCGCCCGCCGCCCGCCGATCGGCAGGATCAGCGACGCCCGCTGCGAACCTTCCAGCCGAGCGAACTTGACCACCAGCTCGTAATCGCCCCTGGGCACGACCGGCAGCACGATGCGGCTGAACGGGTCTGTCGCCGCCGCCAGGCCCCGCGGCGTCTTCGTCCACTGACCGCTGACCGCGTGGGTCTGCGGGTCGACCGGCTCGAGCAGATCGATCCATCGTCCGACCGGCAGGCCGCCGGCCGCTGCGGGCTCGGGCGCCAGGCGGGCCAGTTGCCCCTCGGCCCGCTCGCTCAGCAGCGTCGCCCGCGTGTGGTCGAGATCCCGCGCCGCGTGGCGATCGAGAAAATGCTTGCCGTACCTGACCACCCGTTCGAGCAGGCTCACCCGCGCCGGCCCCGACGCCGTGCGCGCCAACTCGCTGTACCACTGCGCCAGCGACAGCGCCTGATCATTCGGCAAATTCTCCAGCGGCTTCGCCGCCCACTTCACGTGCTCGACGAATTCCGCGTCGTCCAACCCCTCGACCCATGCGGCCGCCTGTTCGGGCTGATCCAGATCGACCAGGTATAACTCGACCAGCGCCCGGCGTGCGATGTGGTCGGCCGCGGACCGCTCCAGGCGCTGGCGGTACTGCTCGATCCGCTGATGCGTGCGGCGAAGCGACGCCAGTTCCGTCAGGCGCCCGGCGATCCGCTCGCGCCGCTCGGCCGGCAGCGCCGACCCAAGCCGCTGCGCCCGCCGATACGTGTCGATCGCACGGGCAGGCCGGCCTTCCGCCGCCTGTTGCTCGGCCAGGTCGACCAGCAGATCGACCAGTTCACCGGCCCGCTCGGCCCGTTCATCCGCCCCCCCCCCGCGGTACCGCCGAAAGGCCAGCCCGATCATCCGGTCGCGATACGCATCGCGCTGGTCCCGATTCAGTGCCGCCAGTCGCTCCAGCGCCTCGATCGCCGTGGCGTAACCGTCCCGCTGCGCCGAGGCCAGTTGCCAGGCCCCCTCGCACAGCAGTTCGGCCAGTGAGGGTTGCGCTTCGGCGACCGCCGCCGCTTCCAGCATCCGCCGCGCCAGGGCCAGATCATCGTCCGTCTGCGCCGTGGCCCGGGCCTGTCGCAGGTCTTCGCCGTAAAGCAGCTCGAACGTCTCGGCCGGCCCTTCCCCCCGCGCCGGCGACCCGAACGCCAGGCAGACGATCAGGCCGATCCAGCAACCGGCGCCGGCTTTGCCCAGGGTGTACGCCATCATGCGTCAATCCGTTTCGAATCGGACCACCACCGCACCGCGTCAACCGCCGCCGTGGACGATCACGTCATCGTTGTCGTCCATGAACGTGTCGAAGTTGGCCTTGGAGGTGATCTGCGAGCCTGGGCCGTCCGGCGAGTCGTCGACGTTCATGTAGATCATGTCATCGCCGGCGCTCATGAGCATGTACCCGCCGCGGGCCACGTCATTGGCGCCGTTGGGCCCGTCGCTCAGATCGCTGAGCGTCGGATGCACCACCAGCCAGGCGAGGTTGGTGTTGTGGTTGGGGTTGCCGCCGGCCGCCGTGCCGCCGAGAAGCGACTTGGCACGTTCGTCGATCACGTCGCCATCGGTGGATTTCAACTGCTGGGCCCAGAAGTAATCGACGATCGAGAAGCGGTAGTACACGCCGTTGCCGTTGCCTGTCGAATCGGCCGGCCGGGTGCCCGACGCCTTCGCGCGGAAGTAGCCGATCGGCATGCCGCCCTGCGGATCGATCAGTTCGGGCATCTCATTCTGGCTGCCGTCGGTGCCCTGGATTTCCGCCAGTTCGCCGGTCTTGGGCGAGTAGAACGCGCCGTAGGTGCGAGCGGCCGTCTTCGGCCCTGAGCCGACTTCATCGAAGTCGATGCGCACCGGGAGGCTCGAACCGGGCACCGGCCACCCGCCGCTATCGACCGTCTGGCCCAGCAGACTGAGCACCAGGTTCTCCGTGCCGGTGAAGTGCTGCCAATCGCTCAAACCGCTGAAATGGTCGTCCGGCAGGTAACCCGGATAGGCGTTGAACGTCAGGTAGTAGGCTTCGCAGGCTTTGGAAATGTTTTCGAGCTGGGCGCTGGCGGCGGCTTCCTTGGCTCGACGGCGCACCGCGCCCAGCGCCGGCAGGAGAATCCCGATCAGCAGCGCGATGATCGCCACCACCACCAGCAACTCCACAAGCGTGAAACCATGTAGGGGCTGGGGACGCTGCCGAAGTAAGCGCTTGGCTTCGTGTTCGCGGTCCACGCCACCCAAACCCCTCACACGGAGATAGCCATGATCAGTTCGACCCCCACCCGCACGCAAGAAGATTCTTCCACCGCCCCCCCTGATATCGAGTCGGCCTTCGCCAGCTTCGTCGGCGTCGATCTGCACAAAGCCACCGTCAGTCTCGCGGCGGCCGACCGGACCGGGCAGATTATCGCGCGAATCAAAACCTCCACCAGGCGTCAAGGCCGACCGGCGTGTTCTGGCATTCAATGAGGCTGGGTGAGTCACGGTGGTTCACTCCTTCACAAGGCGGGGATTGTTCATCATATCGCTAACCGCCCCAAGCGTCGAGAATCAATCGTTCCCGGCCGGGCGCTCCGGCGGGGCCATCGCAAGTGGCGGTTGCGGCCCCTGCCCGCCGGGGAAGGCCGGGAGGAGGCGGCTCCGAAATCCGGCCCATCGCATCTTACCAGACTTCCGACGCGCGATGATCCACCCGAACCCGGTCCTGCTTACCCAGCTTCACCCGTGATCCCCGAACCCCCCCCGAGGCGCGGTTTGCTGACACGCTGCTCATGAAATAAGCATGTATTTGGAGTTAACCCGGACGAAATGGTGTTGTTTATTGGATTCCATGGTGTAAGCTAAGGTCTGGACGTGAGACGGCCGAACCGGCCCCACCAGTTGCCCCGGGCAACACCCGTTCCCTGTGGGGGGAACCCTCGAGAGCTTCGGGACTGAGCAGAGAGCGCCTCGCGCTCCGTTCGGTTGTGCGCTCACAGCCGGCGGACGCCAGGGCAGCGCCCGGCGCGGTGGTTGTGTCGGCGGGCGTCCGATGAAAGACCGATTCGCCCGGAGGGCGAGGAGGAGATGGCACCGCGGTGCCCGTGGCCGGGGTCGGGGGATTTGCGGGGCGGAAGGAAAAGCAGGCTGGCGGCGCGGCCGGGCTGGGCCGCGCGGCGGAAAGACAATCTGAACGTCCGGCTGGTGTAGCGAGAAGACGGCGCATGGCAGTGCGCCGAGGCCGGACTCGCCGAAGACATCCGGCTTGGGGTGACGGCCCGGCGCGCTCAACCGCGCCGCGCCCGGCGCGATCGTTGCGCCCGCCTCCGGAAGAAGGCGGAGCATCGACGACAACAAACGCGGCGGCAAGGGAACCACCGCGAGCACATAGCCGAGAAGCGACGGGAGACAGGCGCGGCTGGCTTCGTGGTGAAGCCGGCATGAAAAAACTCGTTTGAGCAAGGAGACAAACATGAAGTCGACACAAGTGCTGTTCGCAATTTTGGCGGTCGCGTTTACCCTGACCGCCGCGCAAGCCCAACCCTATGACGTGGGAACCACGCCCAAAGAAACCAACTGGAACTCGTGGGGCTACCAGGTTGACGGTCAGGGCTCGGCCAACTGGTTTGCCGTGGATATCTCTTGGGATACCGAAACGGCGATGAGCGGCAACCACCTGATTCAGGAAGACTTCCTCTTCCGCGTCGACCCCGCCACGGTCGACACCTCCGAACAACAGAGCTCCTATAACGGGGACTTCTGGAACCACGACGATGTGCACGGCCTGGGCGAGTTCTTCGACGCCGGCCTGAGCACGAATGACCAGAACTACTACCTGGAGCTTTCCCTGGGCACGACCGACACCTGGGCGGTCTGGTACGACGCCGACCGCGACCAGATCGACGATGGCGGCAGTGAACACGCCATCCTCGCCGGAACCGTCAGCAGTTACTGGAACCGCGATGGCTACTTCTATGGCGTGCTGGTCGAAGACGACGGCGTCTACGACGGCTACTTCACCGACACCCACGATGAAGGCCAGCCCGATGTGGTCAACGGCACCTATCACGCCGGCCACGGCGATCCGATCCCCGAACCGGCAACGTTGGCGCTGCTGGGCGCGGGCGGTCTGGCGTTGTTCCGCCGTCGGCGGGAAAGGAGGGGGG
>CAYNCM010000133.1:0-5864 GCA_964395825.1 uncultured Planctomycetaceae bacterium
TGGAACTGACCATGAACTACTACACCGACCCCACGCTGCTCGACATCGCCGGGGCCGTCAATTCCCTGCCCGCGTTCGGGGCACCGGCCACACCTTCATCCTGCCGTGAGGGATCGGCATGATCGTTCACGCGTTTCTGTTCAGCAGACGACTAATACGCATACGCCGTGCGTAGGATCTGGTATTCGCATTCCCCTCGCTCGCATATCGGCCACGCGTAAAGCCATGTGGCTGGACGTGGCGGGCTATTCCTTGAGAATGTGGAAGTAACGGCTGCGTCCGTTCGGCTCCTGATAGATGAGGTGCATCGCATGCGTGTCGCACTCAAACTCGTTCTGGTCATGGTTCTGATCCTCGCGGCGGTTCGTGTCATCGAGGGTGTGATGACCATTCAGCGTGAAACCGAGCGGCTCAGTGCTGATGTTCAGCGCGATGCCGTGTTGATGGATCGCATGCTTCGTATCCTGATCGAGGACATCTGGGACCAGCACGGCAGAGAAGCGGCCATCGAACGCATCGACGCCATCAACGTATCGCAACACCCCGTGAAGATCGCGTGGGTTCCATTCGATGGCACCGACGGTGTGATCGCCGAGCTTGAGCCGGCCATGGTCGAACGTCTACGTGAGGGGAAAACGGTAATGCGGGGCGATCCCGAGGTCGCCGGCGAACGTCGTCATCACACCTACACGCCGTTGGCGATCCCGGATGCAGACGGCGTGATCCGAACAACCGAATCTCTCGCGGAACGAAGCCGATACCTGAGTCGATCGCTGGCACGCGAGGTCGCCGCCGGCGGGCTGGTGGTCCTCATCGGTGGTGCGGCGATCGTGGCTTGGGGGCTGATCTTCATCGGCAGACCGTTGCAGCGTTTTCAAGCGAGACTGGATGCGATCGGCCAGGGCGATCTGACCACGCGCCTTGAGCCAAAGGGCAGAGATGAACTGTCAAGACTTGCACGCGGTATCAACAACATGTGCGAACGATTGCGTGAATCGCAGGAACGCGAACGGCAAGCCACCGAACAGCGAATTGCGGCACTTGAGCAGATGCGGCATGCCGATCGACTGACGACCATCGGACGGCTGGCATCGGGCATCGCCCATGAGTTGGGCACTCCGCTGAACGTGATCACCGGCCGAGCGAACATGATCGCCGAAGAAGAACTGCCAGCCGACGAGGTCAAGCAATACGCCCAGACGATCGAGGGCCAGGGCCAACGGATGGTGGGCATCATCCGCCATCTGTTGGACTTCGCGCGGCAGCGCCGACCCAAACAATCACGCACGCCGATCCTTGATGTGATTGACCAGACGGTGGAGCTGGTCCAGAGTCTGGGCTATAAATCGAAAATGCGCGTCGAGGCGGATTCACACGCCGAATCGTTGCGGCCGCCCATGGACGCCAACCAGATTCATCAGGTGCTGATCAACCTGATCGAGAACGCGCTCCAGGCGATGCCCGAAGGCGGTGAAGCGACGATCAGCGTCCAGGCGGTCGAAGCCACGCCGCCACCGGATGCGGACGCCACGCCCGGTCGGTACGTGCGGATCGATGTCCGCGACACCGGCGTCGGTATCGCTCCTGAGCACCTGGATGAGCTGTTCGATCCGTTCTTCACGACCAAGGATGTCGGGGAGGGCACGGGGCTGGGCCTTTCGATCGTGCATGGCATCGTCAGTGAACACGGCGGCTGGATCGACATGACCAGCGAACTGGGCAGCGGCAGTTGTTTCAGCATTTTTCTACCCGACGGTGAGGCGACATGAACGGACACATCCTGATCGTTGACGATGACCAGGCCATGGGCCAGTTGCTCCGGGACGATCTGGTGCAACGGGGCCATCAGGTGACGGTGCACGCCGCGGCCGAAGAAGCTTTCGAGGAGTTTCTCCGGGAAGAATTCGATACGGTCATCACCGACCTGAGAATGCCCGGGCTGGACGGAATCGCCTTCTGCCGCCGGCTGGTTGAAAATCGGCCCGACGTGCCGGTGATTGTGATCACCGCGTTCGGGAGTCTGGATACGGCGGTCGAGGCGATTCGTGCCGGGGCCTACGACTTTGTCACCAAGCCGATCGAGCGCGACATGCTGGCGATCGCCGTGGAGCGGTCGTTACGGCATCGCGATCTGCATGAGCAGGTCCGGCGACTCCGGGAAGCGGACACCCGATCCGTCCGCTTTGACGAGTTCATCGGCGACAGTGCCGTCATGCATCGGCTGTACGACCAGATCGATCGCCTGGCCGATCACGAGGTGCCGATCCTGATCACCGGCGAGTCCGGGACCGGCAAGGAACTGGTCGCCCGCGCCCTGCATCATCACAGTGGGCGTCGGGACGGGCCATTCGTCGCGGTCAACTGCGCCGCGCTGCCCGAATCGCTGCTGGAAAGCGAGTTGTTCGGCCATGTCAAAGGCGCGTTCACCGGTGCGGGCGAAGATCGGCGGGGTCTGATCACCGAAGCCGACGGCGGGACGCTGTTCCTTGATGAAATCGGGGAACTGCCGCTTGCCCTGCAGCCGAAGCTGCTGCGCACGCTCGAAACCGGCGCGGTCCGACCCGTCGGCGCGGACCGGGACCATCACTGCGACATCCGCCTGATCAGCGCCACCAACCGCGACCTGGCCGATGCCGTGGATCGGCAGGCGTTTCGTGAAGACCTGTATTACCGCATCAACGTCGTTCATCTGCACGTTCCGCCGCTGCGCTCCCGGGGGACCGACGTGCTTCGACTGGCCCAGCATTTTCTGAACGAGATCACCGAGCGGACCGGCAAACCCATCACCGGCATCGCGCCGGCGGTGGCGGAGAAATTGCTCGCCTATCGCTGGCCGGGCAACGTGCGGGAGTTGCGTAACGCCATCGAGCGGTCAGTCGCCCTGGCGCGATTTCAGGAACTGGCCGTGGCCGACCTGCCCGAGGCCGTCCAGGACTATCGCGGTTCGCGGGTGATTTTTGACGGCGAAGACCCTGAATCGCTGTTGCCGCTCGAACAGGTCGAGCGGGTCTACATCGAGCACGTCCTTCAGGCGGTCGACGGCAACAAATCCCTGGCCGCGCGGGTACTCGGCCTGGACCGCACCACGCTCTATCGCAAAATCGAACGATGGGACGAAGCATCCGACGACAACTCGGCGTAGCTCAATGCGACAGGTGTGGCGTATTGCAACAACAGTGCGCCCAGACTCGTATCGCTATGAAACACGAGTCCGCCCGATACCGGCCCGTGTAAACGTCTTGTCACGCGGCGTTTGAACGAATTACAAGTCGGCCTCCATCACCGTCGCACCATTTCGGCATGGTGCTTGCGATCACTCTGCCGACCGTCACATGCCAAGTGTCCGACCAGAACCCGACAAAGCCGACCATGCCGAACGAATCATCCCGACATCCCGCACTGGACTTCGTTTCGCCACGACCAGGCGAGGGCAGCGACGCACCGCACATCCTGCTGGTCGAAGATGATGACCAGATGCGATCGATGATCGCACAGACGCTCCGCCAGCAGGGCTACGAGGTGACCGAATGCCCCGATGCGTTCCACTGGATGGACTTCTGCGTGGGCCAGCGTGTGAACGATGAATCGATCCGCTACGACCTGGTCATCTCGGACATCCGCATGCCCGGTGTGAACGGCTTGGAACTACTCGAAGGCCTACGCTACTCCCACCGCAATCCCCCCACCATTCTGATCACCGCGTTCGGTGATGAGGACACTCATGAACGGGCGGCGGAACTGGGGGCCAAGGCCGTCCTCGATAAGCCGTTCGCCATGCAGGATCTTCTGCAGGTCGTTCGCGAACATTGTCAGGCACCATCCGGCGATGATGCCGTCGGCTCGGGGCGTGAAGACCGACCGCTGGGCGACGATCCACCCGCGTAGGTGAAAGGAGTTCAGCCATGGTCCGCGAACGCATACATGAAAGTGAAACCCGACGAGCGCCATCGATTTTGCTCGCTGCGGATGATCCCGAAGTTCGTGAAAAGGTGGCATCGCTAATGGAACGGCATGGATGCGACGTGGTGACCTGTCCGGATGGGCTTCGGTTGCTCGACGCACTCAATACAGTGTTCCTCACCGAGCCGCGCGTCCGGTTCGATGTGATCCTGTGCGATCTGCACCTGTCCGGCGTCAACGGGGTGGGGCTGCTGAGAGGCATGCAGGATTTCGTCGGATTTCCGCCGACCGTATTGATGAGTGCCGGAGACGACGATGACCTCAAAGTCATTGCCCACGAGTTGGGCGCGGCGGCCATCATTCCCAAACCAGTGGATGGCCATGAATCGGTCAACGTCGTCGATGAACTGCTGCCGCCGGATTGCTTGTCGATCAAAGGACAGGCGGCATAGCGGCCCAGTGAAGAAACCCTTGCAAATACCAGAATCAGGAGAACATTCGCCATGAAAATCATCAGATTCGCAACCATCGTGTTGGCTTGCTCCACCCTGACCCTCGTCGGCGCGACCGTCGGGTGTGAGAGGGAAGAGCCTGCCGCGCCGCCCCAAACTCCCGAACGCACCGACGAGAAGCCTCAGTGGCCCCAGCAACAACCGCAGCAACCTGAACGTGAGAACGATCAACAGGATGATCAGCAGCCGACCTGGCCACAGGACGGCCAGTATTGACGCCACGACTCATCCCGTGGCCACATACAACCTAACCACTTTTTACCCCGTTACGATGCAAAAGGAGATTCGCTAATGTCCACGAACAATCCCATTCGACGCTTGGCTTTACCCGCCTTGGTGATCACCGGCTTGGTTCTTGGGGCCGTCGTGCTGATCGGTCCGCAGACCGAGGCACAGGCCCAGCAGCAGGCCGTTGACCCCGCCATGAAGGTTGGTGTCTACGACCAACAGGCCCTGTTTGACGAGTATCCCGGCAGTGAAGAACTGATGCAGTACTACCAGCAAATCCAACCACAGATGCAGGAAGCTCAGCAAGCCGGCGATCAACAGAAGATGCAGCAGCTTCAGCAGGCCACCGAGCAGAAGCGAAAAGAAGTGATCGCAAACTTCCAGAATGCCGTGAAACAGGCGCTGCCGGAAGTCGCAAGCAATGTCGGCATCAAGGTGGTTGCCATCCAGGTCGTCTATGCCGCCGACGACGTGCAGACGACAAATCTCACCAAGCCCCTCGCCGCCGCGATCGCCGAGGAGTAACCCACCCTCGCCTCCGCCAACCCAGTCGGCGTGAGCCCATCGGCTCACGCCGCCTTTTGCGTGGTCATGGAGGAAAGTCATGCTCGCCGCGCGCGGTGCTCACCTTGGGGCGCGCATGAACGCACTGGGGCGTTTCTTGGTGCCCGATGGCAGTCGGGCGATGGGTACGGCTGTCCACGCCAGGGCACGGGACGGACGACGGCGGCTGGCGTCACAAACTTCGCGACGGGCGAAAGATAGGGCACGAAAAAGGGTTCATCCGGTTCTTGCGTAGTTGGGATTGAGTAAACGTGGACATGTCGGTTTCCTGTGGAGTTACCACACCCTCCAGGAGACACGAGCATATCCACCAGCTTGTTGTACCACGGATTCGGTCTGCGGGGACGCGGATACACCTATCATCACACCCAATACGGCGGCGGGGCCGTCACGCTGCACGTGCGACGCGACCCGGCGTACCTGCGTTGTGCCGCCTGCCGCAGCGATCATGTCATTCGGGCCGGCACGGTCGGTCGCCGCCTGCGGACGCTGCCCATCGGGAGCAAACCGGTGTGGATCGAGCTGCCGGTCCAGCGTCTGACTTGCCGAAGTTGCGGCCTCACGCGGCAGGCGACGACCGACCTGGCCGACGAGCGGGTCAGCTACACCCGGGCCAGAAGAAGGACGCGGTGCTATGCGCCTGGGGCATCGATATCGAAG
>CAYNCM010000134.1:0-5537 GCA_964395825.1 uncultured Planctomycetaceae bacterium
CCGAGAGTCTGCTGATCACCGAGAAGGACAACGTGGTCCTGCGGAACCTGGTGTTCCAGCACGCCAGCAGCTACTGGAACCAGGCCGGGCGGTTCTACAACGCGACCGTGCGGATGGGCGGAAGCTGGGGCGGCGGGGCCGAGCCGGTGAAGCGGCAGCACATCCTGCTGGACGGCGTGATCATCCGCGACAACGCCGGGGCCGGCGCGATGTTCACCCATGTGAATCACGTGACGCTGGCCAACACGCAGATCATCGACAACGGCGGCAAGGGCCTGTTCGTCGGCGGCGACCAGGTCCGCGTCCACGACACCGCCATCGACCGCAACAACTGGCGCGGCGAGCAGGGCGACTGGATGCACCACTCCACCGGCGGCGCGTCGATCGGCGGGTCGCACCACCATTGGAGCAACGTGTCGGTCAGCCACAACTTCGGCACGGGATTCCGGCAGGATGGCGACAACGGCCACTGGCTGGTCGAGAACTGTCGGTTCAACTTCAACCGCGGTCTGCACGGCGGCGCGATGGCCGACCTCGACGCCTCGGACATGCTCCAGGCCCACGTCGCCGCGGGCGAGAAAGCCAATGGCTTGACCTTCGAAATCGGCTACGGGCCGTTCGTCGTCCGCAACTGCCAGATGATCGGCAACGCCACCGCCGGGCTGGGCATCCTCTCGAGCTACAACGTGCGGGTGGAGAACTGCCTGATCCTCAACAACGGGCTGGGGCAGATCCGGCTCAACAGCGTTGACCGGTCGCTCCCGACCCGCTCGGGCGACACGGTCGGCTCGCAGAACTTCCAGTTGATCGACTCGATCGTCGGTCGGACAACGCCCGACGCGGGGCCGCTGTTCCTCTGGAAGGGCCAGCCCGAGCTGAGCGACAACCTCGCACGCCGGCATCTGCACGCCGAAGGCAACATCTACGTCGTGGTCGATGACTCGCAGCCGTTCCACTTGCCACGGGACGGAAAGGTCGTCACAGGCGAGCTTGCGCAGTGGCAGCAACTGCTGGCCAGCCAAGACGACCCCGACCAGCCCGCCGCCAACGACACCAGCAGCCGGGTAGTTAACGAACTGCCCCCGCATGTGAAGGTGCATCCGTGAAAAGCGACGCGAAGCCCAACCTCCTTTTCGTCATCTTCGACGACCTCAACGGCGTCGTCGAAGGCATGGACATGCACCCCCAGGCCCGCACGCCGAACCTGCGCCGGCTTGCCCAGCGCGGCGTGATGTTCACTAGCGCCCACTGCACCTCGCCGCTGTGTGCGCCCTCGCGGCCGAGCATGTTCACGGGGCTCTATCCGCACACGGCCGGGTACTTCGGCGGCCGGCCCGACCACCCGGACAACCTCAAGTGCTGGCAGACGCCGGTCTACGCCCGGTCCCGCACGTGGATGCAGCACCTCGCCGAGCATGGCTACACGATCCACGGCACGGGCAAGGTCTTCCACAACGGCATGGAGAACTACGACGGCTGGACCGACGCCGACGGGCGGTTCGACTTCGGCTACCCCGTGAGCTGGGGGCCGTTTCCGTGGGACGGCAACCCGCAGCGGCCGCCGTTCGACACGCCCGAGAAGCACGGTCGCAAGGCCTCCCACGTTCGCCATCCGGAGCAGCCCTGGCAGTACTACCTCAGCTTCTACCAGCCCCTGAGCCACGTGCCGGACGTGCCCGGCGACGACGAAGCGCCCGGCTACCGCGGCTGGACGCTCTACGGCGAGCCGTTCAGGTACAACGGGCCCGACGACCGCGACCTCCTGCCCGACGAACTGAACGCGCAGTGGGCGGCGGACTGTCTCGCCCGCCAACACGACCAGCCGTTCGCGCTGCACGTGGGCTTCAACCGGCCGCACGAGCCGATCGTCGTCCCGGATGAGTACTACGACATGTTCCCGCTGGACGCGCTGCAACTGCCGGCCATCCGCGAGGACGACTGGCGGGACTGCGGCGAGCTGTTCACCTCGAGCGAGCAGTTTCGGAGCAGGGTCGAGCAGTACCACGACCTCCAGGCCCGCGGGGAGTTGAAGAAGTACGTCCAGGCCTACCTCGCGGCGACGGCCTTCGCGGACGCCCAATTCGGCCGGGTGCTCGATGCGCTGGACGCCAGCCCGCATGCACAGAACACCCTCGTCATCGTGACCGCGGATCACGGGTTCCACCTCGGGCAGAAGCAGCGGCTGTTCAAGTGGTCGCCCTGGGAGCAGTCCACGCGCGTGCCGCTGATCGTGGCCGGCCCGGGGGTCGCGGCAGGCGGCGCGTGCGATCGGCCGGTCTCGACCGTCGATCTGTTCCCCACGCTGATCGACCGGCTCGGCCTGCCGGACCAGCCGCACGGCCCGGACCTGCCGCTGGATGGCCACGCGCTGTCGCCGCTGCTCGAAGACCCCGATGCCGCCGCGTGGACCGGCCCGGACCTCGCGCTCACCGCCCTGGCCAACCGCGAAGAGCCCGACGCCAAGGGCGTCGTTGATCGCCAGCACTACACCCTCCGCAGCCCGACCCGCCGCTACATCCGCTACGGCAACGGCGAGGAGGAACTCTACGATCACCGCACCGACCCGCACGAGTGGCACAACCTCGCCACAGACCCGGCCCACGCCGCCGCGCTCGCCGAGTTGCGGGGTCGGCTGCACGACACGTTCGGCCTGATCCCGGAGAAGGCCCCGATCATTCCGTGAAACCGCGGTTTTTTTGTTGCAGAATCGGTTCTATCGGTTATAATGCAGTTATCTTCTAAAGGCCTTGCATCATGGCGACTCTCACCGACATCGCAGCGAAGGCGGGCGTGCCTAAGTCGGCTGTCTCATACGTTCTGCGCGGCAAGGCTGCCGAGGGTCGCATCGGCGCCGCACGTGCCCAGCACATCCGCGAGGTCGCCCAGGAACTGGGCTATCGGCCCAACGCCTTCGCCCGGGCCGTCTCCACCGGCAAGTTCCACGCCGCGGCCATGCTCTACCGCCGATCCGGCAACGGCGTCCCGGCGAATCTTGTCAAAGGCCTGCTCGATGTCCTCGAGCCGATCAACTACCACCTGAACTTCTCCCAGATCACCCAATCGCAGTTCGACCAGCAGAAGCTGATGCCCAAGTCGCTGCGCGAGCTTTGCGTGGACGGCGTGGCGGGCTATCACGAACTGGACATCCCGCCGCGCGTCGCCGAGGTGCTCCGCGACCTGCGGATCCCGACCATCTGGCTCAACGCCGACACCGGCGCCGACTGCGTCTATCCCGACGACCGCCGGGCCACCGACGACGCCGCCACCCGGCTGATCGAACTGGGCCACCGGCGGATCGCGATGGTCGAGTTCCATGCCCAGGCGCGCCCGCCGCGTAACGGGCACTACAGCGGCCAAGCGCGGCGTGGCGGTTACGCCGACGCGATGCGCCGGGCCGGGCTGACCCCGCGCGTCGAGACCCAGACCTGGCCGCCCGACGCCGAAGGCCGACCGATGCGCTGGGGTGAGCCCGGCGACGATCGGCTGGACCGGGCGCGGGCGCTGCTCACCGGGCCGGACCGGCCGACCGCCGTCGTCACCGCTGACCCGTCCGCCGCCGAGCCGATCGCCATCGCCGCGCTGACCCTGGGCCTCGACCTGCCCCGGGACCTGTCGCTGGTGACCGTTTCCTACAACCCCGTCGTCCGCCTCGGCCTCGCGATCAGCACGCTCGCTCTGCCCCTGATGGAACTCGGCCACCACGGCGCCAAGGCCCTGCTGGCGAAGATCGAAAACCCCGCTCGCGAACTGCCCGGCCAGCCCATACCCTTCGAACCCCCCGTCGGCCGAACCATCGGCCCGCCGCCCGACCTGGATCGTCATCAGTCCCCGTCCCGCAGACCATTGAATCCAACAGGAGGAGCCCCATGACACTGAATCGCCACCCACGACACGTCCAGCCGGAAACCGTGACCCACGAAGCGGGAAGGTCCCGCAAATCAACTTCACTTTGGAAAAAGGAGATCAAGATGTCCTTCACACGCACCGCACCGTTCGCTTTCGCCCTGATGCTCGTCGCCAGTACGGCCACAGCCGCAGCCATCCTGGATTCCGACTTCGAGGACGGCACCCTTCAGGACTTCACGGCGGGCGGCAATGCTCCGGGGGCCGTGTCGGTTGTGGACAACACCGACAACTCGCCGCAGGTGCAGAATCCTGACGGCGGCGACAAAGTCGCCCACATCGGAAGCTCGAGCAATTTTCGCGCGATGAACACTACTTTTGAGTTGGATCCCAATACGGTGTACACCCTGACGTGGGAGGCGGATTTCGACACCACCAATTTCTTTGACCTGAACTTTCTGAATTTCAACAACAATCCGCAATTTCGGGCTGAGAAGGGTGAGTGGGCGCAATTTGAGAAGGAGACCATCGGCACTAGCAGTTGGAAACGATATGAAGCCACGGTCGGGTTCGATGGCTCGGGCGCGGACATCCTGCTTGGATCGAACGACGATGTCGAGGGAGGTCTCCGCTTCGGGATGAACAACGCAGGACAAGCCTGGTTGGACAACATCTCCATGGTCCCTGAACCCGCCAGCCTGGCGCTACTGGGCCTCGGCGGGCTGATGATGGTCGGCCGACGTCGGGCGGCAAAGCGGACGGTCTGATTCACCATGCAAGACCCCGGTCCTCAGCCTGACGGTCGGGGGCCGGGGGCGGATTTGATTCGTTGCCTCGTTTCCCCGCGGAGACCGCCATGCGAGCCCGGCATCATCGCGCGTTTACCCTCATCGAGATGCTCGTGGTCATCTCGATCATCGCGCTGCTGATCAGTCTGCTGCTTCCGGCACTGAGCGCCGCCCGCGCGACGGCCCGCTCCGTCGTCTGTCAGTCGCAGCTTCGCCAGCTCGGCCTGTGGGGCATGACCTACACCGCCGAGAACCAGGGCTACCTGCCCCATAACGGGTTGGACACCGATCAGTACGGCGAGAACGACAGATACTATTACCAACTCAGCGCCACGCCGTGGTATCAGAAAGTGGACTACTACATCGACCGCGATGCCGCCGGCGCCACGCCCCGGCCGGTGCACCGGTCGGCGTTCACGGTCGGTCAGCAGACGCCGCTGATGTGCCCCGTCGCTTATGCCGCGTTCCCCGATCGGCAGTGGGACCTTGGCAGCATTGTCCGGGACTACGCGATCAACAACGAACTCGGCGGCCGACGGTCCAACGGGTCGCCGACTTGGAACGCCCTGCGAGCCGACCTGCTGCGCAGCGAGACGTTCTGGTTCGGCGAAGGCACCGTGAACTGGCGCGCCTTTGCCGAGGGCTGGTGGTTCATGGATCGGCTCGACGCCGACGCCGCGGGCCCGGACCTGCCGCCCTGGCCGTGGCTCGGCACGGCGAGTCCCGACGACATTACGCACCCGGGCCATAACGCCAACTTCACGTTCGGTGACGGCCACGTCGCCCCATGGAGCCGCGACGACGTGCTGGCGCTTTCACCCGACCAGCAGGAGCGTTTCCGCGGCGACGACCTGCCCTGATCGGCCGCTACGTACCATCGGCCACCGCCCGATCTCGATCGTCTAG
>CAYNCM010000135.1:0-5505 GCA_964395825.1 uncultured Planctomycetaceae bacterium
CCGGATGTCGATCAGCACTTCCCAGCCCGGCCAGCCTTCCAGCGGTCCCACTGACAACCGCGCGATCCACACCGCCGCCACCGCCGCCGCCAGCCCGATCATCAGCACCACGTCGCGCCGCTCGAACAGAGGCCGGCGGGACAGGTCGGGCCGGGGCAAGGGCTGAGACGAATCGAAAGAACCGCGGTCCACGACCTGCGAAGCTTCGTCCGAATCGGATTGGGCCCCTTGCAGGTCAGCGCGGTTCATCACGGGTCATCGCGGCGTCGACTTCCGCCGCCAAGTGGGGGTGAAGGGTTTTCACCAGGCGGGCGGCGGTGTCGGCCATGGTGGTCGTCGGCAGCAGCACGGTCGGTCCGGCCAGGCGCACGACCCGGTTGTTGTTCACCGCCGGCACATCGAGTGCGCTGAGCACGGGGGGCGGGATCCAGGAATCGTCGGCGGCCGCCTCGGGCGAACCGTCAAGCACGATCACCACCTCGGGGCTGAGGGCGAGGATTTTTTCGCGATCAACACCGGGGTAAGGCACGGCCGAATCGCCCAGCACGTTCACTCCGCCGGCGAGGACCAGCAGATCGTCGAGGAATGTGCCGGCCCCCACGGCGATCATGGGGTCGGTGTTGACCAGCACCAGCACGTGCGGCCGCTCGCGCTGGGAGGTCAGTTCGGTCAGGTCGAGCAGTTGCTGTTCGATTTCGGCCGACAGGCCGCGCGCCGTCAACGGCACGCCGAGCGCCCCGCCGACGCCGGCGGTGGGCCCCGCATCGCCGTCCGTCCCGCGCAACGTGGCAAATACGTCTCGCAGGGATTGGATTCGGTACTCGTGAATGCGCCACCCGTGGGAAGAGGCCAGTTCCTCCAGGCGCTGCGGCACGCCGGACGCCGGCGGCTGGATGAAGATGTCGGTCGGGTCAACGGCCAGCAGTTGCTCGTACTCGACGTGGTGCAGGTCGCCCACCACGGTCGCGTCGTCCGGGGCGACCGGGTCATAGGCCCCCACCCCGACAATGGCGTCGGCCCGGCCGAGGTCGATGATCATTTGCGTCAGGGCGGGCGACAGGCTGACCACGCGTTCGGCCCGCCGGGTGGGCGCGGGCGGTTCAGGCGAGTCGCATGCCCCCAGCATCAGGGCCGTCAAGACCACCGCGACCGGCCGGTTGAAGCGATTTGACATTGACCGCATCATACGGCGCATCGTAAAGTGGGGTTCTGTGGGTGTCAAAATTCCCGCCCGCAGGTGGAGCGTGGCATGGCGAAATTCACTCAACGTCTCGGTTCCCTGTTCAAAGGCAAGCGAAGCCAGGGCGATCCGGTGCATCCGGTCGAAGAGGCCGCACCCGTCGACACGCCCGACGACAGGCACCAAGGTGAAAACGAAGGCCCGGCCAAATTCAGCCGCACCGAGCGCGACACCGCCATCGCCCATATCCAGACCACGCAGAACCAGCTCGTTGAGCGCGTCGGCGAACTGGCCGACAAGCAGTCGGAAAACACCGAGCGGCTCGACCAGGTGACCAGGACCCTTGGCGACCTGCCGCAGGTGGAAAAGGCGATCACCGAGCACGCTCATCAACTGGAAACGCTCGGCCGACAGGTCGACGCCAGCGTGGGCACCACGCGCCGGCTGCACGATGAAGTGTCCAGCGTGCATCAGGCGGTCGACGAGGTAAAGACCGCTGGCGCAGCCCAGGCGGAGACGATCCGGCGGCTCAGCGAGCAGATCGCCGAACTCGACGAGCGCCTCGCCGCGCTGCTCGATCAGCGCAAACGTTCGATGCGGGCGATCACGCTCGTCGGGGTGGTGACGCTGGTGGTGGTGATGCTGATCGCGATCATGGCGGGGATGATCTTGCTCGGCAGACCGTAGCCGCGCGCCCCGCATGCCCATGGGGGACTGAAACCCGACCCACGGGGATGCGGGGTGTTCAGGTTCCCAGTTCGGCGGCGATGGCCCGGGTCAGGCGGTCGGCGTCTTCATCGGTCAGCTTGCCCGCGGGCCAGCGGTAGCCCAGGCCGTCGCCTTCGCGGCGGGGGATGATGTGCAAGTGCACGTGTGGGACCACCTGCCCCGAAACCGCCCCGTTGTTTTGCAGGATGTTCCAGCCTTCGGCGTCGGGCATCGCGGCCATGACGGCTTTGCTCACCCGGGCGGCGATGCGCATGCATTCACCGGCCAGGCCCTCGGGCATCTGGTCGAGTGTCTCGAAGTGGTTCTTCGGAATGACCAGCGTGTGGCCTTCGCTCAGCGGGCCGATGTCGAGAAACGACAGCACGTGCTCGTCCTCGTACAGTTTGTGACACGGCACGCGGCCGGCGGCGATGTTGCAGAAGATGCAATCCGAATCAGCAGGTTGGGCGCACATGAGAATCTCCGTCGTGAGGGTCCACTAACGTTCATGGTACGATCCGAACGCGGCAGGACAAGCGCAAACCCGGATACCCGGCCCTTCGCCACGCTCAGGACCGGCTCGGGCAGACGGGCACGAGCAGGACGGGCGTGCGGACGCGCTTGAGCACACCTTCGGCCACCGATCCGACGACCAGGTGATGCACCGCGCCCTGGCCATGCGAACCCATGATGACCATGTCGGCCTGGTTGCGTTGGATCTGGTCGGTGATGACCTGGGAGACCGGGCCCTGGATGACGCGGGCGGTGACGTTCTTCAGTCCGGCGGCACGCAGTTGGGAAGCGAGGGCTTCGAGGTCGCGCCGGGCGGCGGCGAACCGATGGCCGGTCTGCGGGCTGGCCGGGGCGAGGGAGACGTAACGGCACACGTCCGGTCGATACTGGGGTACGTGAATCAGATGCACCGCCGCGTCGACCGGCCGGGCGAGATCCGTCGCCACCGCCAGCAGGCGCTCGGTGAGGTGGGAAAAATCGATGCACACCAGAACGGACTTCATCGCGAGGAATCTCCGAAGCAGACCCGGCGTTCCATGATAGCGTCCGTCACCCGGCTTGTGGCCGCGCGCGTAACAAAACGCGCCGGCCGAACCACCGGCGGCGTGTGAACAAACAGCGCGTGGGTGTCAGTCCTGCTTGGGAATCTGGTCGTCCGCCGCCTCGGTGGCTTCGCCGGATTCAGGCGATGCGGCCTGCGCTGTTTGCTCGACGGGCGGTTCGGCCTGCGGCTGTTCAGCGTCGGTCTGGCTCTCGGCGGGCGCTTCTTTTTCGGCTTCGCCGGTCTTGTCGCTCTTGCGGAGTCGGGCGGCGAAGACGGTGCGGTTGTCCTGCTTCTGGCGGCGACGGCTGAAGCGACCGCGCACCTGCGGGCCGCCTTCGGTTTCCTCGTCGATCAGTTGCAAAACGACCAGGTCGCTGCCGTCGCCGATGCGATGCTTGCCCAGGCGAACGATGCGGGTATAGCCGCCCGGCCGATCCTTGTAGCGGGGGGCGATCTCGTCGAACAGCTTCTGGATGAGGGTTTTGTCCTCAATCTGCTCGGCCTCGGCGCCGCCCTTGAGCACCTTGACCAGCCGGCGATCCTGCAGTTCGCGGATGGCCAGCCGACGGGCGTGCAGGTCGCCGCGCCGGGCGAGGGTGATCATCTTTTCGACGAAGGGCTGAACGGCCTTGGCCTTGGGCAGCGTGGTGGTGATCTGCCCGTGCTGGAACAGGGCCGCAGCCAGATTGCGGAACGTGGCCCGGCGATGCGGCGTGCTGCGCGACAGCTTGTATCCGGCGATTGCGTGTCTCATCGTTCACATCCTCGAAGCCCGCGAAAACAGTCTCCGACACCTTTTCGCGGGGATCGGTTTTACTCTTGCTCGGCGGGTTGGTCCTCTTGTTCGTCCGCCACCTCGAGGCTGACGCCCTCGGGCAGCGTCATGCCCTGCTGAAGGTCCAGGTCGTCCATCTTGCGCCTGACCTCGCGCAGCGACGTCTTGCCGAACGCGCGAATCTTCAGAAGGTCGGCCTCGCTGAGCGAAGCCAGTTCGCCGACCGTGCGGATGTTCGCCGACTCCAGGCAGTTGCTCGCCCGGACGGACAGATCCAGTTCACTGATGGGCATCTGCAGCTTGCGGACGAGTTCCTCGTCCACGGCGCTGGCGGCGGCGGCTTCCTCGCTGACCACCTCGCTGCCCAGTTCGAAGTACTGCACGAAGGGGTTCAGGTGCTTGCGGAGAATCTTCGCCGCCTCGACCATCGCCATTTCCGGATCGACGGCGCCGTTGGTCCAGATCTCCAGCGTCAGCTTGTCGTAGTTGGTGCGCTGGCCGACGCGGGTGTCCTCGACCTTGTACCGCACCCGGAGAACGGGGCTGAAGATGGCGTCGACGTGAATCACGCCGACTTCCTGCTCGCCCTCGCGCTCCTGGAACTCGCTGGCGGGCACGTAGCCGCGGCCCTTTTCGACCGTGAACTCCACGTCGAAGTCAACCTCGGACGTCAGGTTGCAGATCACCAGATCCTTGTTGAGGATGGTGATGGAGGTGTCGGCCTCGATCATGTCGGCGGTCACTTCGCCGGGCCCGGTTGCGCCGAGACTCATGGTCTTCGGTTCATCGCCGTCGAGTTGCACGACGAGGTTCTTGATGTTGAGGATGATGTCGGTCACATCCTCCTGCACCCCGTCGAGACTGGAGAACTCATGGGACGCGCCGGTGATTTTGACGCTGGTGACCGCGGCGCCTTCGATCGTCGACAGCAGGATTCGTCGGAGGCTGTTGCCGATGGTGGTGCCGAGCCCGCGTTCGAAAGGTTCGACGAGGAACTTGCCGTAGTTTTCGGTGTTCTGATCGTCGGGGAGAACGCGGCTGGGCAGCTCGAGGCCTCTCCATCGAATACGCATCGTGAATCTCCTTCGCGTGCAGCAGTGCCTTTTTTCAACAAGGCCCGCCCCGGCTATCGGTGAACCGCACCCGTGCTGCGTCGGGCGAGGTCCCCTTCTTCCCGGGGCGCGGGATTGATCGGTTCAGACCCGGCGCTTCTTGCGGGGCCGGCAGCCGTTGTGGGGCACGGCGGTGTTGTCCTCGATGGCGGTGATCTTCAAGCCCGCCGCCTGGAGACTGGTGACCGCGCTTTCCCGGCCAGGCCCGGGGCCCTTGATGCGCACTTCCACTTCCTGCATGCCGAGCTTGCGGGCCTTGGAGGCGCAATTCTCCGCGGCGCGGCTGGCGGCGAAGGGCGTCGACTTGCGGGCGCCCTTGAACCCGACCGTGCCGGCCGAATCCCATGCCACCGTCTCGCCGTTCACATCGGTGATGGTGACCTGGGTGTTGTTGAACGTAGCCTTGACATGGGCCACGCCGCGGACCACGTTGCGTCGAACCTTTTTCGTTTTCTTGGCCATGATGCTCCTCGAAGCTGCGGACGCTGCCGCCGGGGCAGCTCACTTCTACGAATTCGGAACGCGGATTTCGGCGTGCGGCATCGCGGACACTTCCGCATTCCGCGTTCGCCGTTCCGCCTTCAGCGTCTCAGTGTCCCTTCACGCCCTTCTTGCCGGCAACGGTCTTCTTCTTGCCCTTGCGGGTGCGGGCGTTGGTCCTGGTGCGCTGTCC